>CABZXY010000001.1 GCA_902529795.1 uncultured Alphaproteobacteria bacterium
TGCTGGTAGCCCATGACTTGGCGCCTCAGACAAAGTTACATTTCTTGGAACATTAAATTTATAAACATTTGTATCAAAATATTCTCGTGCTTCTTTTTCTATCAAGGAAGATAGAGAATTCCTTTTGTCAAACATAGTTAAAATAATTCCATTAAGTTTTAATTCTGGATTTAAATTATTTTTAACAGCATCAATAGTTTTTATTAATTTAGACAGGCCCTCTAATGCAAAAAATTCACATTGGACAGGAATTAGAACCTCATTACTTGCTGTGAGAGAACTTATCGTAAGCAAGCCAAGAGTAGGCGGCGTATCAATAAAAATATAATCATAACTTTGATTTAGATTTGAAATATAATTCTTGAGCAAGTAATTTCTATTGTCATCCTCGGCTAATTCATATTCTGCTGCTGCTAAATCTTCACACGCAGAGATAACATGTAAATTTGGAATTTGGGATTTTTGGATAGCATCATTAATATTTATTAAATTACTAAAAACTTTATATATTGATAGCTCTGGGTCATAAGAATTAAATGACATTGAGGAGTTATATTGGGGATCCATATCAATAATTAAAACTTTTTTATCTATAGAAGCCAGAGCGGTTGATAGATTAACAACAGTAGTTGTTTTACCAACACCTCCTTTTTGATTTGCTATAGTAATAATCATTTTACTTGTAAAACTATAATCCTTGACTCATCTGACGTAATACTTGGAAAATCATTCCAATTAAAGCTCTTATTGCTAACTGATTTTATTTCTTCTAAGTATGATCTCCCCTTCAGTAAAACATATTGGCTTTGATCAGTAACCATCTGCTTAGTAAAGTTTAATATTTTTGAGATTGGTGCAAAGGCTCTTGCCACTATGTATTGTACATTTGATAAAGAAACTTCAGCTAAAGGCTGATTATGAATGACACAATCAAGTCCAAGTCGCAATTTGCAACTCTCAAGAAATGCTGATTTTTTTGGCGATTTTTCCACTAAATGTAAATTTTTGTATCCAATGATTGAAAGCAATACTCCTGGCAAGCCCGCGCCTGTACCTAAATCGACAGTTAATTTATTTTTTTCAGGCATGTGTTCGTGTATTTGAACACAATCTAAAAAATGCCTTTGATCAAAATCATCAATGGTACTTTTCCCTATCAAATTCATGTTTCGGTTTGCGTCCAATAATAATTTCTTGTATTCCAATAATTTAGCAGATACATCAGAGCTATTTTGAAAATGGTCCTTACAGTATTTTTCTAATGTTGGTTCAAGCAACTCTATCACCTTTAATTTTTTTATGTTTAACGATTTGAAAAAGTGCACTGGGTGTAATTCCAGATATTTTACCAGCATCATATAAATTCTCTGGTTTAAATTTATTTAATTTTTCAAGTATCTCCTTTGACAATGAAGGTATTTTATTGAAGTCAATATTTTTTAAATTCATATTTTTATTTTTATTTAATTGTTCATATGACTTTTTTTCCCGATCATAAAAAACTTCATATTTTGAATCAAAATAAATTTTTGTTAGGAGTTTTTGGTTGATAGATATATTAAAAAAAGTTTTAAAATTTTCGATAGTTGGTTCTAAAAATTTTAGAACTTCAAAACCATTTCTAACCTTACCATCTTTTTTAACCTTTATATTTTTTTTCATAAGATCATTTGGTGAAAATTTTAATGATAAAAGTTTTTTAATAATTTTTGACTCATCATTTATATTTTTTTTAATTTGTGTGAATTCTGTTTTATTAAATATTTTTTTATTAATATTAATCCCAAATCTTTCATATGAATTATCTGTTCTTAGTTTAAGTCTATTTTCCGCTCTTGATGTAAACATTCTATAGGGTTCGGTTACACCTAATTTTGTTAAGTCATCAACCAATACACCAATGTAACTATTGTTTCTTGCAAAAACTTCACTATTAAATTTTATTTTTTTTAATTTAATAGCCGCATTAATGGCAGCATAGATCCCCTGTCCTGCAGCTTCTTCATATCCAGTAGTTCCATTAATTTGTCCTGCTAAGAAAAAGTTTTCTATTTTCTTTGTTTCAAAATTTAATTTTAATTCTCTTGGATCAACAGAGTCATACTCAACAGCATATCCATATTGGTCAACTTCACATTTTTCTAAACCTTTAATTGAACGAAGAAACTTTAATTGAATATCAATATCTAATGAATTAGATATGCCGTTAGGATAAACCAAATCTGAATTTAAACCTTCCGGTTCTAAAAAAATATTATGACCACTTCTATCACCAAATTTTGTAATTTTATCTTCTATTGATGGACAATACCTAACGCCCTCAGATTTTATAATTCCAGAATACATAGCTGACTTATCTAAATTATCTCTAATTATTTTATGCGTTTTATTGTTTGTTTTTGTAATATAGCAATTGATATTTTTGTTCGTATTTTGTTTTGTAAAATAAGATAAATATATTCCATTATTTTCAGAAGGCTGAGGCTCCAAAACATCGTAATCAATAGATTGAGTGTAAATTCTTGGAGGAGTGCCTGTTTTAAGCCTCATAGTTTTAAAATTCTTATTAATAAATTTAGCAAGCTCTTTTGATGAGCTATTACCTATTCTGCCTGCTTCTTTTACCTCTCTTCCAAAATATATTTTTCCATTAAGAAAAGTGCCGGTAGTTAAAATAACAGCCTTAGATTTTATTTTGCCAGCGGATACGCATTCAACACCTAAAATTTTATTATTTTTTTCTAAAATATTAATTGCTTCATCCTCAATTATATCAATCTTTGAGGATTTAATATATTTTAGTATATGTTTTGAATATAAATCCCTGTCAATCTGAGCCCTTACTCCCCAAACAGCTGGGCCTTTAGATAAATTCAGTACTCTGTAATGAATTGCAGACTTATCTCCTATTTTGCAAATAACACCACCTAAAATATCAACTTCACTAGCGATATGAGTCTTTCCAACACCTCCAATACTAGGGTTGCAGGATAATTTTCCTAGATCTGATAAATTTTTAGTAATAAGGGCTGTTTTCAAGCCATATTTTTCTGATATATTTGCCGCTTCAACACCGGCATGACCCGCCCCAATAACAATAACGTCGTAATGTTCCACGTGAAACAATCTACTTTCCTATGCAAAAATTACTAAAAACTCTGTCATAAACATCTTCGTTGTTAATATAACCAAATTCATATGAAAAATCATCTAATATATTTCTCATTATTTGAGCAATAATCAATATATCGCTCTCATTTAGTATATCGTGCTTATATTGTAATATATTTTCTAAAAAATCGATTTCTTCATCATTAAAATCAGCTTTTTTGACCTTATATGAGACATATTTTTTGTGAATCAATGATATTTTTAACCTGGATAAAACGCTATCTTTTTCCAAATTGTGGTTAATTTTAACATTTTTTGATTGATATTGGTATTGATCAGACTTGGTTTCAACTAAAGTGTAATTATTTTTGATACCAAAGTCTTTTTTTAGAGAATAAATTTGTTTTTTTGTGGAATACTTATCAGAAAGAATAAAAAAATGATCAATTTCTAATGATAATTGTTGTGCTTTTTTATAACCAACCCTCTCTATTTTACCCTGTTTGTCCCTATGTCCTGCAGTATCAAAAACTTCAAACATTCTACCATCAAAAATAAATTCGTTTGATAATATATCTCTGGTTGTGCCCTTGATATTAGTAACTATAGCTCTTTCTTTATCAATCATTTTATTAAAAAGTGTTGATTTTCCTACATTAACTGGGCCTATTAGCATTATTTTACAAATATTCTTCTCTTTGTTCATATTCTTTGTTTTTTGTAATATATTATGACATTTATAAAAGAATATTTTTGCTTTTTTAATGATTTTCTTAAAATTAAATTCTTCATCATCAACAAAATCAATAGATGCCGTAATTTCAGAGAATAAATCAACAGCTTCCTCCCTTAAAGAGGTGAGTCCACTAACTTGGTCACCTTCAAAAAGTAATTTTTTATTATATTCTAGTGATGAAAAACTATCATTTGATATAATTTGGTTAATGGCTTTTGCTTGTTTTAGGGAGTTTTTATTATTTAAAACAGACCTATAAGAAAATTCACCATTTTTTGCCAGCCTTAAGCCAGGAATTTTGAATTCTTTTAGGGTTTGCTCAAACTGACTGGCAATAAGCGGAGATCCATGTAAAAAAACCTCACAAACATCCTCACCAGTAAAAGATTTGGGTGATTTAAAATATACAACACTGCATTCATCAAGTATGGAGCCATCTCTTTTAAATAATTTGATGATTTGGACACGAGAATGATTTTTAGAAAAATTTTTATTAGTTAATTTTTTTAAAATTTCTAATACATCATCCCCTGAGATTCTATATCCAATCACTGGCGATTTCACCAATGGAGTAAAATTAGAAAATATTGTTCCAGACTTAAACAAAACTCCAACATTATAAATTTATATTAAATACAGTCTACAACGGAGTAACCTGGACTTATGTAGCATTATAAAATATTTACTTATTTATGAAAAATTTTCCTATCTTGATAATTTTTTTATTATTTTCTTCGTTTACTTACAGCAAAAGTGAAAGCGAGGTTAAGTCGTTCGAGCCTTTTGACTGTAGTAAGTTAAAAACAGAGCACTTAAGAATTAATAATCTTAATGATTGCATAATCATACAAGAATTAAGTAATAAATATGAAGTAAAACCAAATGATTTTGATATTAATGCTTGGAATAGACCACTTCTTTTAAGATATATTAATAATAGTGGTGAGGAGAAAATTATAGCCCATACTTGGAACAATGTAGTTGAGTGGGGACAAAAATCAAACAAACAACCATTTTCACATTTAGCAGTTATAGATATCCCAAACTTAAGCAAAATTTTTGAAAAGAAAATAAATCAAATAGACTCACACAGCTACACTCTTCCGCTGACAGCAAGAAGAGTTGACACAATTGACACGGATAATGACGGTGATAAGGAAATAATTTATTTATCAAATAGAGAAGATGGCAGAAATAGAAATAGTAGCTGGAAAGACGTTAACTATATATTTAACTTAAATGATAGTAGCTTAAGTAAATTCGGATCATCTCATTTTTCTCATGACTTAATGTACGCTGATTTTAATAAAGATGGGTTTCTTGAAATAATTGATTATTTCTACGATCCCGGTGGACAGATTGAGATTTGTGATTTAAAAAATAATAAATGCACTAAAGCTAAAAATTCAAATCAATTTATTGACATTGGATTTAATCATATTTTGCCATCTAAAGATGGGGCAATTATTTTTGGTGGGTGTCCAAATTTAGGTGATACATCATTTTGTTGGTCAAATATTAATTACAAAAATAATAAACTTAGCTTTCAAAAATTAGATAGTTATGAACTAAAACCTAAACCTCAGGATGAGGCAAATTTCTTAATATGGACAGGGGATGTTAATAAAAAGCCAGGTTACTGGGTTCAGGGATCAAATAAAAAAGAGTTCAAACAGGCAGACAGAGCTTGGACGTCTACTACTATAGATTTTAATAATGATGGTTTTATAGACAGCGTTGGTATTGAAAAAGAGGTTGTCTGTAAAAGAAAGGACTCAACTAAGCCTTTTAATCGAAGTGGCGGTGATTGCAAAGAGGAAGCATACTTATATATTTTTGAGAACAAGGATAATAGTAAATTCGAGAAACATCAAATTATTCCAACAACAATTAACGATGCATTTAGGATAGAGAAAGCTGATATAAACAAAGATGGAAGGATTGATTTCTATGGATTTAGAGAAGGTTATTTTAATCCATGGAGTGTTTGTGATCGACCACAATTAAAGTCAATTTATTTGAGTACACAAAATGAATATTTTATACATGCCTCTAGTAAATTAATTGAGGAAAATTTTGGTCTTTATGGTTGCGAACGTGCTTCCAGTTTTTTTGAAAGAGACGGGCAATATTATCGTTTATTTTTAACAATCCCTAGTGGAGAGTCTGAGGTCGCATATATTGGTATAGAAAAATATACTGGTAAATTTTTAGTTGATGAAACAGAAATCATAAATATTAACCTGCATGATGCTGAAGATACAGTAAATGATGAAGAAATTGAGCCTAAGGAAGTTTTATCAATAGTTAATGTTTTAAATAATGTTTATCCATTAAATAAATCAGAGGTCGATTCATTTAAACCCATGTCAGAGCCAGTTTATTTTGATTCACTAGGTATTAGTTTAACAGGAGCTAAACTTATTATTTTTGAAAAAGATTATTTAATGTATGAAGGTTTATTCAATTATAAAGAGATTGAATTTTCAATACCGCTTTGTGCGCTGTATTGGGATGAACTTAAATTTCTTGGTAATCTTGTAGGATTTAATTATATGAATGGTTTTGGAAATGTTGAAAACTTAAAAAAATACGGAACAGGTTGGTGTGGGGATGCGGTTGGCTTTGCCAGTCATTGGGATGAAAGCGAATTAATAAAGACTGAAACTGAATTATTCCCTTTTTTAAAGGAATTGGAGAAAAATTGGCCAATAATATATAGGAACTTCTCAATACTAGATGATAGTCAAAATAAAATTATTGATGGATGGAAAGATGGATGGGAATAAAATTATTGATTCATACTATTGAAGAACTCTTCGTTAGTTTTACAGTCTTTCATTTTATCTAATAGGAATTCCATGGCATCAACTGTCCCCATAGAAGATAGAATTTTCCTTAAAATGAACACTTTTTGAAGGTCTCCGGCATCTAAAAGTAGGTCTTCTTTTCTGGTTCCTGATTTTTGAACATCAATAGCAGGGTAGGTTCTCTTATCAGATAATTTTCTATCTAATACGATCTCGGAATTACCTGTTCCTTTGAATTCTTCAAAAATAACTTCATCCATTCTGCTTCCAGTTTCAATAAGGGCAGTCGCAATAATTGTTAGTGAGCCACCTTCTTCAATGTTTCTTGCAGCACCAAAAAATCTTTTCGGTCTTTGTAATGCATTGGCATCAACACCACCAGTTAGCACCTTACCACTTGAAGGAACAACGGTATTATACGCTCTACCTAATCTTGTAATAGAGTCTAAAAGAATAACTACATCATATTTATTTTCAGCTAAACGTTTTGCTTTTTCAATGACCATCTCTGCCACTTGAACATGTCTTGCTGCCGGTTCATCAAATGTTGAACTAATTACTTCACCCTTAACTGAACGTTGCATATCAGTAACCTCTTCTGGTCTCTCATCAATAAGAAGAACCATTAGGTAAACATTAGGAAAATTTTCTGCAATTGATTTAGCAATTTTTTGTAAGATTACTGTTTTACCTGATCTCGGAGGCGCAACAATTAAAGATCTTTGCCCAGCACCAACTGGAGCAATAATGTCAATTATTCTTGACGATAAATCCATATCTGGCTTATCTGTTTCTAGGTTAAATTTCTTTTCAGGATAAAGAGGAGTTAAGTTATCAAAATTAGTTTTAAATTTATTATTTTTAGAAATATCAATGAAGTTTACTTTATTAATTTCAACAAGAGCAAAATATCTTTCGCCATCTTTTGGAGGTCTAATTGGGCCTTCTAATGTGTCTCCTTTTCGAAGACCATATTTTTTAATTTGATTTGGACTAACGTAGATATCATCAGGGCCTGGTAAATAGTTAGAGTCTGCAGATCGAAGAAAACCAAAACCATCTTGCATTGTTTCTAAAACACCTTCACCAATAATTTCTTCATTCTTTTCAGCAAACTTTTTTAGAACAGAAAAATAGATCTCTTGTTTTTTTAAACCGGAGGCATTTTCAATACCTAATGACTCAGCATAATCTAGTAGTTCTTGAGGTTTTTTATCTTTTAATTCGTTTAAATGCATTGCTGGAAATTTCTAAGATTGTTAAAAATTAATTGAAATATCTATATAACAAAAAATAAAATAAAAATATATATATTTATATATAGACTTGTTGTAGTAGGTCGAATTATGTGGATTAACAGATTATTAGATCAAAAAATCTCTATTTTATTGACTAATTTGCTCTTAACAACAATTGAGGAAAACTTAGTATTGATAGATAATTAAACTTTAAGCTGTTAAGAAGATTGATTTCCAATGAATAACTTTATTAATCCACATATTACCAAGCAAATAATCATTGGAACTAAAAGTCAATCTCGTAGAAGACTCTTTCATAATCTAAATCTCTCATTTAAATTTCGATCAGCTAATATCAACGAGAGAAAAGTAAGAAATATTAATAACAATAAATACGATGCTTTAAATATTGCAGAAGCTAAAGCAAGCCATTTATCAAAAAGATACAAAAATAAAATAATTGTGACTTTTGATACAACTATATTATTTCGTAAAAGAACAATCTATAAGTGTGATAGTAAAAAATGCTGTATACAACTATTAAAAAATTTTAGTAATAAGTCACATTTTCTATATACAGGGATGGTTTTTATGATTAATAATAAAATTATAAAAAAAAATATTTCTGAAACAAAAATTAGCTTTAATAAAATCCCACATCAATTAATTCAATCATATGTAAACAAAAATTTTTTAAAAATTAGATCAGCAGTTGGCTGCTATAATATAGAAGGCCCAGCAAAAAAATTTTTTGATAATGTTGATGGCAGCTTCTATAATATTATCGGTTTAGATATCATCAAATTTCTGAGAAGCTTAAAGTCTATTTAATGAAATATACAATTGGCATTATTGCGGAAAAATTGGGACACAGTTTGTCACCATATATTCATAACTATTGGTGTAAAAAATATAATAAAAATTTAAAATATCAAAAGTTCGAAATACCAGAAAAAAAACTAACTAAATTTTTTGAAGATTTTAGAAAAAATAAAAAATTCATAGGGTTTAATGTAACTATCCCTTATAAGACTAATTTTATATCTTTGTGTGATAAGACAACTCCCAAAGCAAAAAAAATTGGTTCTGTTAATTTAGTTTATAAAAAAAATAATCTTATCATCGGAGATAATACTGACGTTATTGGTTTTGAAAAAAGTTTTAAAGAACTTAAAAAAATTCAACCAAAAAAAATATTACTTATTGGTGCCGGCGGCGCTGCAAGGTCCATTCTCTACTATCTGAACAAAAAATGCTTTGAAAATATTGATGTTTTTGTAACTTCTTTAAGAAGAAAGGAAAACATTTGCAATGACTTCTCTATCAAAAATTTCGTGACAAAAACTAACTTACTTAAAAAAAAATATGATTTAATCATTAATGCATCTAGTGGGGGCATGATAGGTAAAACACCTCTAAATAGAAATATAATTAAATTAGCTGATGGAGCAAAGGGAGTCATAGATATTGTTTATAACCCTGAAATGACACCATTATTAAGTCGAGCTAAGAAAAATAACACACCAATTGTTGGTGGTTTAACCATGCTTATTGAACAGGCCAAACCGTCTTTTGAAAAGTGGAGTAAGTCAAAAATAAAAGTAGATGATAAGTTATATCAATTAACCAGAAATATACTTAAATGAAAATAGCAATTACAGGAAATATCGGCTCAGGAAAAAGTGAGGCTATAAAATTTCTTTTATCGATAGGCCATAAGTGTATTTCTTCCGACCAGATAATTAAAACATTATATCAAAATGACCAATCGAGAGGTTATATTTTAAAAAGAATTGGAGTTACTAGTAAAAATTATAAAGAGGAAATAATAAAAAGATTAGTTGATCCTGTGTTTAATAAAAATTTAAAAAAAGTTATTTATCCACTTTTACACTCGCAGAAAAAAATTATTGCTCCTAAATTCCATCAACACACTCCTATCTTTTATGAAGTACCCCTGCTTTTTGAAGAGAGGCTCTCTCAAGACTTTAATTACACAATATTTATTAGCGCCACTCCAAAAAAAAGAAAACAAAGAGTCTTATCAAGGGGAGTATCAGCTAATTATTTTAATTTAATGAATCAGAGACAAATTAAAGAGAATATTAAACAAAATTTATCTAACTTTACGATTAATAATAATGGTTCAATCTTGAACCTTCGTTTAAATGTTATTAAATTATTACATACACTATGAGAGAAATAATTTTAGATATTGAAACGTCCGGTCTAGATTATAAAGAGGGTCACCGGATTATCGAAATAGGCTGTATTGAATTAAACCAAAAAGAAGTTGGTTCACATTTCCACCAATATATAAACCCGCTGAAAAACTTAACAGATGAAAATATTAAAATTCATGGAATTACAAATGAATTCCTAGAAGATAAGCCGTTATTTGAGGACGTTGCTGATAAATTTTTGAATTTTATCGAAGATAGCCAGATCATTGCCCACAATGCTAATTTTGATGTAGGTTTCCTTAATTACGAGCTTGAAAAAGTATCCAAGCCGCAGATAGCAAAAGACAGAGTTTTAGATACGGTTGTTATTGCTAGAAATAGATTTCCAGGACAACAGGTCAACCTAGATGCGCTTGTTAAAAAACTGAAAGTGAACTCTTTAGTGGACAGAGAGTTTCACGGAGCTTTGAAAGATGCAAAAATTCTTACCGATGTGTATTTGGAACTTCAAGGTATTAATCAAATGGGCCTCGAGCTTAATGAGAGAAATGCAGAGGATTTAAAACTTTCAGGTGAGCTAAATTTAAAACCCATCGTATTAACAAAAGACGAGACAGAGGCCCATAAAGAGTTTATAAAAAATAATGTACCCAATTCAAACTGGGCCAAAATAGATAAGAATTATGAGTGAATTTATTGACATTTTGCTTTTTGGTGCAATCGCGGTATTTTTAGTTTATCGCTTGAGGAGTATTTTGGGCTCAACTGACGGAAAAATTGTCAATTTAAAAACAAAAAGACCTCAAACGAAGTTTAACCCTAAAATAGTTCCCAAAAATGATAATGATGAGTTTCTTAAAGGAGCAAATAAAGCTTATGAAATGATTGTTCAAGCATATCAAAGCAATAATATTTTAAATGTGAAAGATCTTTTAACTCCCGAGGCTTTGAAAGCTATGGAACAAGCCAAGGCGCCGAAGGAGATAAAATTCTCAGAAGTTAAAGCGAGTTCTATTATTGAAGATAAATCTGATGAACAAAGATTAGTGAAGTCAGTTAAGTTTGAGACAGAACACTACAATGTTGCGAACAATGAAATATTAACAGTTGTCGAAGAATGGGGATTTGAAAAAGAAAAAAAATCATCAGACCCAAACTGGAAATTATTTTCAATTAAACTTGTCTCCTAAAATTAAATTAGAAATTAATTCTAAAAAATCATTAGAAGACTTACCAAACGAAAAAATATCGATATCCTTAAATACAAAAAAGGCAAACAAGAAAAAAAACATAGATCAATTACAAACACCTAATAACAAAAAGAACACAGAACAAAAAACATTAAAAATAGTCACTTTAGATCAACAACTTTACAAACAATTTAAAAACACTTCGTTTCAAAAGGTAGATTTACATGGACATACAGTTGATGAGGCTTATCAAAAAGTGCACTCATATTTAAAGTTAAATTTTAAGAAAAAAAATCTTTTTCACATCGTGATTACGGGCTTGGGCAATAAATCAGAAGGAGAAGAGTTTTTTACTGGAAAAATAAGAAAACAATTTACTCAATGGCTTGAGACGGAGCCCTTCCAACAGATAGTAAAATCGTACTCTCCATGTAAAATTAAACATGGAGGGCTTGGTGCTTTTTATATTAAGTTAAGAGTTAAAGAATAAACTTTTTTTCATCAGTTGGTTTAATCTCTGACTGTATAGCGTCAGATACCCATTGCCTATTAACTACTTCAGTTCTTTGCTCACTAAGATTAGCCTCAAAGCTTAATCTTTCTAGAATCTTTTCAAACATTGTTTGCAATCTTCTGGCACCAATGTTCTCAACCTCTTTGTTGATTTGCTCGGTGAGATTGGCAATTTCATCAATCGCTTCATCGTCGAATTGTAAGTCAATATTTTCTGTTTCAAATAGAGACTTATACTGTTTAGTTAGACTATTATCAGTATCTTTCAAAATTCTTACGAAATCTTCTTTCTTCAGAGCATTCAGTCTTACTCTTACCGGCAGTCTTCCTTGAAGTTCAGGTAGAAGATCACTTGGTTTTGATTGATGAAATGCGCCAGATGCAATGAAAAGAATATGGTTAGTTTCAATGGTTCCGTATTTAGTACTTACTACCGTTCCTTCGATTAAGGGCAATAAGTCTCTTTGCACCCCTTCGCGTGAGACATCGCCACCACGTCTCTCACTATTAGGTGCGATCTTGTCAATTTCATCAATAAAAACGATGCCACTCTCCTGAACACTCTTGATAGCATTTTGCACAACATTTTGTTTTTCAGCAATTTTTTCAATCTCTTCTTGAATGAGGGGTTCGTACGCCTCTCCGATTTTAAGTTTTGTTTTTTTCTTATTTTTTAAACCTTTTCCAAAGATGTCATTCATATTGAGCATTCCCATCTGGGCTCCTGGCATACCTGGAATATCTAGTGATTGAAATGGATTTGATTTTTGATCAATTGCAATTTCCACCTCTTTATCATTGAGTTGGTTATCACGAAGCATCAAACGAAATTTTTCTTTTGTTTCTTCAGAAGGATTGTCACCTAACAAAGCCTTTAAAACTGTTTCTTCGGCATTTAATTTTGCATCATCAATAAAACGATCTCTAATCTTTTTCTTTTCTAAATTGATTGCAACCTCAATGAGATCTCGAATAATTTGTTCCACATCTCTTCCAACATACCCAATTTCTGTAAATTTTGTTGCCTCAACTTTGATAAAAGGGGACTGAGTTAATTTAGCAAGTTTTCTTGCTATTTCAGTTTTGCCACAACCTGTGGGCCCGATCATTAAAATGTTTTTAGGAATGATATCATCGCGTAGATTTTCATCTTTTATATTAAGCCTTCTCCATCGGTTACGCAGTGCAACGGCAACAGCTTTTTTGGCCTCATCTTGACCAATGACGTAACGATCTAATTCTTCTTTAATAAGACTGGGTGTTAAGTGTTGATCATCCATTAGATTTTTATCTCAGCAATGTTTAAAGTATCATTTGTATATATACAAAGTTCTGCTGCTACCTGAAGCGCTTCTTCAGCAATCTCTCTTGCGGGCAGGTTTGATTTTCTTTTCAATGCACGAGCGGCACTCAAAGCAAAATTA
Organism: uncultured Alphaproteobacteria bacterium; assembly: GCA_902529795.1. Classification (GTDB taxonomy): domain Bacteria; phylum Pseudomonadota; class Alphaproteobacteria; order HIMB59; family HIMB59; genus HIMB59. The sequence goes on from CABZXY010000001.1 coordinate 13,206, forward strand.
CCACCTGAGCCAATTGCAACAATTCCTTCTTGGGGCTCTAAGACATCACCTGTACCACTAATCAGAAATGTTTCATTTTTGTCAGCCGCAATAATCATTGACTCTAATCTTCTGAGGTATTTGTCTGTTCTCCAGTCCTTTGCAAGTTCAACGCAAGCTCGCCTGAGATTATATGAAAATTCTTCGCATTTTTTTTCTAAACGATCAAAAAGAGTAAGAGCATCTGCAGTTGAGCCTGCAAATCCGACAATGATTTGATCTTTATGAAAGGTTCTAATTTTGTTGGCGTTTGATTTTATTACAGATGTTCCGAGAGTCACCTGTCCATCTGATGCAATAACAACACTTTTATCATCTCTGACACAAACAACTGTTGTTGCGCGTATTATTGTTTTATTTTTGTCCATTATTCCTATAAATATAGGTACTAATTATCTGATTACAAATGCGTGAATTTACTTACAAACGAGATACAAAAGAGACCAAAATCTCTATTATTTTAAATTTAGATGGTAGTGGCAAAAATGCTATCGACACAGGAATTGCTTTTTTTGATCACATGCTCCAACAAATAAGTACACACGGCTTAGTTGATCTTCAAGTTAAATGTGAAGGTGATCTAAAAGTTGATATGCACCACACAGTTGAAGATGTTGGAATAGCAATGGGGGAGTGCATTAAGAAGGCACTTGGTGATAAAAAAGGCATAACAAGATTTGCTCACTCTTACGTTACATTCGATGAGTGCCTTACAAGAACAGCAATGGATTTATGTAATCGTCCTTATTTTATTTGGAATGTTAAAAATACATTAGAAAAAGTTGGAGATATGGATCATGAACTTTTTCCAGAATTTTTCAAATCTATTGTTACTGAAGCAAGAATGAATTGCCATATTGAAAATTTATATGGTGATAATAATCACCATATTATTGAAAGCTGCTTTAAATCTTTTGCCCTTGCATTAAAGCAAGCAGTAAGCATTGATCCACGAAAAAAAGATATTCCTAGCTCTAAAGGCAAACTTTGAAAAAAAAAATAATTGGACTGGTTGATGGTCAATCAGGAAATATAGGATCAATAAAAAAAGCTATCACGGATATAATCAAAGACAAGCCTTACCAGCTTAAAATAATAAAATCACAATTTGATCCATATCAATTTTCTAAAATAATACTTCCGGGCCAGGGCGCCTATGCTACTTTGATTGCTAATCTAAAAAAATTAAAAATTTATAATTCTTTGAAATTGTATTTAGGAAATAATTTTCCATATCTAGGCATTTGCGTAGGAATGCAAATTCTTTCCGATGTGGGCTATGAAGATAAAACCACCAAAGGTCTTGGCGTTATTCATGGTGAAATAAAAAAATTTGAAAAGAAAAATTTAATTATACCTCACATGGGATGGAATTCTCTCAAAGTAAAAAAAGATGATAAGATTTTAACTACTACATTTAATGAGAAAGATTTTTATTTCGTTCATAGTTACATCTATGAAAAGGTTAAAGCATCAGCTGTATTAGCTACTACAAAATATGGTAAAAATTTCCCGTCTGTTGTGAATAAAGGAAATATTTATGGAGTTCAGTTTCATCCAGAAAAAAGCCATAAAAATGGACTTAAATTTATTAAAAATTTTATTTTAAATTGATGAAAATATTTCCAGCAATTGACATTATAAATGGTGAATGTGTTAGACTAACGAAAGGTCTTGCCGAAAATAAAACAATTTATGATAAGTCACCGGTTGAAATGGCCAAGATTTATCAGGATAAAGGTTTTGAAACCATCCATGTTGTAGACTTAGATGCTACTTTAGGAAAAGGGAATAATGATAAAACGCTCGAATTAATTCGCAAAAATATAAATATCAATATTGAGGTTGCGGGTGGGATTCGAGATAAAACCGCTATACAAAATAAAATAAATCAAGGATTTGATATTATTGTAATCGGAACTTTTGCTATCAAAGGCATTCATGAGGTCTCTAAATTTGAAAATGATATTTTAGATAAAATATCAATAGCAATCGATTTAAAAGATAACAAAATCGCCTCTCATGGATGGCAGCAAACATCAACAGATAGTCTTGCAAGCATAGTAAATATTTATAATGATTTACCGATTCACTCATTTTTTGTCACTGATGTTGCCAATGATGGAATGCTTTCAGGATTAAATTTTTCTACATTTGAAAATATTCAAAAATTAACTGATAAAAAAATAACTATCGGAGGTGGTGTTAAAGATTTATCTGATGTTAAAATAGGAAATAAAAATGGTTTTGATCATATGGTAATAGGTAAAGCTATTTATGAAAATAAATTTTCTTTGGATGAATTAGTAAAATTGAATGCTTAAAACTCGAATAATTCCTTGTTTAGATGTTGTAAAGAATAAAGTTGTTAAGGGAGTTAATTTTAAAAATATCAAAGTTATGGGTAATGCTGTTGAAATGGCAAAATTTTATTCGGGAGCGGGCGCAGATGAATTATGCATGTTAGATATCAACGCCTCTTACCAAAATAGAAAAACTTTTATCAAAACTGTTGAGTCAATTGCAAAGGTTATCAATATTCCTTTAACTGTAGGTGGGGGTGTCTCAGATCTCTCAGACATTACAAATTTGCTTAATGCGGGGGCAGATAAAGTCTCTATTAATTCGGCTGCAGTCAAAAATCCCAACTTAGTTAAAAAAGCATCACTGGTTCACGGCTCACAATGTATTGTTGTGGCTATTGATGCAAAAAGGTTTCAAGGAAATTTTAGAGTAGTAATTAAGGGAGGAAGAGAGCTAACCCCCAAAAAACTTGTTGATTGGGCATTATATGTTCAAAAAATTGGTGCTGGTGAAATATTGCTTACATCAATGGATACAGATGGAGTTCAAAAGGGGTTTGACGCAGAAATGCTAAGATCAATTACATCTAAGCTGACTATTCCTGTTATCGCCAGTGGTGGAGTAGGTAAATTAGAGCATTTCTATAAGGGCCATCAAACCAGAGCTACGGGTTTGTTGGCAGCCAGTGTTTTTCATTCTGGTAAATATACCATTAAAAAAGTTAAGAGATTTTTAGATAAGAAAGGAGTTCCTGTTAGACTATGATTTATGATAAAGAAAATATTTTTGCAAAAATTTTAAGAGGTGAAATACCTTGTGATAAAATTTATGAAGATGAATATATTTTATCTTTTAATGATATTAATCCCCAAGCCAAAATGCATATACTAATAATCCCTAAAGATCCGTATATTGATGTTGCTGATTTTTTACAGAATGCAAAAGCTCAATATCAAACTAACTTTTGGGCGTCTGTAAATATAATTATTGATAATTTAGCCTTAAGAGACAAAGGATTTCAAATTAAAACCCATAAGGGAAAAGATGGCGGTCAAGAAGTATTCCATTTTCACTTACATCTTTTAAGTAATAGTTAGTTTATCTTGCTTGAATATAATTAATTATATCAAGAACACCTTTGATTGACTTAGCATGATCAATGACACGGCCTATTTCTTTTTGATCATTTGAAACACCAAACAAATAAATTACCTGTTTTTGAACTTCAAAATCATATTTAAATTTTTTAATTTCACCATCAGTCAGTATTTTTGTAAAAAGCTGAGTGCTTATAAATTTATCTTTTGCAATGTCATCGAGACCGTAACCTGTATCTATTGATATTTCGTTTAGTACCTCAACAACACCCTCTTGTTGCCAAGCCAATCTGACAGCTTCTAACCTCATGTCGCCAAATGGAACTACACCAGTCAGTAAAACTTTACCTAGCTCGACTTCAACATCAATTTTTGTAAAAAGTGTAGCATCATATGAAAAGTATTTTTCTTTTATGCCAAGTTTGATTGTTGCGTCATCCCAACTTTCGCGCATCGTTTTTTCATCTGAATGTTGCTCAACTGCTGTTTTTGCACCTGTTGTAACAAGTGTTGGTCCACAACTTATGATTAAAAAAGATAAAAGAAGAACTATTAATCTATTCATTATTTAAATTGATTGCCATTTCATAAAATTTATTTCTAGATATCTTATACTTAGTTTTTATAACTTGATAAGCTTTTTTGACCCCCATTTCAGATACAATCTTTGAGACATACTCTGCTTCTAATTCTTTTTGTTTTTGGGTAGAAGAAATTAAATTAACAACAATCACAAGCTCACCTTTGATTATCTTAAAATCAATGTTCTTATAGTTCTCGTGAGAAATATAAATTCTTTTTTCAAAAATCTTAGTTAATTCTTTTAATATTATAATTTCAAACTTTTCTGCTACTGCAACTACAGCTTTTATGTCTTTTTCTAATTGTTGTTTGGTTGTATAGATTACTAAATTATTATTAAAATGAGCTTTTAAAATAGAAATTTTTTGTGAAGTTTTTTTTGGCAAAAATCCTAAAAAAGAAAAAAACTTTTTATTTAAAAAACCACTCAATTGAATTCCACTAATTAAAGCACTTGGTCCTGGTATAGAAAATATTTTAATATTATTTTGATATAAAAAATTGATTAACTGGTTACCTGGATCAGAAATTAATGGAGAACCAGAGTCAGAAATCAAACTGATAATTTTTTTTTGTTTTAAATTTAGTAATATTTCATTTTTTTTCTTATCAAAATCATGATCGGTATACTTATAATACTTTGTATCAATTGAATATTGTTTAAAAAGCTTTTTGCTATTATTCGTATTTTCACAAAAAATAATTTCTGAATTTTTTAAAACATTTAATGCCCTTATTGTGATATCATCCAGATTTCCTATGGGTGTAGCAACTAAATATAAACCAGGTTTCATGGCACTTGTTCTTAAAAGTATATTTTTATTGATTATATTTATATCTTTTTTTGGATGTGTGCCGACAGTTATTGAAACAACAAAAAAACCACCAAAAGATGAAGAAATTTTTGTAGAAGAAAAAAAGGAAGATATAATTGAAGCTCAAGAAGAAAAAGAAGTAGCTCCTGACTTATCTGCAAAACCAGAAAATAAAATTATTGATTTTAAAAGTATTGATAAAATTGTGGCTATCTTGTCAGATGATAATCTTTTAACACCGATTTTTTATAAGTCTTTTATATCTGAAATAGAAAACTACCCAAATATTCCAAAAATAGATTTTATATATTCTTTAAATGAAATTAATTCAAATATAGAAAACTCATTAATTATTGGCCCAATTACTACATCTGATTTAATGGAACTGCCCCAATTCCTTGGCAACAATACTTTTATTCTGGCTCTATCAAATGACTATTCTTTGATGAACAAATACGCCGACAATGAAATTATCTTTATTCCAAATAGCCCCTACTTGCATGTTAATAAATTAAATCAATATATAGAAGATCAAAGATTTATTGGTGTTCTATACAAACAGAATGATTATGGACTTAAAGTATTCAATTATTTTAAAGATTACTACCCATTACATTTCATTAAGTCATCATCATTTGGCACTAGCGCAATTGATTTAGAGCTTTCAGTAAATTTAATTGGAAAGTTAAATGAATTAGACTCAGTAATAATTATTGATGATAGTTATAGCTATAAAGATTTAATTGGATATTTAGCAACTGAGGAAAATACATACCCGTTGGATAAAATTTATTTAATTGATAATTTCTTTGAGCAAAGAAATGTATTAGAAAACTATTATAAGCCAGTAAATCGAACGAACTTTAGTACTTTTGATATGTCTACCTCTAAAGAACCACACAGAGAATTTTTATTTCATAAATCTTCTGAATTAACTTTGATTATTGCTGATAAAATTTTTTCTGGAAAAAGTTTACCTGAAAATATATATCACCCTACTTTCGGAAATTTATCTATTGAACTTCAGATGATTGATTATCCAATCATTTTTGAATAGTTGATAATACTTTAAAAGCTTCAAATCTATGAGATAAAATTAATTTTTCTTTTAGGTCCATTTCAGCAAAAGTCTTTTTTGAACTTGAAGGAATAAAATAAGGATCAAATCCAAAACCTTCCTCTCCTCTTTTATTAGAAATAATAAAACCGTTAACTTTGCCAGTTACTACTTGATTTACTTTGTGTCCGATTAAAGATAAACAACAATGAAAAATAGCACTAATTTTATACTTATTAGGATTTTTTTTAAAAATAAAATTAACAACTTGTTGTTCTCCACCCATTTCTTTTGCAACTCTTGCAGTTTTTATTCCAGGAAAGTTTTCCATTCCCTCAACAATGAAACCACTATCATCGCTTAAGGTTAGACAGTTTGTTTTATTAAAAAAAAAAGTTGATTTAATAATCGAGTTTTCCTCAAACGTCGAGCCGCTTTCTATTGGTTCACCCAAACCTGTAAAGTTAGATAAATCTATGATTTTAAAATTCGTGAAAAGATCAAAATATTCTAAATAAAATTTTATTTCTTTTATCTTTCCAGCATTTCCACTGCCAAGAAGTAATTTATTTTGCAATAGCTTGATTTTGGATTGCAAAAATATCGGATATTGACCCTTCAACCAATTCAATGAAATCTAAAATTGTTTCTTTACTAAATTTGGCTTCTTCGCCAGTTGATTGAAATTCAATAAATTGCCCATCGTTAGCCATGACAACATTACAGTCCACTTCTGCGCTTGAGTCTTCTATGTAATCTAAATCTATACAAGCAGTTCCTTTTACAACTCCAACTGAAATAGCAGCAATTTGATTTGTGATTATGCCTTTAGAGATATTGAAGTTAGATTTGTAACTATTTATTGCTCTTACTAAACTCACATATCCACCAATAATTGATGCTGTTCGTGTTCCTCCATCCGCGCTAATGACGTCGCAGTCGATCTTTATAGTTCTTTCTCCAAGAGTGTCTAAATTGACTGCACAACGAAGGCTTCGACCTATCAGTCTTTGAATTTCTTGAGTTCGACCCGACTGCCTACCCTTTGCAGCTTCTCGGTCTATTCTCTCTGAGGTCGATGAGGGGAGCATTCCATATTCTGCGGTAAGCCACCCTTTACCAGAGTTTCTCAGGAAGCCAGGAACTCTGTCTTCTAAAATTGCAGAACAACAAACATGAGTATTGCCCAACTTAACCAAACAAGATGATTGATTGTTTGGTTGAAAGTTGGGAGTTATTTCTAGGGACCTTATTTTATTCAGTTCGCGATCATTTCTTTTATATGTACTCATTTTGAATTAATTAATTTAGGCTATAAGATCAAAAATCAATAATGAATAAGAAAATATCTGAAATAAGTCAAAGAGCCAAATTCATTTTTAAGGTTCTTGTTGAAAACTATTTAACTACAGGCCAACCAATGGGCTCTAAGTCTATAAGCTCAAAAATAAATTATGAGCTTTCCCCTGCAACTATTAGAAATGTCTTGAATGAAATAAATTTACATGGATTTATTCAAAGAGATCATTTTTCGGCTGGTAGCTTACCTTCAGATTTTGGTTTACAGTTTTATGCCCAAGCTTTACTTGAACCAGGTCAAATAAATAAAAATGAAAAACAGTTGATCGACTCAACAAACTTTTCAGATTTTTCAGAAGAATATGAAAAAATTACCTCTATTCTTAATGGCCTTTCTAGGCAAGCAAGCTTGATTATCAACAATGAGAGGGTTTCTAAAATTTCTAAAATCAGCTTTCATACAATTGATAAAAAGAGGGTTATTTTTATTGTGGAAAATGAAGATGGCACAACAACTAATCGACTTGTTGAAACACCTGAAAATATAGAAAACAGAGATTTGAATATTATTAGCAAATTTTTAAATAAATTCACAAACAATCAATCTCCAATTCAAATCGAAAAAAATATAAACATTTTTCTTAAAGATGCTCAAAATGAAATTAATAAAACAACCAAAATACTTTTAGAACAGGGTATAAAAATAAATAAAAATAATAAGTCTGAAAAATTTTTTGTGCGTGGGTTGCCAAGCTTAATAAATAGCAAAATAGATACAGATTTGGATACATTAAATGAATTACTGAGTGAAATTGAAACTGGAAAAATGGCTAGTAAAATGATTAAAGCCTTGAAAAAATCTAAAGGAGTACAAATATTTATTGGAAGTAATACAAACTTATTTAAAAACACAAATTTATCGATGATTTTTTCTAATTATCAAACAAAAAATGGACTTACTGGAGCAATTGGTGTAATAGGTCCTAAAAGAATTGACTATCAACGAATAGTCCCAATTGTTGATTATATGTCTGAAATTATATCTAATAAAAAATAACGAGGAATTATGAGTGAAGAGAATAATAAAACAGAAGAACAAGATTTAGAAAATCCAACTTCAGCAAAAGAAGAACAACTATCACAAACGCCAAAAGAAAGAGAAGAGGAAGATATTTCTCCAGAGGATTTAATTGAGAAATTAAATGAAGAAATCACAGGCTTAAAAGATCAAAGATTGCGAGCAATTGCTGAGTTAGAAAATTTTAGAAAACGTGCTGAAAAAGATCAATCTGATGCACTTAAGTATGGTATTTCAAATTTTGCAAAAGAAATCGTTAATATAAGAGATAATATTGAGCGTGCTAAAAGCAGTATTTCAGAGGAAGCAAAAAATAATGAAGCAATTAAATCTGTGATTGAAGGAATTGATTTAATTGCCCAGTCTGTTGTTTCTACATTTGAAAAAATTGGAATAAAAAAGATCGAAAGCCTTAACGAAAAATTTGATCACAATTTTCATCAAGCAATGATGGAAATTGAAAATGATGATTTAGAACCCGGCACCATTGTTCAAGAGCTTATACCTGGCTATACACTTCATGATCGACTCTTAAGACCTGCTATGGTGGGCGTGTCTAAAAAGACTAAAAAAAATGATGATATTGCTGGAAAGTCATCTCCTGAAGAAGTAGAAAGCTAAGGAATTAGCCTTTTTTCATCCCCTTGAATATAGCAGGGGTCAACCCATATACATAAGTAGTTTATTAATATTTAAATTTTTATAGGTAAAAAATATGGCAAAAGTAATTGGAATTGATTTAGGAACCACCAACTCTTGTGTGGCAATCATGGATGGAAAAAATCCAAAAGTTATAGAAAATTCTGAGGGAGCTAGAACAACTCCTTCTGTAGTAGCATTTACTGAAAGCGAAAAATTAATCGGACAATCTGCGAAAAGACAAGCGGTCACTAACCCTGAAAACACTCTTTATGCAGTTAAAAGATTCATTGGTAGAAATTTTGATGATGCAACTGTTCAAAAAGATCTTTCTCTATCACCTTTTAAGATTATCAAAGGCAATAATGGAGACGCATGGGTAGAGGCACAAGGAGAAAAATATAGCCCAAGTCAAATTTCAGCATTTATTCTTCAAAAAATGAAAGAGACCGCAGAGTCTTATACAGGCGAAACCATTACTCAAGCAGTGATAACTGTTCCAGCTTATTTCAATGATGCACAAAGACAGGCAACAAAAGATGCTGGTAAAATTGCTGGTTTAGAAGTTTTAAGAATTATCAACGAACCAACAGCAGCTTCATTAGCTTATGGTCTTGATAAAAAGCAATCTGGAACTGTTGTTGTTTATGACTTAGGTGGCGGAACATTCGATGTATCTATTTTAGAAGTTGGTGATGGTGTTTTCGAAGTTAAAGCAACTAATGGTGATACACATTTAGGTGGAGAGGATTTTGATCTTCGTATCATCGATTTTCTTGCTAGTGAATTTAAAAAAGAACAAGGTATTGATCTTAAAAATGACAAGCTCGCTCTCCAACGACTAAAAGAAGCAGCTGAAAAAGCAAAAATAGAATTATCTAGTTCAACTCAAACAGATGTAAACTTACCCTTTGTTACTGCAGATCAATCTGGCCCAAAACACTTAAATGTAAAATTAACTAGAGCAAAATTAGAGGAGTTAGTTGATGACCTACTCCAAAATACTATTGAGCCTTGTAAAAAAGCTTTAAGCGATGCTGGTCTTTCGGCCTCTGATATTAATGATGTGATTTTAGTTGGTGGTATGACTAGAATGCCAAAAGTTACTGAAATTGTTAAAAACTTTTTTGGAAAAGACCCAAGCAAAGGTGTCAATCCTGATGAAGTTGTTGCGATGGGAGCAGCCATTCAAGCAGGCGTCCTCCAAGGGGATGTTAAAGACGTTCTCTTATTAGACGTAACCCCATTATCTTTAGGAATTGAGACTTTAGGCGGCGTATTTACTAAGCTTATTGAGAGAAATACTACTGTTCCAACTAAAAAGAGCCAAGTATTTTCCACCGCTGAAGATAATCAAAATGCTGTGACTATTAGAGTATTCCAAGGTGAGCGTGAAATGGCTCAAGATAATAAATTACTCGGACAATTTGATTTAGTAGGCATTCCTCCAGCTCCAAGAGGCACTCCACAAATTGAAGTTACTTTTGATATTGATGCTAACGGCATTGTTAATGTTTCTGCAAAAGACAAATCAACCGGCAAAGAACAGCAAATAAAAATCCAAGCATCTGGCGGACTGTCAGATGAAGAAATTGACAAAATGGTTAAAGATGCTGAGGCCAATGCAGAAGCAGATAAAAAGAAAAGAGAAGAAGTAGATGTTAAAAATCAAGCAGACAGTTTAGTTTTCCAAGTTGAGAAAAATTTAAAAGAGCACGGAGATAAAATTAGTGCTGAAGACAAAAGTAAAATTGAATCCGATTTAAAAGATTTAAAAGAAGCTCTTGAAAAAAATGATCTCGATGCAATGAAACAAAAAACTCAAGATCTTACTCAATCATCTATGAAAATGGGTGAAGCAATGTACAAGGACCAACAAGCAGCAGGTGGAGCTGCTGGTGCTGAACAACCTCAGTCAGACAAAAACCAAGAAGCACAAAAAGATGATGACGTCATTGATGCTGACTATGAAGAGGTTGATGATGATAAAAAAGCTAGCGGGCAATAAAATCTTAGCTCGTATAAAAAACGATGCCTAATGATTTTTATGATACCCTAGGCGTTTCTCGAGACGCCAGTGACTCAGACATAAAGAGTGCTTACCGAAAATTAGCGATGAAGTATCACCCTGACCGAAATCAGGGGGATGCGACTGCTGAACAAAAGTTTAAAGATGTAAGTCAAGCTTATGAAATTTTAAAAGACTCTAAAAAAAGACAAACCTATGATCAATTTGGGCACGCCGCGTTTGAACAAGGGGGCGGCGGAGCTGGTGGTTTTGGTCAACAAGGTTTTGGTGGTTTTTCAGATATTTTTGAGGATATATTTGGTGCTTTTGGCGAAGGTGGACAACGAGAAACACGCGGAGATGATTTACGTTACGATGTGACGATTGATTTAGAAGAAGCTTTTCATGGCAAAATACTTGATGTAACCATTCCCATGATGGTGAACTGCCCTGAACAACACAGTTATAAAAGCTGTTCAACCTGTGATGGATATGGAAAAGTTCGCACACAAAGCGGCTTTTTTTCTATGGAAAGAACATGTGGTCGCTGTGGTGGAACGGGACAAGAAATGAAAGGTCGTTGTTCTAAATGTAGCAACACAGGTCGTGTTAAAAAAAATAAAAAATTACAAATAAAAATTCCAGCTGGTGTTGAAACTGGTAACCGAATAAGAATGAGCGGTGAGGGAGAAGCTGGTGATCGTGGTGGATCTTATGGAGACCTCTATGTTTTTATCAACATAAATAATCACAAACTTTTTCAAAGAGAAAGAGATAACATTATTTGTGATGTTGCTATTCCTTTTACAACAGCTGCGCTTGGAGGAAAAATAGAAGTACCTACGATTGAAAAAAAAATGGTTAATGTATCTATACCTAAAGGAATGCAATCAGGACATAAATTACGTATTAAAGAAAAAGGCATGAGCATTCTTCGAACCCACCGAAGAGGTGACATGATTGTTAGGGTTCATGCAGAGACCCCAGTAAATTTATCTGCTGAACAAGAAAAGCTTTTAAATCAATTTAATGATAGCCTAACTAAAAAAAATTCTACAATGACTGAGGGTTTTTTTGATAAAGTAAAAAAAATGTTTAATTGATGCAATATCATTATGATATTATTGATACTGATTTTGGAAAATTTTTTATTTTAGATAGTTCGAAGGGCCTTCATTATTTTATTAAAAATAATGATCTTAGGGTTAAAAAAATCAAAAAAGAGCTTTCCCCAACAAGAAATTTATTTAATTCATCTTTAAAAAATCAACTCTCTAAATATCTTAAAGGAAAACAGAAAAACTTCTCTTGTAAAATAAATTTTCTTAGTGGCACAGACTTACAAAAACAAGTATGGGCTCAATTACAAAAAATTTCTTATGGTAAAACTATTTCTTACTCTCATCTGGCATTAAAGACATCTTATCAAAAAGCAATTAGGGCTGTGGCGACAGCCGTAGGTAAAAACCCCATTGGAATTTTCGTTCCATGTCATCGAGTTATCGCAAAAAATGGAAGGCTAGGAGGCTATGCTTGGGGAATTCAAATGAAAGCTAAGCTACTAGATATAGAGGTAAATGGAATGGCTGACTCGATATATAGAGGAGGAAAGTGAATTACCGAATCAGCCCCCGCATGAATGCTAACTGAACATTAATATTTAATTTAGGTTAGTCAAAGTCAGCCCTTTCTCTTAAAATTGCCAAATGCCATTAAAATCCTTATTTGCCTATAGTTTTCAGTCTTTTTACCTTGCGGGAAGTTTTTTACTTTTATTTATATTTTTACCAAGTTTTTACAATTTATCGGTTGGTTTCGCCTTAAGTACTATCGGCATGATTATACTAATTTCGAGAGTATTTGACGTATTTTCAGATTTTTTTATAGGCTATTTTACCGAAAAAAGATTTATAAAAGGACTCCCAAAAAAAAATCAGATCTTACTTGGTATTTTTATTTTTATTTTTTCAATTATTGGCCTGTATGTAATTCAACCAGATAATTATTATTGGTTTATATTTTATTATAACTTAGCACTTATTAGTTATTCCATAGCGATTATACCATATGACTCAATCGTCATAGATCAAAAGAAAATACAACATCGTAGATTTTATATAGCCGCAACAAAAGAAATTTTTACTATTCTTGGAGTTTTAGCTGCTTTAATTATCCCAACTGCTTTATCTAAGATTTTATCAGTTAATTTATTAAATCATGAAGTAATAAAAATAACTGGTTTAATGATCATAATTTTAGCAATTATAGGATCTATTTTATTCTATCTTTTTTTTGAAGAAGACAACCAATTCCATTCTAAATTCATTTCTTTCATCGAATTAAAAATTTATTTTCATCAAAATAAAAAGATATTACCCTTTGCTGTAATAACATTTTTAAATCTACTTGCTAATAATTTTACTGCAAATTTATTTATTATTTTTGTTTCAACATATCTAGGCTTAGCAAACTATGCAGGCCCACTATTAATTTTATATTTTTTGATAACTTTGATATCTACGCCTGTTTGGTATTTTTTTGGTAAAACTTTTCCGAATATGTATCTTCTTCAAATTGGCACGATAATTACTATTGCTGGATTTTTCTTTGTTATTTTTACTAATGAAAGTCATTGGTATTTATATTTATTAGTCGTTTTAATTACAGGTTTTGGAGTTGGTATAGACTTGATTGTTCCCCAAACAGAATTAGCAGAAATTCTTGATCAAAATACTCAAAATAGATTATCTCAAATGTTTACAGCATTATTTTCTATGATCCGAAAGGCAGCTATTGGATTAGCAGGTGGTATCGCATTAACAGGATATGGCTACTTAGAAAATAATAATGTTGTTATATTTGAGGGACTTCCAAACATAATGATTTTTTATTTTTTTATTCCAATATCGATTAAAGTTATCGTATTAATGTTAGTTATTAGATATAGAAGTAATTTCCATGTCTCAAATAGAGAGTAAAAAACATCTAATTTACATTCTAGGAACATTCGCTTTCTTTCTCTTCACTATTGCTGACACAATAATTAAGTTAATTGGCGATCTTTATAAAGATACTGTAATTTTTTCAATTGCTAGTTTTTCAGCAATTATCCCTGTTTGTATTTATTTATTATATAGAAAAAGTTTAGAAGAAATAAAAACAAGAAATTACAAGCTTCATATTGTTCGAGGTATTTTAATGACTCTTACTTATTATTTTATTGTAAAAGGCATTATCCTTTTGCCTTTATCAATTGCGTATCCAATTATTTTATCCGCTCCTGTACTTTTGTCAGTTTTGGGTATTGTAATTTTAAAAGAGTCTATAAATCTATCAAAAATAATTTCTTTAATTCTTGCCATGTCTGCAGTTTTTTTAGTTTCTGGATTTAGTTTATCAATAGGTTTTAATGCGCAGGGTGTTTTATTTTTAGTATTAGGTGTTGTTGCTCTGGCATGCTTAGATTTCTCTGTAAGGGTTTTTGGGAAAGATGAAAGAACTGTTGCACTCACCTTTTATAGTATGCTTTTTACTGGTTCTGTCTTTTTTATTTTTTCTATAAATCATTTTAATAATATCTTACTAAAAGATTTTTTAATCATGATCAGTGCGGGCTTACTTGATGGTGTTGCAATGATGATTTTAATTTACTCCTTGAGAAGAATAGAGGCTTCTTTTTTTAGCATAACTCATTATTCACAAATCATTTTTGGAATAATTATTAGTATTTTCCTTTTTAATCACTACCCATCATCTATTGAGCTTTTAGGTGCAGCAATGATAATAGTTTCTGGATATTTGATTTATGCGAAGTTAAAAAAATTAAATTGATTGCTTCTGCATTGGGTAAACAGCACAACCTGAAATTTTCCATTTACCCTCATCTTGAATTAATGAATAGGTTGCCAAAAAGGATTCATTTTTTTGAGAAATTACTTGAAGCTGATGAAAGATAGCGCCTTCAAAATATTTAGCATCGATAAATTGAAATTGTTTGGGATTGTAGACAGGCTCATAATAGTTTTTTACCATGTACATAAACTCTTGAGGATTATTAAATTTCATTTTTATCAGTGGAGCTGCATAAGAATATGCAAGCTCAGCATTTTCATCTAGGAAAGCTTGAATTTGACTTTCGATTATAAATTGTGTTTCATTGAATTCTTTTTCGTAAGATATTTCTGATTTTGCTAAACTAGATATACATAAAAACGTAATAATTAAGAGTATTGCTTTTTTAATATGCATATTTATTTATATGAAAGAACTTAAGTCTTAGATGATGAAAATTATATTAGCCCTGTTTTTTTTGACTTTTTCTGCAAATTCTTATTCAGATCAAAACAGCCCCAAACTAGAGGATTTGTTTGATGATTTATATAATGTCCAAGATATCTCGCAACAAAACAAAATAGTTTCTAATATTTGGACTGAATGGATGAAAATTGATAATCCCGAGTCACAAAAAATTATGGATATGGTTCCATATTTTTTTCAAACAAGAAATTATGATGAGGCAATAGAAGCCTTAACCTATGTAATTGAACAAGAACCTAATTTTTCAGAGGCTTATAACAAAAGAGCAACATTTTATTTTATGATGGGAGATTTTGAAAACTCAATGAAGGACATAAAAACCACGCTTGCGTTAGAGCCACGGCACTTTGGCGCTTTAGATGGCATGAGTAGGATTTTAATTAGTTATAAAAAATACGATCAGGCTTTTAAAGTTTATGAAGAAATGATTAAATTGATGCCTAACGATGTCACATTACATATGAAAATGGATCGCCTTAATAATTTAATTTATGATGATGCTTAAGCTTCCCTTATCAGATCTCTTGTAATTTCATTCAAATTTCTACAACCAGTAAGGATCATAGTTTCGATAAATTCTTTCAACAAAATATCTAATACAAGTTCTACTCCTTCTTTTCCTTTGTAATTTAAACCCCATAAAACTGGTCTTCCAATTTGAACCGCATCTGCCCCTAGGGCAATACATTTAAAAATGTCTGTTCCTCTTCTAATACCTCCATCTACTATTAATAATTTATCTTTTCCAATTTCTTTTCTTATGGTTTCAATTTGATTCAAAGTTGGTGTGGCAGTATCTAGTTGTCTTCCACCGTGATTAGATATTATCACGCCGTCTGCCTCATGCTTGAAACATAGGCTGGCATCATCAGGACGAAGTATACCTTTAACTAAAACAGGCAATCCTGATACTGCTTTAATCCAAGGTATAATTTCAAAAGTGAGAGATTTATCAAATAAAACTTCATTATGCATATTCATCGCCGAACCATCACGATCATCAAATTTTTCCAAAATAGTTCCTTTGAAATTTCCAAGACTTAAATGATCAGGCATTTTGAAATTATTTCTTTCGTCTCTTTCTCTTGTTCCTAATTGTGGTGCATCAGCAGTAAAAACGATTGCCTTATATCCAAACTCTTTTGTCTTTTTAAGCATATTTTCTGTTATTGATCTATCTTTTGCAAAATATAGTTGAAAAAACAAATTTTCATTATGCCCCGCAACTTCTTCTATCGAATAATTAGAGCTTGTGCTCAATGTCATAGCAGATCCAAATGAGCTTGCACCTTTCGCACTAGCAATTTCCCCATCTTCATGTGCCATTTGTTGCATAGCAACTGGTGCTAGGATAATAGGATTTTTTAAATTTTGTCCTAGAACCTTTACAGATGTATCAATATTCGAAACATCTCTTAAAAGTTTTGGAAGTAATTCATATTTATTAAATATTTCTCTATTTTTTTTTAAGGTGATTTCATCTCTTGCTCCAGATTTATAATATCCTGCAATAGGTGACGGAAGATTTTTTTCAAAAAGTTCTTCTAGATTAAATAAATTGATTATTTTTTTGGGCATTGAATAGCCCCTAGCCACCTCCTCCTCGACAAAGTCTAAACCCAAGCGGCCAAGGGAAAAACATAATATTGTAAAAACTTTAGAAATGGAAATATATATTTAATTTATAAAAACATAGTAAAATAGGGATTTATGCTCATCTCAAATTTTTCACTCTTAATTTTGGCATACATTTTTATTGTTTATATCCTTTGTGGAGTTATCAAGGGCAGTATTGGTTTTGGAATGCCTACTGTTTCCATTTCTTTGTTATCTTTTGTTATAGATATAAAAATTATAATTGCTCTTATTTTAATCCCAACTCTTATTGTAAATATGTATCAATTAAGTAAAGGTGGAAATTTTAAAAAAATATTAAAAGAGACAAAATATTTTTTAATTTTTTCTACAATTTTTATTTTCCCCGGAGCGTATCTTTTAAAAATTTTAGACTCTTCTTTAATAATATTTTTTATTGCTTTAATATTAATATCAAACTCTGTTCTATATCTTCTTAGGATAAATATTAAACTTCCATATCATGATAAAACAACTGCACAAATCTTAGTTGGTTCAGTAAATGGAGTTATTATTGGAATGACAAGTATATATACCATGCCTTTGGTTTTTTTATTACAATCGCTTAACTATAATAAAAATACCACAATACAGTTTTTAGGTATTGCATTTTTCTTATATCCACTTGGCCAATTAATATCCTTTGCTAACTTTGATTTACTTTCTAAAGAAATTATAATTAATTCCATCATAATTTTAATTCCGATATTTATTGGTTTGGTAATAGGTCAGAAAATACGCCAAAAAATTTCAGAGGCCCTGTTTCAAAAGTTTTTTTATATTATGCTTTTATTTATGGGCACTATAATTTTATTTAATCTGATTTAATGTTTTAATGTTAAAAGAATAGTCTATAAAATAATGGTGAAAAAAAAGTTTAGTACAAAAGTTATTCATTCAGGTCACGGTTCTGATAATGAAACCGGAGCTGTGATGCCTCCGATACACTTATCATCTACATTTAAGCAAAATAAACCTGGTGATTTTCAATATGAATATGCTCGCACTAAGAATCCGAGTCGAGATATTTTAGAAAAACTATTAGCTTCAATTGAATCAGGAAAACAGGCCTTTGCTTTTTCTTCCGGTATGGCAGCCATTAATACAGTATGTGATTTATTTGGAGAAAATTATCATGTGATTTGTTCTGATGATGTCTATGGAGGTACCAGAAGATTATTCGATAAAGTTAAAACAAATATAGATGTTACTTACGTTGATTTCGATACCAATGTTAATTGGGATGATATTGTAAATGATCGCACTAAGTTTGTTTGGGCAGAAACACCTTCTAACCCACTAATGAAAATTATAGACATTAAAAATACAGCAGAAATAGCCCATGGTTTCAAATTACCTGTCATTTGTGATAACACATTTGCTTCTCCATATAATCAAAGGCCTTTAGAGTTAGGCGCTGACTTGGTAGTGAGTTCTTCAACAAAATATCTAGGCGGTCATTCGGATATTGTTGGAGGATCTATCGTCATTAAAGACCAAGATTTATATGGAGAAAAAATTGCATACCTTCAAAATGCAGTAGGGGCCATTCCATCACCTTTTGATTGTTATTTACTTACTCGAAGCATAAAAACACTTTCGGTTCGAATGCAAAAGCATAATGAAAATGGAGAGAAAATAGCTGGCTTTTTAGAGTCACATCCTAAAATTACAAAAATTCATTATCCTGGAACAGATCAAAAATATAAATCAATTGCCTCAAAGCAAATGAGTGGTTTTGGTGGCATGATGTCTGTTGTTCTCGATACAAATTTAGAAGGAGTTAATACATTTCTATCTAATTTAAAAATTTTTACCCTTGCAGAAAGTTTGGGTGGTGTAGAAAGCTTAATTGAACATCCAGCAATCATGACTCATGCATCAATCGACAAAAAAATTCGAGATAGCTTGGGTATTTCAGATAGTCTTTTACGTTTATCAGTTGGTATAGAAGATGTTGAAGATATTATTGAAGATTTAAAACAAGCATTAGAAACTATTTAAGATTATGAATAATTCGATGATTGATTTAATTGGCAACACTCCTTTAATTAAACTGAAATATCCATCTGAGTTAACGGGTTGTAACATCTACGGAAAAGCAGAATTTATGAATCCTGGAGGTTCTGTGAAAGATCGAGCCGCATTAGGAATTATTCAAGATGCTGAAGAAAAAAAATTAATTGAGCCCGGTGGAACAGTTGTGGAAGGCACTTTTGGAAATACTGGTATTGCTTTAACAATGATTAATAATGCACGTGGCTATAAAACAATTATCGTTATGCCAGAGGCGGCATCTTTAGAAAAGCGAGATATTTTAAGGAATCTAGGTGCGGAACTTAAAATTGTGGAAGTAAAGCCATATAAAGACCCTGGGAATTATCAACATATTTCACGAAGATTAGCAGAAGAACTAAAGGTCAAAGGAAAAGGCTCGGTGATTTGGGCCAACCAGTTTGATAACACGGCAAATTATGAATTTCACGCAAAAACAACTGCTAAAGAGATTTATGATCAATTAGATGGGAAAATTGATGGTTTTACTTGCGCTATTGGAACAGGCGGGACTTTAGCTGGGACATCTGTAGGATTAAAAGAATTAAACCCTAATATTAAAATTGCTTGTACAGACCCTCAGGGCGCCACTATGTATCGTTATTTTAAAGACTCGGTTTTAGAAGTGACAGGCGATCCCTCTGAGACGGAAGGCATAGGTCAAGCAAGAGTTACGAAAAATGTAGAGGCATGCTTAATTGATATGGCTTATCATATCACTGATAAAGATGCATTTGAGATTCTTTATAAATTAATCAAAACTGAAGGTTTGTTTTTAGGAACAAGTTGCGGAGTAAACATTGCTGGAGCTATTCAAATGGCAAAAGAAATAGGTCCAGGAAAAAATATTGTGACTATCCTATGTGATGACGCTTATAAATATTTTAGTAAGATGTTTAATAAAGATTTTCTAAAATCAAAAAATCTTCCTATTCCTGATTGGCTTTAATTTTATTAAAAAAGTTCATTCGTCTTAACGTGTTATCCTTTAACCAATAGTGGTGATATAAGGCGCCAATGATGTGTAAACTTAACATAGCTAAAAGTATATTTCCTAATATGTCATGTATCGAATGAACTATTCTTTTCATATCCCTATTTCTTTCTAGTAATTCTGGTAGTTGAGTACCTAAAAAGCTAACAGCATCACCTTGAAGATTTGTTAGCAGATAGCCTGTAATGGGCATCACAAAAAATATAATGTAGAATAAAATATGAATCAAAGTTGCTAATTTGATTAAAATTAATTTTGAAGCAAGAGGTTCAGGACGTATATTTAACCATCTCCAACAAACTCTAAAAATTGCTAATATGAAAATTAAAATCCCTAGACTATTATGAAGCATTAAAACCATGTCATAATTTTGAAAATTATCTTTAAGATTTAATCCCAATAAAAATGTGGCAAGAAGAATTATCGCCATCAGCCAATGGAACAAAATACTGATAAACCCATATGAATGACTTGTATTTAATATTCCCATCGCTTGTCTTATTAATACAATAAATATCCTAATAAATGATTAAAATTTAATGATAAGAATATCTTATTGGAATACTAAAAATTAATAAGCAATACTTATTATCAATTTCAAAATGTAGTTATGATCAAAACTAAAATATTCTTCCTAATAATCACTCTTTTTGTAAGTAATACTTTCGCTAAAGATTATATAATTGTTCAATCCACCACAAGCACAGCTAATACCGGTTTATTAGATTTATTAAGTGAGGAATTTTTCATAGACACAGGCATTGAAGTGAGAGCTGTCGCCGTTGGAACGGGCACGGCAATTGCCAATGCAAGAAAAGGAGACGGCGATGTTTTAATGGTCCATTCTAAAGATGATGAATTAAAATTTGTCCAAGATGGTTTTGGTGTTGAGAGATATGATTTAATGTACAACGATTTTGTGATACTAGGCCCAAATAATGATCCTGCTAAAATTAAAGATAAAAAAAATATTTTAGAAGTAATGACTGTTCTCTCAAGTCCAGATTATAAATTTATATCAAGAGATGATTATTCTGGAACGCATAAAAAAGAGTTATCTCTTTGGCAAGAATCTGGTTTAGGCATACCCAAAGATAGTTCATATATAAAATCAGGTAGTGGAATGGCCAGTACAATCAATATTGCTAATGAAATGCAAGCTTATGTATTAACAGATCGTGGAACTTGGATTGCTTTTCAAAATAAAAATAATTTAGAAATATTATATGAAAATGATAAATCGCTTTTTAATCCCTACGGAATTATCGTAGTAAGCCCTAAAAAACATTCCCATGTAGAATATGAAAAATCAAATAAGTTTGTTGAATGGCTTTTAAAGGGTAGGGGCAAAAACTTAATTAATAATTATGCCATTGAGGGTCAAAAATTATTTTTTACATATAACTAAAATATTAAATGGATAAAATGTTATTGAAAAATGCTAGACACATCTAAAGTTTTTGAGGCAATAAGCATATCATTGCATGTAAGTTTTGTTTCAACTTTATTTGCTTTCTTACTATCAATCTTTTTTGGCTATTTAATAGCAACCAAAAAATTTATTCTAAAAAAATATGTTGTTAGTGTTTTAGGGTCTTTAACATCGATTCCTCCTGTTTGCGCAGGTTTAATAGTTTATTTAATTATTAGTCGTTCTGGGCCCTTGGGTTGGATGGAGCTTTTGTATACACCATCAGCAATGATTATCGCCCAATTTATTATTATTTTTCCAATAATGGTCACCTTAATAATTAATTACATTGAGTGTGAATACCCACAATTAAGAGATGAACTAATTTCTTATGGGGCTTCTCAAAAAGATATTTTATTTCTGCTTATTACAAATCAAAAAGGAATATATCTGACAACGCTGCTTATTGGTTTTGGTAGAGCAGTAAGTGAGTATGGTGCTGCTGCAATTGTTGGCGGATCTATTGATCATGTTACTCGAAATATGACGGCGATGATTGCATTGGAAACAGCTAAAGGAAATATTTTAATAGGTGTCACTTTAGGGGCAATATTGATTTCTATTTCTTTGATTATTTCCTTTGGAATAAATTTTTTCAAAAATGATGATTAATTTAAAAAATATACAGTATCAAATTTCACATAAACCCATTTTGCAAAATATTAATTTAAATATTCAAGAAGGTAAAACGACAATTATAATGGGTAAAAATGGTTCGGGTAAATCCACCTTGTTAAGATTGCTAAATCAAATCATCAAACCTTCATCTGGATTTTTTGAGTCAAATTTGCCAAAGCCTGTACCCATGCTTTTTCAAAAACCATTAATCCTTCAAAATTCTGTAATTTATAATTACCAAATTCTTAAAAAAATCAAAAAACACCAAATTAATAATACATGGTTTGAAAAATTTAATTTATTGAGTCTTTCTAATCAAAAAATGAACTCTTTATCGGAGGGGGAAAAACAAAAAATATTTATCTCAAGAATTATGAGCTTCGACCAATCTCAACTTTTTTTAGATGAACCCAATCAAAGTCTCGATTTACAAAGTGAAAAATTATTGACCAATCTTTTAATGAAAGAAAAAAAAGAAAAAACAATCATTATGACTTTACATGATTTTGAGATTGCGAAAAAGATTGGTGATTATTTTATATACTTAGAAAATGGTAAAATCTTGTTACAAGATGATTATGAAAATTTCTTTAAAAAATTTAGCTTTTAATTATTTCTAATCTAATTCAAAATAAAGACGTTTAATATGAAATGAGTAAATTTCTACCTATTCTTTTTTTGCTAATGAGCCCTTTGCTTGCAAGCGAGTTTATTAATCAAAGACAAGATTCTATGCAAGATTTTAATAAACTTATGAGAGCTGCTACTCAATCACTTAAAAATGGTGAAACTGATGGTTTGTCTCAGATTTATGGTGATATTGAATCTATTATGCAGACTTATCCAACTCTTTTTCCAGACGATAGTTTTGATGGAAAAACTAAAGCTAGTAAAAATATAATTGAAGACAGATCTACTTTTAATCAAATTGCAAATGATGCTTCCGAATGGGCGGCTTTAGCAAAAATCGCTGCTGATAATAATGATTTAGATATTCTTCAGCAGCACCATCAAAATCTCTATGGTAGTTGCAAAAGTTGCCACTCACGTTTTAAAAATTAATTAATATATATCTGGCCCTGTTGGAATAATCCCGTTTGGATTGATAGTTGGATGACTTCCATAATAATGAGTTTTGATGTGATCAATATTGATAGTGGGTTTAATTTTTGAGTTTGATTTGATTGATTGTAAATACCGATTAATATTTGGGTAATCAATTATTCTTTTTTTATTACATTTAAAATGCCCAACATAAACCGGGTCAAATCTTAATAAAGTTGGAAATAAGCGAAGATCACATTCTAACATTTCACTTCCAAGCAAATAAGTGTTTTGCTCTAGCATTTCCTCTACTTGGTCAAGAGCATTGAATAGCCTATCTAATTCTTCTTCGTATACAGACTGTTTAGTCGCAAAGCCAACTTTGTATACTCCATTATTAATGTTGTGATAGGTAAAATCATTAATTTCATCGATTTTTTTTTGAAATTTTTCTGGATAAAAATCTAAATTATTACCAGTGAGTTCATTAAAAGAATAATTAAACATTCTTACAATTTCAGACGATTCGTTACTGACAATAGTTTGATTTTTTTTATCCCACAAAACAGGCACTGTAACACGACCCGAGTAATTTAAGTCGGCCTTTAAATATATTTGATATAAATACTGTTTTGAAAATAAGTGATCTGAGGTTGTGCCAGGAAAACTTTCCTCAAAAGTCCAACCATTTTCTAACATGTATGGATTAACTACACTGAAAGAAATGTGATCATTTAAATCTTTCAAGCTGCGATAAATAAGTGTGCGGTGTGCCCAGGGGCAAGCTAAAGAAACATAAAGATGATATCTGCCGCTATCAGGAGTGAATTCACTATCGTTATCAATAAAATTTCTAAATTGGGCTTCAGTTCTGATAAATTTTCCTCCAGATTTTTTGGTGTCGTACCACTTATCTTTCCAAACACCATTGACGAGTAATCCCATGTGTTTTAAATACGCTATTGAAGAGAAATAGATTGATAATCAATTTTCTTTAATTATATAAATTATATAATGATTTTAAGTAAATATTTTGAATACAAGTTTTCCATTTATAAATATGCTTTCAAAAGTAAAAAGGGTGATATCAAAAATTGGAAGACCCAAGGAATTTTCCATGAGTTTTAAATCAATAAGCGTCGCAGATGCGGCACAATCGATTAAAAATGGAGTACTAGTAATTGATGTAAGAGAGCAAAACGAATATGATCAAGCCCACATTGAAAACAGCGTTTTAGTGCCTTTATCTAAAGTTAGTGCTGAAAAAATTAATGAGATAAATCCACAAAATAAAACTATCTTAATTCATTGTCACGCAGGAAAAAGATCCAAAGTTGCAGCTAACATTATTTTAAGTCAGGGATATACCGGAGAAATATTAGAACTCGATGAAGGTATTAGTGCTTGGATTGAGTTAGGCCAAAAAATTATTTCATAGCTGAAAATATTATTGATCTCTAACTAAAATAATTAGTCGAAGCCATATAATACGCCATATAACCAACTAGACCCAAAACTAAAAGTATCAGTGGTATGGTTGATATAGTAAAGGCTTCACGAAATTTTTTGTTAAAAATTAATAAACTTGCAATTAATAAAATAAGCAAAATTACTATTAATCTAATCATTCATTATATTATCTTTATTTTAAAAATTTTTACTATTCTATAACTGCTATTTTCTCTATAAATAATGATAATGACTACAAAAATTGCAATTGCTGGAGCTAAAGGCAGAATGGGGCAAAATCTTATTCGATCAGGCTTATCAAATTCGCATACTAACGTTGTTGGAGTATTTGATATTTCTGAGATAGATCAAGATTTTTTAGATAAAATGCATTTATCCCATGAGGTGGTAACAAATAGAGAGAGTTCTTTTGATGTTGCCGATGTAATTGTTGATTTTACCTCTCCAAAAGCGCTATTTGCTTTCACGGAAAGTGCTGTTGCAAGTAAAACTAGTCTTGTTGTTGGAACCACTGGTCTTGAGGAACAGCATTTCAATCTTTTAAAACAAACTGGAAAATCAACAAAAGTTTTTTATGCTCCAAATATGAGTTTTGGAGTTAATTCATTTTTTAGCCTTGCAAGAAAAGCCGCTTCTTATCTAAAAGATTTTGATATTGAAATCACAGAGACTCATCATCGCTTTAAGAAAGATGCTCCGAGTGGTACCGCAATTAAATTAGGTGAAGAAATAGCTGAAGAATTAAATTTTTCCAAAGATCAATTCAATTTTAATCGCCAAAAAAATCAACAAGAAAGAAAAAAAAATGAGATTGGTTTTTCATCTATTCGAGGAGGAAATATTCCCGGAGAACACACTGTTATCTTTCATGGCGAAAACGAAAGTATTGAATTAACCCATAGGGCTTTTAATAGAGAAATTTTTGCTGATGGTGCTATCGAAGCTGCAATCTGGTTGTCAAAGCAAAAAAATGGCTATTATACTTATAAGGATATGTTTTAAGATAAACGAGACTTATAGCGCTCAATAATTTTTTTTAACTTTAATCGACGTTGGGGACTTAAAAATCTAGCAAATACATTTTTTTTACCAGCATAATGTATCGATAGATCATCTTTATTATTTTTTAGGCTACTCCAATGCAAATTATAGCTTTGATCATCTTCAATCTCTTGATCATTTATTTTTTGAATTTTCATCTCTTCTTGATCAAGAATAATCCTCTCTTTTTTTTTAGCAAAATTAAAGTAAAGGTAAGAGCAGAATACCAAAATTAAAAACTCAACAATTCCAAATATTAAAATAGGCCATGCTCCAACAATGACAAATCTAATCCCAATAAAAAAAATTAGTCCACCTGTAATAGTCAAAAAAAGGATTATCTGTTTGTGATTCAAGCTTTTGTTTGGTTTAATGTCTAATCGTTTTTTCATCGTGAATACATCAACAATAAATCAAATTTTTTCCAAATTATCAAAAGCTATTCC
This sequence comes from uncultured Alphaproteobacteria bacterium, assembly GCA_902529795.1. GTDB lineage: Bacteria > Pseudomonadota > Alphaproteobacteria > HIMB59 > HIMB59 > HIMB59. Next base: position 39,215 of record CABZXY010000001.1, read on the forward strand.
GGCTCCCAAATCTGATCTCCAATATATCAATCACTATACCTTGTTAGTAGCGGTGGTTCTATCTGCTCAGTCAACTGATGCCCAAGTGAATAAAGCGACTAAAGATCTTTTTGCAAAATATGATACACCGGAGAAGATTTTAAAATTAGGGCTTCAGGGAATTATTCCTTATGTCAAAAGTATAGGGCTATTTAATTCCAAAGCAAAAAATGTTATTGCTCTTTCACAAATATTAGTAGAGAAACACAATAGCAAAGTACCTGAAAACTTTGAAATGTTGTGCGAATTACCTGGGGTAGGGAGAAAAACAGCCAATGTTGTGATGAGTGTTGCATTTGGGCATACTACCATTGCTGTTGATACCCATGTTTATCGTCTATCGAGAAGACTAAATCTCAGTTTAGGCGAGACACCTGATGCTGTTGAAAAGGATCTAATGCAAATTGTTCCCGAGCTGTATAAAAAGACTGCTCATCATCTTTTAATTCTTCATGGAAGATATACCTGTAAAGCTAGAAACCCTGAATGTGAAACATGCGTTATATCAAAAGAATGCATACATTTTTTGAACGTTAATTATGGAAAAATCAAAAATTTTCTGTAAAACAATGATGGACTGTCCATCATGAGAGATATTAAAAAAATTCTAATCGCAAATAGAAGCGAAATAGCCATTCGCATTTCAAGAGCCGCTACTGAACTGGGATACAAAACTGTTTCTATTTATTCTTATGAAGATCGTTTTGCTTTACACCGTTTTAAAACAGATGAAAGTTATCTTGTAGGTTCAGGCTTAGGACCTATTCAAGCTTATCTTGATTATAAGGGAATTGTTCAGATCGCATTAAATTCAGGATGTGATGCTATTCATCCAGGTTATGGTTTCCTCTCTGAAAATCCAGAGTTTGCTGATGAGTGTGCAAAACATAACATTCTATTTGTAGGACCATCTTCGAAGATTATGCGCTCCTTAGGAAATAAAGTAGAGGCTAAAAAAACAGCTGATAAAGCAAAAGTTCCTACCATTCCATCCACAGGACCCCTACCACGCGATGTTAAAAAATGTAAAGTTCTTGCCAAAAAAATCGGCTACCCGATCATGTTGAAAGCTTCATGGGGTGGAGGCGGCAGAGGCATGAGAGTTATTCGCAAAGAAAATGAATTAGAAAACCAAATAAATACAGCGCGACGTGAAGCGAAAAGCGCCTTTGGTAAAGATGATGTTTTTTTTGAAAAGTTAATTGAAAAAGCTTTTCATGTTGAAGTTCAAATTATCGGCGATACCCATGGTAATATTGTTCATTTATTTGAAAGAGATTGTTCGTTACAACGAAGACATCAAAAAGTGGTTGAGCGTGCACCAGCTGCTTATTTAAGCAACAATGAACGAGAAGCAATCTGCCAAGCGGGTGTTCGTATTGGCAAACAAGTTGATTATTCATGCGCAGGAACAGTTGAATTTTTAATGGATGCTAAATCACGAGAATTTTTTTTCATTGAGGTAAACCCTCGAGTTCAAGTAGAGCATACTGTGACCGAAGAAATTACGGGTATTGATATTGTTAAAGCTCAATTTCTTTTGGCATCAGGTGCAAAAATTGGAGATGGTATTTGTGGTGTTCCTGAACAACAAGATATAAAAATGAAAGGACATGCCATCCAATCACGTGTAACCACAGAAGACGCAGCTAATGACTTTGCCCCAGATTATGGAAAAATTACTGTTTATCGTTCTGCAAGTGGCCATGGCATTCGATTGGACGCGGGAACTGCTTCAACTGGCACAGTAATAACCCCTTATTATGACTCTCTTTTGGTGAAGGTATCTGCTAAAGGTCAGTCACCTTTAGAAGCCAAACAAAGAATGGATAGAGCGCTGAGTGAATTTAGAGTCAGAGGTGTTAAAACAAATATTCCGTTTCTATTAAAACTAATTAACCACCCAGGCTTTGATAAGTTTGATTACCATACAAAATTTATTGATAGTGAAAAAAGTTTATTTGAGTTTTCAGGAAGAAAAGACAGAGCCTCTAAAACATTAAACTTTTTAGCTGAAGTAATTGTCAACGGTAATACTGAAGTTGCTAATCGACCTAAATTACGCGAAACAACTCCTGCAAAATTATCTGATTTTGGCATAGCAAAATCAATAAAAGCTCAACAAGCCGTTGATAAGACTTTTAAACAGATATTAGATGAGAAGGGTCCAAAAGAAGTTGCTCAATCAGTTTTAAAAGAAAAAAAATTACTTATTACAGATACTACCTTTAGAGATGCACATCAGTCTCTGATTGCAACACGTATGAGAACCCAAGATATGTTGGGGATTACTGATTTGTATGAAGAGAGATTAAAAAATTTATTCTCTATCGAGTGTTGGGGTGGGGCCACCTTTGATGTTGCCCTTCGTTTCTTAAAAGAAGATCCTTGGGATCGATTGGAAAAGTTAAGAGAACAAATGCCATCAGCATTATTACAAATGTTATTCCGTGGATCTAATGCCTTAGGTTATACCAACTATCCCGATAACGTTTTGAGAAGATTTATTCAATTATCTGCAAAGTCTGGTATCGATGTGTTTAGAATCTTTGATGCCCTTAACTGGATTGAGAATATGCAAGTTTCAATTGATGAAGTTTTAAAGTCTGGAAAGATCTGTGAGGCATCAATTTGTTATTCAGGTGACCTTTCTTCGTCATCCGAGAAAAAATATACCCTCGATTATTATTTAAAAATGGCTGAAAAACTTGAAAAAATGGGTGTTCACTTTCTTGCAATTAAAGACATGGCAGGTCTTTGTAAGCCAAAGGCGGCCAAAATTCTTTTCAAAGAATTGAAGAAAAACATCAAAATCCCAATTCACTTTCATACCCACGACACAAGTGGAAACGGTGTTGCCACTTTATTAAATGCATCTGATGCTGGTGTGGATATTGTGGATGTTGCTATCGACTCATGGTCTGGATTTACTTCACAACCTAGTTTTGGTGCAATTGTTGAGTCATTAGATGGTAATTCTCGTGATCCTAAAATTTCATCTGCAGTTGTTAGAACAGCAGCAAATTATTGGGAGGGTGTTAGAAAACAATACCAACCTTTTGAAAGTAAAGTTCGAACCAGCATGTCTGAAGTTTACCTTCACCAAATGCCAGGGGGTCAATATACAAACTTAAGAGAACAAGCAAGGTCTATGGGCATCACTGACGAAAGATGGCCTGAACTTGCATCAATGTACGCTGAAGTAAATAAAATTTTTGGAGATGTCATTAAAGTTACTCCAATTTCAAAGGTTGTAGGTGATATGGCAATTTATATGCTTGCAAATAATATCCAAATTGAAGATGTTCTCGATCCTAAAAAAGACGTTGGCTTCCCGGCCTCTGTTATCGAATTCTTTAGTGGTCGATTAGGCCAACCTTATAAAGGCTTCCCAAAAGATCTTCAGAAAAAAATACTTAAAGGTAAAAAACCAATTAATTACCGATTTGGCTCCAAACTGAAATCGTTAAATTTTAAGAATAGAACTAAAGAATTAGAGCAAAAATACTCTGACGTTATATCTGAAAAAGATACTTTGTCTCAAATTTTCTTTCCCGAAGTATTTGATGAGTATATGAAACATCGACAAAAGTATGGCAATACTAGTGTTATTCCTACCTCTAACTATTTCTTTGGAATGAATACTGGTGAAGAAATATATGTCTCAATTGAGCCTGGTAAAACTCTCATTATTAGATATTTCACATTAAGTGAGCCTAATGAAAAGGGCTATCGAACAGTTTATTTTGAGCTTAATGGACAGCCTCGTTCGGTTGATGTTAAAGACAATTCAATAGCCGTTGATGATTTGGCCAAAGAAATTGCTGATCCAAGTAATATGGAACATGTTGCAGCGCCTATTCCAGGGCTACTTGTAGATGTTGCTGTAACAGAAGGCATTAAGGTTCAAAAAGGCGCTAAGCTCTGTACAATTGAGGCTATGAAAATGGAAACTGTGATTTACGCTGACCAATCTGGCACAGTTGAAAGACTTTGTGTAAAAGCGGGCGAAAATATTGAAGCCCAGCAACTTTTATTTGTTATAAAATAAATTTTTTCCATCTAATTATATGGTAATTTTCTTTTGTGCTTAAAAAAATCATAACAGCAAAACATCGAGGATTTTGTGCAGGTGTTGACCGAGCTGTTGAAATTGTTGAGAAAAGTTTAATCAAATACGGTGCTCCAGTTTATGTACGCCATGAGATTGTACACAATAAATTTGTTGTAAATAATTTAAAAGAAAAGGGTGTAGTTTTTGTTGAATCTTTAGATGAAATACCACAAGAAACAAAACAACCTGTTATCTTCTCTGCTCATGGTGTCGCAAAAAGAGTTATTGAGAAGGCCAAAAATTATAACTTACTTTTTTATGATGCTATTTGCCCGCTAGTCAGCAAAATTCATAAAGAAATTATTCTATTAGAAACACAAGGGTATCAAATTATTATGATTGGTCATGAAGGTCATCCAGAAGTTGAGGGTACAGCAGGTCAACTCCAAGACATTAGTAAATTAACTTTGGTTCAAGAATTAAATGATGTTGAAAAATTATATTTTCCCTCTGATAAAAAAATTGCTTATATCACGCAAACAACTCTTTCTGTATTTGATACTCAAGAAATAGTGGATGCTTTAGAAAAAAAGTTTCCTCAAATTTTGGCACCCAAGAAATCAGATATTTGCTATGCCACTTCAAATCGTCAAATTTCTGTTCAAGAAATTGCTAAAAATGTAGATGCTTTTTTTGTTATCGGTGCATTTAATAGTTCAAATTCTATTCGTCTTGTCGAGACTGCCAAGAGATTTGGTTGCGATTATAGTGAATTAATTGAAAATATTGACAATTTCGATTATCAAAAATTAAGCCAATATGAATCAATAGGACTGACTGCTAGTGCGTCAGCACCAGAAAAACAATTAAATTTATTTATTGATCGTGTTAAAGAGAATTTTAAACCGGAAGTGGTTGACTACAAAGAAGATGAAAATATTGTCTTCAAAGTACCCAATTTTCTTAATTAAATTTTTTCCTGTAAAAAAAATCTATCAAAGTCATGTGTGGTAGTGTTAAAGCCGCAAGCCCAATAAAAATAGTTTTAATAAAGGACTCGGAAAAAGAAAAGTTATTGTTCAAATATATAATTGCGATACAACCTCCAACCCATGTAATTATGGTGAAAGCCGCAGTTGTGGTAAAGACAAACTTTTTATTTTCTAAATATTTATTTGTATTATTTAATATTGCATAAACGTGCTTAGTTGTATGTATAAAACAAAAATATAAGGCAAAACCTGTTAAAGGGTCAAGTTGAGAGACGATAAGAAGAATGGAAATCATCTCTATAATTCCCCACCTTAGTTTTTTTAAATTGATAGAAAGATAGCAATATATCAAAAATAAAATTCCAAATAAAAAATAAACTACAAATAAATATTGCTCGAAATATATAAAGTTCTTATTTGATAAAAATGTAAAAATTTGAAATGACTCTGTTGTGTGAAAAAAAATTATTCCAAAAATAATATTGATACCGTGGGTAAGGGTAACAACCCACTTAAATTGATTTATTTTTAAAAATGACCAGTCACATAATCCAAAATGGATAATGCTCATAATAATAAACAAAAATAATGCAATTAACGGAAACTGTATCCAAAAAAAGATAACCGCAATGGAGATTATTGTGTACCAAAAAATAAAAGTTATAAACCTTTTTTTGGATTGATAACCTAACAGAGCGGCGACGGCGCCATCAAAAGAACCATGGGGCACGCCAATAAATGAAACTAAGCATAAAGAAATTAAAGATAAAATACTTAATTCATACATTTCAATTCAAAATGGCTCCTAAGTAGCTTTTAATAAAACCAATTTTAGGCATCGAAAAGATTATTTTTAATTTAATTATAAATTTCGCATGTCCCATCATAAAGGAACTGAATTCTTCACCATTTAATCTCTTAAACATATTCATAAAAATTTCATCAGAGTTGTCATTATTTTCAAGGTAATTTACAAATATTTTATCCATCCATTTATCCCAATACGAGTGATAATCCTTATCCTTTGAAGTTAACTGCTTAAGGAAAAACGAAAATGCATATCCTGAAGATATCTTTGTAGCACCTCCCTTAGTTCCAATCTGAACGTAGTTATCTTTGTTTTGTGAATTAATTTCAAACATCGGCAGTACGCCTTGTTCAGAGTCAATAACTTCATATTTTTTTATATCAAGATTTTTATCAATATAAGTCGAAATTTGATTTTGATACCAACTTGGATCTAATAAAAACTTTGAGAAAACAGTAGACTCTACTAATAGACGATTATTATCTAAAGGGAGTAAGTAAATAAAGTGGAGCCCTTGATCTTGTTTGACACGAAAATCCATTAGGCGAGCATTTTTAATTTTATGCCCATCCTCTACTGTAATTATATTTCCAATAAAGTGTTGTTTAAACCCATCATTTTCAACATTTACCGAACGACTATCATATATTTTTTTACAATAAACTTTTTCTTCATTATCAAGAGTGATTTCAAAAAAATCATCTATTTTTTGAATTTTATTAGCATTATTTACTTTAATTGAAATATTGTAACTTTCTTTTAAGCAAAATTTTTTCCAATCTTGGTACCGTATTACACAATAAGGAGAACCTACGCTCTCATGGGTTATTTTTTGATGCTGGTGATAAAATTCCCATGTGCTCCATTGATTTTTTACAATGTCTTTAAAAGGAGTCATCCAGTCTGTCATCCAGAATGCAAAAAAATTATTTCTAGAGTTATTAAATTCTCGGTCAATACCAATTATGGAGATATCTTGATTGTGATACTTTAATTTATAAGTTCCAAGAGCACTAGCTCCCATCCCAACAAAGGCAATATCATAAATTTTCATTTTGAAAACTCTCTCTTATCGGGGTATAGGTTCGATATATCATCTTTAATAATATAAATTCAGGCAATGATTTAATTGTAATCCAAAGTTTATTTAATTTATTAAGGTAAACTCTTTTGTTTGAATATTGATAGTTATTACCCTTAATCTTCATTCCTATAGCACGATAAATTTTGGCTGCAAAAAAAATCGCCAATCTTGTTTTAAAAGGGATATATTTCATCCCACTAAATCCGTTTTGATAATAAATCTCCGATAAATCAATTAGCTTCCTAAGAATTTTACTCATTTGTGTTTGAATTTCTTCAGTAGAGTCACTTTTTAAATGTTCAATAGAAATTTCTTTTAACCACTCTTTAGGTAAATATACACGATTCATAATTGCATCTTCATAAATATCTCTTGCAATATTAGTAAGTTGCATCGCAATGCCAAGATCTACAGCGTGTTTATTTGCATTTTTATTTTTAACTAAAATTAGAGGTTGCATCATTAAACCCACTGTACCCGCAACTTGATAAGAATATTCAATTAAATTTTTTTCAGTTTGTATTCTTACTAATTTTTGATCTTGGATTAATCCTTGAATGAGATCACCTAAAATTTGAATAGGGATATTATTACTTTTAAGAAATTTATTGATTGGATGCTCGACATTATTACAAATCTGTTCAAACTCACTTTTTAACTTTTCAGATTGATCAGTAGGGGCCTCATCTGCTAAATCATCAAAATATCGACATATACTGTAAAGCTCAGACGCCGCATTTTTGCTCTTATAAGGTAAAAAAAAACTTGCCCAATAAAAACTTTTACCGTGTTTTTCTAATGAATTAGGATCATACGAATAGAAAGACAAATTAATTTAGTTGGAAGTCTTTTTTTACTAATTTTTCTACTACTTTTGCTGAGCAAAGAACACCTGGTATGCCCGCGCCCGGGTGAGCACCAGCAGTGGAAAAATAAAGATTTGATATATGCTTGTCTTTATTGTGATATCGAAACCAAGCTGATTGAGAAAAAATTGGCGCAATAGAAAAACCTGCTCCATACATTGATCTATAATCATTTTTGAAATCTTTTGGAGTCATCCAGAAATCAGCCTCAATATTTTTAACTAAATTAGGCATAATTGTTTCACTCAGTGCTTTGACTATTTTATCCTTTAATAAGGGTCCTTCTATTTCCCAATTAATTGAAGCTTGTAAATTAGGCACAGGGCATAAAACATAAAAACTATCCTTCCCAGATGGAGCAAAAGTCTCGTCTGTTGCAGTAGGCCTATGTATGTATAAAGAAAAATCCTCTGTTAAAATTTTATTCTCAAAGATGTCTTTCAATAAATCTTTGTATCTTTCTGCCATCCAGATTGTATGGTGGGCAACAGACGGGTATTTTTTTTTACTTCCAAAAAATAAAACGAACAATCCCATTGAATACTGTGTTAATTTTTCAGGTTTCACTAATCGGTTTTTTCTGTAAGGCAAGTCTAACATTTCTTTATAAACAGTAGGTGGATCAGCATTGCAGATGATTACATCAGCATGAATTTCTTTTCCGTCTTTAATAATTACTCCTTTAGCTTTGTTATCTTTAATTACAATCCTTTCAACATCAGCATTTTTTTTTATTTCTATGCCTGTTTCCTTCATTAATTTTTCTAGTTCATGAACAATTTTCCCTGTTCCTCCCATACAGAAAAATACGCCCCATTTTCTCTCCAAATAATGAATCAGGGCGTAGATTGAGGTTGTTGTAAAAGGATTTCCCCCAACTAACAATGGATGAATAGAAAAGGCTTTTCTCAAATATTCATTCTTAAGCTTACCGTTTACTAACTGACTTACTGTAAGATAGCTTTTGAGTTTCAACAGCGATGGTATTTGTTTAACCATCTCCCAAAAAGATGAAAAAGGTTTATCTGACAATTTTTCGAAACCAATTTGAAAAATATCTTTAGATGTTTTTAAAAGATTTTCATAACCTTCGACATCACTTTTATCGAATTTTCTAATTTCATCATTGGTATCTTCAATAGAAGGTCGATAGTCAAATGTTTTGCCATCATGAAAATAAAATCGATACCATGGATCTAAGGGAACAAAATTTAAATAATCGCTTAATTTTTTATCAAAGAGCTCATACAATTCTTCGAATAAAAAAGGCGCAGTTATTACAGTAGGACCTGCATCGTGGCGATACCCCTCTTTTTGAAATACACGGGCGCGACCACCAAGTGTATCGAGTCTTTCGACTAATGTTACCTTAAAGCCAAGTTTGTTTAATCTGAGAGCGGATGCAATTCCTCCAAATCCAGAGCCAATCACTATTGCGTTTGAAACTTTTTTAATCAATGTAAATTAAATATACGGATTTTAGAAAAAAAAAACCAGGCAAGATAACTTGCCTGGTCAAATTAAATATTATTAATTATTAAGCTTTTTTGCCAGAAGAAGCAGTTGCAGCAGCCCAAATAACTGCGACAAAAGCGATCTTATTGACAACGTCAGCTACGTTGTAGATAACGTTTAATGTAACTGCATCGGCACCACCAGTTAGGTAACCAAAGAAATATCCTAAAGGATAAATGGCCCAACCAATAGTTACAATCCATCTCATTGTGTTGAAAGCTGTTTGAACAGCAGCAGGACATTTGTCAGCTGCAGCTTTTCCAGCCTCACCAGCAAAGATTTCATATAAGATGTATGCCCAACCAGCCATACCAACAATAAATCCAGCCCATGCATTGATGAAACCAGCTTCACCCATGTAACCAGCAACTAGCATTACTAAAGTACCAATTAATAGTCTCCAGAAAATACCTGCTGATACTGTAGCAACGGCAGCTAGGATAATATAAAATTCAATCATCTGTAATGGAACAGTGATTAACCAGTCTACATATCTGTAAACAGTAGGTGTTTCACCTGTTGTTACCCACACTTCTCTCATATAGAAGTAGTGAACTGCGGCAACTAAACATACTAAACCACCAAGTGCTAATGAAGTTTTCCATTTACCTGATACATTATTAGTCTCTAAAAAGAAAAATGCTGTTGCAGCAACCATACACATAGAGATAACCCAAAAAGATATCCCAACAAAGTCAGTTGGCTGTAAGCCAACGCTCGCAGAAGCTATACCAGGCAGTGCCACTAAAGCAGCTGTTGGGATAGCCATTGATTTTAAAAACTTAATCATTGAGTACTCCTTTTCTTAAGTTCTTACAACTTTAAGGAATCCAAATTACATGGATCCGTTAATTCTCTGGGATTATAGGGATAAAATGCAAAAAAAAAATACTTTTAATAACTTTAATTCATATCAATAGGGGATATAGTGGATAAAGAATGGTAATTTTGTGGACAAAAAAATGGCTATATTAAACGATAGTGTCTTATTTCATGGACTATTGTTCCTTTTATCCACATTACTTCTGTTATTGATTAAAAAAACCTCAAAAAAACACATAAATAATCCAAAAATTATGAAGATCGTTGATTTTATTGGCTATTTAGCATATGTGGGCATCATAATTTTTATTTTTGATAATCATACCTCTCATTACCTAAATAGCTTGTAAATGAATATTAGACGTAGCTTTAATGTTAAAGATTTAAAATCTTACTCCATAGTTTTCGACAAATCTCTTTTAAAAACTGTCCAAAATTTGAAATCTCCAGATAAAAGAATTAAAAACGCAATGATTTACTTCGTTAAAACTGGAGGAAAAAGGATAAGGCCTTTTTTAATACACCAAACGGGTGCATTTCTGGGTATTGACTCAAAAACTTTAAATGACTTTGCTTTGGCCGTTGAATGCGTACATTTACACTCACTTATTCACGATGACCTTCCTTCTATGGATAATGATGATTACAGAAGAGGAAGATTAACAGTTCATAAAAAATTTGATGAAGCAACTGCTGTTTTAGCTGGAGATATGTTTCAAGTGCTTTCCATAAAAACATTAGCAGAGTCAAAACACCTTTCTCCAAATCAAAAAGTGGAGACAATTAAAATGCTATCAAGAGCAAATGGTTTAGAAGGACTTATTGCTGGGCAATCATTAGATATCTATATGAAAAAACAATCTAGTGTTAAAGATATAGAAACAATGTATTTATTAAAGACAGGGGCCCTATTCAGTGTATGCTTTAACCTTTTATTGACTGTTAAGAAATTGAGTACCCAAAAAAGAAAAAACCTTAAAGTAATTGGTGATACGATAGGTAAAATTTTTCAGGTAACTGATGATATGTTGGATCGTTGGGGTGATGAAAAAAAAGTAGGAAAGAAAATTAATAAAGACTCAAAAAAAGCGAATATTGCCTACAAGTATAATTATAAGTACTGCTTAAAATATCTTCATCAAATACAAAATAAAAATTATCGAGCATTAAGAAAATTTTTTGAAAATAACCAACAAGCTTTAGTTTATATATCTAGTTTAGTTGATTTTATTTCTAATCGTGTTAAATAAAATAAATTTGAAGATTTATAGAATATTTTTTATACATGACTATTACTGAAAAAGAACTTACTGAAGCCCGTACTGCCTGGGGAAAGGGCTTAATTGATATCTCAAGTGCTTATGACAAAGACGGTATTGATGAAGTAACCACCCTAGCTAGCGTGACTTTAGACAATTTATACGGTTTTGAATTTGGTCCTATTTTATTTAAGCCTACTTTGAGTGGAGGAAATCAAACATTTCGCACAGATAAAGAAGGCACTTTATCTTATTTTATCGGCCAAAACTCGAAATATCCTTCCGATACAGGTTTTGGTTTAAAATCATGGCGTGAGTCAAAATCCGAGACATCTTCAATTTTTGTTGAAAATGATATTGCCATGTGGATGGGCTGGGTATCATTGACAAACAAAGACGGCGATGTAGTAAAAGTAGATAAAAGTTGGGGATATAAAAAAAATAAAGATGGAAAATTAAAAATTATTTTACACCATTCTTCTTTGCCTTATCAAGCTACATAAATAATAAAAAATTTATTTTAAGACTTTAAATTCAAATTCTATTGGCTGATTATCAATTGTTAATTCATCATGAAGATTTGTAAAAAGTTTTATTTTTATTGTATTTTCTTTTTGACTAAAAAATCTTTCAGGAGCATGAAACCATTTTGAATAAATTCTACTTATTTTAATATCATTAATGAATAGTTGTAGATAACCAGAATTATTTTCATTTTTAATTTTAATTTCTATATTATCAGGAGATAATTTAAAGTTTTGTAAATTAAAAAATAAATTATATCCTTCTATTTTATCTCTAGAAACTTCAATATCGATTTTTGGATAGGGCATTTTAGCTTCAATTTTATTTCCTGGATGATGGGCATAAAGGTTGGAAAGAAAAATAGAATTAAAAAAGATGATAAAAAATAATTTTAAGAACATTTGTCTTTTTCGTATTTTTCATAAACACTATTTGTTTCTAAATCATAAATAGTTATATGAATAATTAATTTATTAGAAGTATAGTTCTGAATAAAAATTCGACAGCCATCTGCATTGTATCTATGAAATTCAAATGTTTGTTCTAGTTTTGAAAAATTAAAATCTCCATATTTTTCTATAAGTGTAGAAATTTTTTTTCCTTCGTAAGATTTTATATTATTAAAACTTTTTATTTTTCTATCTTCTTTTTCTTCAATAACCTTAACTTCTTCTTTTGGTTCGTAAATTATTTTTTGTTCTGGTTCTGGGATAATTTCTGGTGTTGTAATAGGGGAGGTGGTCTCACAGCTAATAACAAACAAACCCAAGAGAAAAAGAACAATAAATTTCATGATTTTAGAAAAATTGTTGAGATCATAGGCTAAAAAATAGTCTAAACAATTACAAACATTGTTTGACATATAAAACTAAATTCTATATAAAGAACAAAAGTTAAATACTTTAAATGAGGAGAAAATGACTACTACATCTAAACACCCAGAAACACTTGCCCTTCATGGGGGAAGTTATCGTAAAGATACTACTACTAATGCAGTAGCAGTTCCTATTTATCAAACTACATCTTATGAGTTCAATTCTGTTGAACATGCGAGTAATTTGTTTTCACTAAAAGATTTGGGAAATATTTACTCACGTATTATGAATCCTACTAATGCTGTTCTTGAAGAAAGATTAGCAGCTATTGAAGGTGGCGCTGTTGCTCTAGCACTTAGTTCAGGACAAGCTGCTTCCGCTTTTAGTATTCAAAACGTTGCTCAAGCTGGAGATAATATTGTTTGTTCAACAGATATCTATGGTGGAACTTGGAATTTATTCAACAATACCCTTAGAGCCCAAGGCATCGATGTCAGATTTGCTGACCCATCTGATCCTGAAAATTTTAGAAAATTAACAGATGATAAGACCAGAGCTTTTTATGCTGAAACATTACCTAATCCTAAATTGACAGTATTTCCAATTGAGGAAGTTGCAAACATAGGAAGATCTTTAGGAATACCTTTAATTGTTGACAATACAGCTGCTCCTTTAAGCTGTAAACCTTTTGACTATGGAGCTGCAGTTGTTGTTCATTCTTTGACAAAATGGATAGGAGGACATGGAACTTCTGTTGGTGGTGCTATAATTGATGGTGCTAACTTTGATTGGACAAAATTTCCTGAACGTCAACCAAATTTCAATCAACCTGATCCAAGTTATTGGGGATGGGTTTTAGGGAAAGTAGTTCCAGAAGTACTTGGAGCAAATATAGCTTATGCTGTTAGAGCTAGATTCGTCTTACTCAGAGATTTAGGATCAGCAATTTCACCTAACAATGCATTTAATATTATTCAAGGATTAGAAACACTTCCTTTGAGAATAAAACAACACAATTCTAATGCTTTAGAAGTTGCAGAATTTTTAAAAGGTCATGATCAAGTATCTAAAGTGACTTTCCCTAAATTTGCAGAGGGCAAAGCAAAAGAAAATGCTGATAAATATCTCAATGACAATTATGGATCCATGATTGGTATTGAAGTGAAAAATGGTGTTGAGGGAGGTAAGGCATTTATTGATGCTCTTCAATTACACTATCACGTGGCCAATATTGGAGACTCCAGAAGCCTTGCTATACATCCCGCATCTACTACCCATTCACAATTGTCCGCAGAAGAACAATTAAAAGCTGGTGTTACTCCTGGTTATGTTCGGCTATGTGTGGGTATCGAGCACGTGGAAGACATCATCGAAGATCTAAAGATCGGTCTTGATGCAGCAAGTAAAGCAACCACAACTGCAGCTGCATAAAAAAGTTTAGGTAGTACCCTCATTCATACTTACCTAATAACAAGGGCACATCGGTACTCCTTTGTGCCCTTTTTTCATTTTTGTTTTAGTTTATAATAATAAATGTGAGGATTAAGTACGTACAGCCAGAGGTCTGTCTGCAATCGTATAAGAGCATATTAGGTCAACGACCTATTTGGGATTGGCGTCATGATAAACTTTTGTGGGTAGATATTTATGAAAATAAAATTATTGAGTCCGATCAAAATAATTTTCAAGAAAAACATTATATAGTATCTGAAGGGGTCACTAATATTCTCCTTCAAGATAATGAGAACTATCTTATGAGCTCCTATGATTCCTTGTTTTCACTTCACTCTTCAATCTCTAAAAAAGATTTACTTACAAAAATTTCCTTAGAAAACTCTGATAATCGTATCAATGATGCAGATGTGGATTTAAATGGTCAAGTTTGGATTTCAACCATGGATACTCAACAAAAATCAGAAACCGGAAAAATTATTTGTCATAATAGTGCACTACAGCCAATCTGTTATGATAATTCGTATATAATTTCTAACGGACCTATTTTCGATTATGAAAGAAATGTGGGATATGTCACAGACTCCATCAAAAGAATTATTTATCGATTTTCGATGTCTGATATAGAAAATAATGGAATTCAAAAAAAAGTTTTTCTTTCCATGAATAATATAGACGGTAACCCAGATGGAATGGCTGTTGATAAAAATGGAAACCTTTGGGTAGCAATGTGGGGAAGTGGTAAAGTATGTTGTTTTGATGCTGAGGGGAATATCAAATTAATCGTTCAACTCCCTGTATCCAAAGTAACTAGCTGTACTTTTGGAGGCACCGACCTCAATGAATTATATATCACTACCGCATCGGTCGGTTTAAATGATATAGAATTAGAACGACAACCTCATGCGGGAAAATTATTTAAATTAATCACCCAAGAGCAGGGATACGCATCGAATTGTTATAGATCTGATAACTCTACAAATTTGTATCATTAAATATTAATGAAATTTAGTGTCAGTGAAATTAGCGATATTATTGAGTTGGCGTGGGATGATCAGACTGACTTTAGTCATATAACCAAAATTTATAATATTGATGAAGGTGAAGTTAAAAAAATTATGAAAAAAAACATTAAACGTAAAAGTTATGAGATATGGAGAAAGCGCATTGCGCAACGAAGTGCACAAAAAACCCAATTAAAAGGGAAAGCTCATGGCTAAAGCAGTCTTCGGAGCCGGGTGTTTTTGGGGAGTAGAAAAAAAATTCTCTGAAGTTAAAGGCGTAACCTCTACAGAAGTAGGTTACACACAAGGTAAAAATTCTAAAACCAGTTATGAAGAGGTATGTACAGGTACAACAGATCATGTAGAGGTCGTGCTAGTTGAATTCGAAGAAGATAAGATAACCTATGAAAATCTAGTTCAATTATTTTATGATCTTCATGACCCTACAACGCTTAATCAACAGGGGCCAGATAAGGGTACGCAATATCGATCACTTTTAGGTTATTATGATGAAAATCAAAAAGAAATAGCGGCAACAATTACTGAAAAATTAAATAAAGAAAAATTTGATAACAAAATTACTACAACAATTGAAGCAGTAAAAAATTATTGCCCGGCTGAAGAATACCATCAAAAATATATTCAAAAAAAATACTCTTTTCTAAATATCTAATTTAAACAGGAGAATAAGGATAAATAATTCTAGGAAATTTTCCCTGTGGTTTTTTTTGATATACATTATTAATAAAATAATTTGATTTTAATTCAATTGGCCCCATCAATTTCTTTTTAATAAAACTGTAATCTTTAATTTTTTTTAATTTTTCTATCCCATTTCCCATAAGAACATAATCACCGCTTAGAAGATCAATTAACTGATTATCAATTAAATATGTTTTTATTCTTCCAATAAGTTTCCCTTGGGGATTTAACTTTTGAATAGCAAGATCTCGTCGATTAGTATCAATAATACAAAGAATATTTTTTTGAAAAGATTGATTTATTCCTAGGAAATAATGTTCAAAAATTTTATAGCTGAAAATTTTAACTTTTTGGCTAAAGAAAAAACCCTTCATGAGCGCATGACAATTGCGAATAGCTGTAAATCGAGCGGGCCCATTATTTAAATGTAAAAAACTAATGTTTTTCGGAGTTATTTGTGTTTCGATTAACATTTTTTGAAGCATCAAAGAGAGGTTTTTTTCATGACCAAAGTCATTTTTCTGAAAACGGTCCCAAAATATTTTTTTATTTTTAAATAAAGTGATTGAACAGTATGATAACGAGCTATCGATGCCCAGCTCTAGATTTTTTAATTGTTTACTCATTATAATCGGTCTACTGCCGTTCTCTTCCAATCTATCCTACGCAACATCGCTAGAGGATACAATTCCAAATAATATCATAATGTATCATCGCTTTGGAGAAACCAAATATCCCTCAACAAATATTACTGAAGAACAATTAGACAGCCATTTAAATTATTTGATAGAACAAAATTATCGTTTTATCCAAGCAAGTGATTTGTTGGATTCTAACCTACTGAATGAAAAAACAATTACTGTTACAATCGATGATGCCTACCTATCATTTTATGAAGTAGGACTTCCTATCTTTGAAAAGTATCAAGTTCCTGTCACATTGTTTTTAAATACAGAAAATGTAGGCGGCAATAATTATATGTCATGGGATCAATTAAAGGATGCTTTGAATAGAGGTGTAGAAATTCAAAACCATTCTCATACTCATCGTAGTTTTGCTACTTTAGATGATGAAACTATCGTCAGTGAAATTGAAACTTCTCAAAGTTTAATACTTGCAAACTTAAATATCACTCCAAATTTGTTTGCATTCCCTTTTGGTGAAAGTAGTGATGCGGCACAGAAAATTATTGAGACTTATTTTGATGCAGCCTTTGGACAACACTCTGGTGCTTTCTCAATGAATTATCGTTATTATATTCCTCGTTACCCTTTAAATGAAAACTACAGCTCAATTGAACGATTACGTGATATTTCAAAATCGCTTCCGTTTCAAGCAGCTCAACTGCAGCCATCAAATCCTACCCTCAATCCTCTATCAACCAGATTTGTTTTAGATATTGATGAGGGCGTTGAGGGCGTTAACTGTTTCATAAGTGATTTTCAAGGATCTTTTGAAAAACAAATAACAGTTCTTGAAAATAAGCTTTTAATTGAACTTTCAAGAATACCAGTATCAGGACGGCTTCGTTTTAATTGTACCAAGGTGGATAATGGTATCTTCTGGTATGGTCATCAATATTTCGTAAATTAATTAAATCGATCAAAATCCCTTAACTTATTAGACTCGATGATAAGCTCTAACTTATCGACATATTTCTGTCCAATTTCTGCGTATGCAGCTAGAAATTTCACTTTTGCACTGATCGGATCAGTGTATTGAACTCGTTCCGCAATACTTCTGACTACTCGGAAACTATAATAAGCCCGATGGGTGTTAATATTATGCATATATGCTTGAGCACTTTGTTTTAAATTATCAAATTTAAGGACTGCATGAGTCTTATCTTCATCACGGTCTTCCGGAACAATTCCTTTTTGCTCATTAGTTGTCCATTGACCATAAAGAGCATTACCCTCTAAGGCAAATCGAGATTGTCCCCAACCGCTTTCCACAATTGCCTGTGCTAAGGCAAGCGATGTTGGAATAACATTAATTCGTTGTTTTAAACCTTTAAATAGCTTTAAATCAATCGAGCTATAATCGAGTTTATATTTTTTTGACAATCGAATAGTTTCATTGGTTTCGTTTTCATTAAGGTCTGCTCTCAAAAATTTCTTTTCAATATTAATGATCATTTTTCTATCTTCTAAAATCAGATCATTCGCTTCTGTAATGATTGGCAATGTTATTAAATAGAATAATTTTTTTTTCACACCTACATCTTGGAGTTCATCAAAATCAGGTGGAAGATTAGGTAGGATGGGTAGATACTTTAGTTGCTCCTCAGTAATAGTGGAGGGATCAAAATTATTTTTCTTATAATATATGTGTAAGTCTTTCCAACTTTCAAAACCTTGGGCTGATAAAAAAAAAGGACTAAGAAAAAGTCCTAAAAAAAAAATAAAAAATTTAGGCTTCAACGGGGCGAACTTCACGAACTTCTGGGATATAATGTTTTAACATATTTTCTATCCCCATCTTTAAAGTTGCCGTAGAGCTTGGACATCCCTGACACGCCCCCTGCATTTGAAGAAATACTATTCCTTCATTATATTTGTCAAAAATAATATCTCCTCCATCCATAGCTACCGCAGGGCGTACTTTAGTATCAAGAAGTTCTTTAATTTTTTTTACTACATCACTATCGTTTTCATCATAAGTGTGTTCAGTTCTGGGTGCCTGCTCAGAAATCATCGGTTTGTTCATTGTAAAGTGTTCGATGATACATCCAAGAATAGCGGGCTTCATGAGAGTCCATTCGTTAGCTTCAGCTTTAGTAATGGTAATAAAATCTGAGCCAAAAAAAACGCTCTCTACACCTTTCACATTAAATAGATTTTGAGCTAACGGGGAATTAACTGCTGAGTCTTGATTTTGAAAGAAAATAGTGCCTTCTTTCATTACTTCACGACCTGGAAGAAACTTTAAAGTGGCCGGATTAGGTGTAGGTTCAGTCTGTACAAACATTACTTATTAATATGTCGATAAATTACGAAAATTCAACTCAAACGCACTTATTTAAATCCGACTATTTTATAAACCTCTTCTATTATAGGGTTTGCAATAGCGGCAGCTTTTTCAGTTCCTTCAGCTAATATTACATTCAGCTCATCTTGGTTATTTAATAGATTATTAATTTCACCTCTTATAGGGCTGATTACTTGAACAAGACTATCAGCTAAGTCTTTCTTTAAAGAGGAATACTCTTTACCTGCATAATGACTTAGCACTTGATCAACCGATTGATTAGTCGTTGCAGATAAAATATTAATCAAATTTAAACACTCAGGCTTACTTTGAAGCTCTTCCTTAGATCCAGGGATTAATTCTGAGTCAGACTTTGCTTTTTTAATTTTTGCAGTAATGGTGTCATCATCATCTGTTAAAAGAATTCGTGAAAAATCAGATGGATCTGATTTAGACATTTTTTTGCTGCCATCTCGTAAACTCATCACTCTTGTGGCACTTCCATAAATTAAAGGTTCAGGTTGAGGAAAAAATTCTACTCCAAAATCATTATTAAATTTTTGCGCTATATCTCTGGATAATTCTAAGTGTTGTTTTTGATCATCTCCAACAGGAACATGTGTTGCAAGATAAGCTAAAATGTCTGCGGCCATTAAATTAGGATAGACCATCAAACCCACACTAACATTTTCTTTATTCTTTCCTGCTTTGTCTTTGAATTGAGTCATACGATTAAGCCAACCAATACGACTGACACAATTAAACACCCAAGCTAATTGAGAGTGCGCAGGAACACTTGATTGCTGAAAAATAATTTGTTTTTTGTAATCCACACCAGCTGCAATAAATGAGGCAAGTACTTCTAAAATGTTAGAACGTAATTCTTTAGGATCTTGGTCAACAGTAATCGCATGTTGATCTACCACACAATAAACACAGTTGTATTTGTTTTGAAGTTCGACAAAATTTTTTATCGCCCCAAGGTAATTACCCAAATGCAATGTGCCTGTCGGTTGTACACCTGAAAAAACACGTTCTTGAAATTTGGTCATATTGATTACTTAAAATTGATATCAGAAATATCTTCTATTTTCGAGTGAGTTCATTGCCCATTGGTCTTCCAATAATCAAGTGCATATTTTGAAGAAGGGATTTCTTCTGACCTATAATGACAAGTCAGCCCTTCACCCAAAACATCATATAAATCAATTGCTTTTTGATGAGCTGGTGAATAAACATAGTCCATCATCGTATCCCTCGACTCCCAAGCGGTAATGGTATGATAATAGCCCTGATGAGTAAATCGCTCAGCGTGAATATTTCCAGGGCTTTTTTGAGCTAATTGAAATAATGGAACGGCGTGGGATAAAAAGCGAATTTTTTTTAAAAAGTTCTTAGGTTTGAAGCCAGTGATTGCAATAATCATGATAAAATTTTAAGTAGCCGATTTTCAACCTTTTTAAGAATTTGTGTGTCTTTTATTTTTTTATTTTTTAAATCAGTAATTTGAAAAATATCAAAAACTTTTTCACCGTAGGTAGAAATTTTTGCAGATTGAACACTCATATTATGATCATGAAATATTTGAAGAATGTCCATCAACAAACCTTGACGATCACTGGACAAAATTTGAAAAGTAGTCGCCAACTTACTCATTTGATTATCAACCGTGATGCGAGGTTCAACCTCTACTTTAATTTTAGTTGGTAATAAGGGTTGATACATCTCTAACTCTTCTTGATTGAGTGAGGTAGTAATATTTTGTATTACTCTTTCTTGCTCATTCTTCTCAACAATGGCTTTTTGTATACTGCTAGTGACCCAAAAGACATCAATGATATCGTTATTATTTAGAGAGATAATTCGAGAACCTAAGATATTGATTTGTGATGAGTGAAAACCAGCTACGATATCTTTTAAAACGCCAGAGCGATTAGGACATATAACGATGACGGCACCATGTTCCTTATTATTGTAATTTAAAAATTTAACCGATAGCGCTTTTTTATTTTTTTGATAATCGTGATAAAAATTAAAAATATCTAAAATCATTTTTGAAGAAAAAGCCTCCCAATAAAGATTAGGGAAATATCGTATTGATTTTTTGATAAATGCTTTCATTTCTTTGTCAGCTTGTTTTACAACCATTTTTTTCAGGGACTCTTGAACAGAGGAAGAATAGTTTGCTGTATCAAGACCACGTTGTAAAAAATCTCGCGCATTAAATAACAAACTTCTTAAAAGACTTATTCGCCATTCATTGAGAATATTCGGACCTACGGCCGCAATATCACAAAGAGTGAACAAAAAGAGAGAATTCACCTTTTCTTGGGTATTGGCAATAGCTGTAAAAGAAGCAATAACATCGGGGTCTTGAGGGTCATTTTTGAAAGCTATATCGCTCATCAGTAAATGATTTTCAATTAACCATAGGGATAATTTTTGATCTTCTTCACTTAAGGGTAGCCGTTTAAATATTTTCTGCGTTAATTCTTTTCCGTATATAGAATGGCGTTTTGGACCCTTCTTTCCGATATCATGAAAAAGTAAAGAAACATGTAAAGCTACTTTTTGACTAAGACGACTATAAATTTCCTTATAAAAAGACACCTTTTTTAATTCATGGAGGTGGTAGAGCGTGAGAAGTAAATGCTCATCAGTGGTGTAGTGATGATAAATATCAAACTGCACTTGGCCCCAAACTCGA
The DNA here is from genome assembly GCA_902529795.1 of uncultured Alphaproteobacteria bacterium. Taxonomy (GTDB): domain Bacteria; phylum Pseudomonadota; class Alphaproteobacteria; order HIMB59; family HIMB59; genus HIMB59. The sequence goes on from CABZXY010000001.1 coordinate 60,829, forward strand.
CCAAACTCAGGAAAGAGCTCATTGAGAACTTTTGTATCATTTAAATTACGAAGGACCTGAATGGGATTTTTTTTCGATGAGATAATTTCGACTATTGTTTCATACTGATCATGAGTCATTGACTTTTTGATTTGCTTTCTTTTTTCTTCAATCACTTTGAGAAAACGAGGATGAACAAATAAATTATGCTTCAAAGAAGACTCGAAAACACCCAGCCAATTTTGAAGTAAATTTTTGGAATTATAATTTTGGATATGCACAAAACCTTTTTCAATAAAATATTTCTTATCTAAAGATTTTGTTTTTGCGGGTTTGCTTTTATGAATAGTTTTAATGATTAATTCTTCAGGAAGCTTTGAATAAAAAGTATTGAGCAAGGATTCTATTTTTGCAATATTCACAAAAAGATGTTTCATAAAACGCTCCACACCTTTTTCTTTCTGATTATTTCGATAGGATAATTTTTTGGAAATTTTTAATTGATTTTCGATGCTTAAACTATCTCCTTTGCTATCATTGAATAGGTGTATAAACGCCCGCACAGTTAATAAAAATTTCCATGCACTTCTTAGTTCTTTAATTTCTTTAGAAGTAAAAATGTTAACTTGAATTAAATCTTCGAGCTTTAAAATATTAAACATAAATATAGATACCCATATAATTGTATGAATATCTCGCAATCCACCGATACCTTCTTTTATTTGTGGCTCTAGGTTGCTTTTAATTCCTAAGTAATAATCATGACGTTCGACTAATTCGAGAAGTTTTTTTTCACTGAGTTTTAGTGAGTTTAATTTTCCAATTAAGATTTTGATTGATCGGACAAACTCCCCATAATAATCTTCATCTCCAATTAAATGGCGTGACTCAGCAAATTTCGTGACTGTTTTAATATCTTTTTTTGAGTCGATAATTGCTTGTTTTAAAGTTAGATAAGATATTCCAACTTCTAGCCCTAGGTCCCAAAGTGAATTATTCAAAAGTGTTATAAAATCTCGAATATTTTTATTCGACTTTTGATAAAGAAATAATAAATCTACATCACTTTTGGGTGATAGGTCTTGTCTACCATAGCCCCCAACTGCAATTAATGTGAAATCTGATACAGGAAACTGATTTTGAATTTCTTCAACTAGCTCTTTGACGACTTGATCAACCAGGAGCGTATGGTTTTTATTAAACTGGACGCCATCATTGTTAGTGATAAGCGTATCAAATAGCTTTTCTCTTGCAATTTGGTACTTTTTCTTAAGTTCTAGGGCCTTTTTCATTAATAAATATTTAACACTTATTATATCTAATAAAATTCAGAATCACATTATGTCTACTATTACAGCTTCTGATATATTTAGTTTATTACGAAGAGGATTTAGAGATATTTATTTCTTAGTCTCTGGCTTTGATTATCATCACAAAGAGAAAAAAAAAATAATTTGCTATCCTCGACGTCCTTTTAACCCCTTATATATGATGTCTAAAATACGATGGGGCTTACCTGTAAAGTTTACTTCTTCCCCTCAAGAAGCTGACCTTGAGATTTATTTTGATGATCATACTAATAGCCATTTTTCCAAAATTCCTTTTTCTAAAAACAGAAAAAGTATTAATAAAAACTGTAATAATATTAGCAAGTCTTACGTGGACGATGTATTTACAAAAGTCTTCGGCTATTCCTTAACAGTTAATCCTTTAGAAAATAATGGTCTCATACTTGAGAAATCAGAGGAAAACGCAAAACACGATGGAAAAATTATTCAATCACCTATTCTTTCAGATTTTTTAGATAAGAGTAAAGTTTATCAAAAAGTAATTAATAATATTTATAATGATTTTGCTATCGACTATCGAGTTGTCTGGATTAAAGATGATATTGCATTAACTTATGTTAAATATGCTCTGAAAATTAATAGATTTAAATCAAAAACAGTTTATTCAAAAGTAGTGCCAGTAAAAAAATTATTTTCTAATCAGGAAATCAATTTAATTAAAAAGTTTTGTAAAAATTTCAAATTAGATTTTGGAGAATTAGATATTTTGAGAGATCGACATACCAAAAAGATCTATATTGTAGATGTCAATAAAACAGCTTGGGGGCCACCAGATAAGATTGTTTTAAAAGATGGAAAAAAAGCAATTCAATTAATCAACAAAAAATTTCAGGAAAGCTATTTAAATTAAAACCCCCCTTTTAGTAAAAAGAGGGGTTCGTTCAGAGTAGTATGATTTTAATTATTAGATATTTGATAAACTGCCGTCGAGCCAGAAAGCTCATATGCTCCAATTAGTAATGGGCTATTATTTAAAGCTTTGTAGGCTGGCGGGGTTTTATCTGCAGGAATAAAGACAAGCGATTCAGGTGATATATCTCCTCCCGTCATCTTGGTGCCATCGCCAAAAAAGTTTCTACCGTTAAAGTATCCAACAAATTTTGGTTTAATAATGCCTGTAATGTCATACATCATTATTCCACCTTGTCTTTCTAGGCCAACAAATGCGAATGTTTTTCCATCGATTTCTCCTACTGTAATTGCTTCAGGTTCGGCTCCTTTGTCATCACTTCTATCATCAAAAGATCCCGCATCCTCATTCCAGTTAAAAAAACCAGTGAAAGCAGTTCTTACTGCTATGTCATTTCCACTATCGTAAATAATCTTTCCTGAGTTGCCGTCCATAATGGCAAAAGACCTTCCACCGTAGCCATAGATTTCTTCATAGAGACCATCACCGTTTGAGTCGCCCATCGTAGTGGTAGTTTTCAAACGCCCAAGATTTTCACTTTGTTGAAGTTCTTTTGCATAGGGAAACGCAGAAGGATCAAGAGCTAGATCTTTTACTCGAACCTCTTCAGAAAAACCATCGTAGTCTTTTGCATCGCCCTCATTAGCCATTAAAATGTAATCATACATTTCACCATTAATTTCTTTGGTTACGACTACAATAGTATCAGGCTGATACATTCCTTTTACTGGCCAAGGCTGAATGTTTACTCTGTTATCTTTATTAGATGCATCGAGTGCAGACTGTGACCAGTCTTTGTATCCAAGACCGAAGTAATCAGTAACAATGCCATATTCTAAGTTAATTTTTGCAATAACATTGTTTTCTTGAAGCGAAACATAAGCATGTTTGGAGTCCCCACTTACCGCGATATATTCCGGTTCCGCATCTTGTTCAAAAGTAGCACCAGGTTTAACAATTCTTCCACCCTCAGGAGCACCATTTCTGGTAAAATAAACATGACGAATACGATCCTCACTAGGACCCACAAACCAGTTATTAAGATCAATTATAGAAACCGAACCTTTGGGATCGATTGAATAATCATCATTAGGTTCACCCTCATTTGCGACAAGAGCATATTTACCATCGGGACTAAAAGCTACATTGTCTGGTAGAGCTCCGACGCTATAGCCAAAAGCTAATTTCAAGGTAGCAAGATTATAGAATAAGACTATCCCATTTTCTTGTTTGTTTTCAGCCTCAATAGCAAGGGCTAATAGGCCTGCTTTTTCTGAAACAGCAACACTATTAATTCCCCCTACGCCAGCTCGAGGATTAATTGAAATTTCCTTTTTTGTGTAAGGAAGATTTGCAATACTTAATACATCGACAGTTTTAGTAAGGTTGTTTGTAACAAAAATTCTACTTCTAGCAGGGTCATAGGCAGCAATTTCTGAACCACCCTCATCCCATGAGAATGTTGAATATCCAGTTATTTTATTTAATTCGAGAGCTTGCGCGCTTGAAAAAAACAATCCAAGGATAATGATTAAAAATTTCATATTTTATCTCCAACTCAATTAATGAGTTTTTATTTGAACAAACAGAGATGTAATTTTAATTACAATTTTATTAACGAATTATTAAAAACTTTTGATTTGCTCAAACAATTTATAAACTTTATTTGCTTTAGAGATTGTTTGGTAATTTGACAATTCTAATTGACTTTGCAAATCATTTTTTAGACTTAAATTTTTTAATGCAGCTGATGAGCCTTTGGTCCAAGAATAAAGAAAATGAATTATTGAACCAAATTCATATCCAAAAGCCCTCTCTTCTGCGGTAAGAAAATTTATAATTTTTTCAATTTTTTTATCACAATCCTCTTTAGATAAAATTTCTTTACAATGACGAAGATATATTAAATACCCTATAATAATTTTTTCATTATAACCGATACCGATTAAGGGTAGGTTTAATATTGAACTGAAAGCATATTGAGCCCTATTTTTGGATCCTTGTTCCCATCCTAAATCTGAAATTTTACATGCTAACCGCAAAACTCGAAGTCTTTCATCAGAGAGTTTTTTGTTTTTAAATTTGAGATATTTTTTTTCTATCCACTTGAATGACTTTTCGTTAAATAGAAGAAATCGACATCTACTTTTAGCAATCAGATCTAACGAAATTTCAGTTGGGTCTTGATTTTGAAGTTTTTTGGATAATTTGCTATAAATATATCCCTCTCTAACCCCATAGCGAGGGTAAATTAGTTCTTCACACTGTGTATTGAAAAATATTTGATCAATCACTTTAAGTGCGATATGCAAATGTTTTACTCGATCAATTGAAATTTTAGGAACTTTAGTTAGTTGATCAAAATTAAAAGCAGAAATCTTAGACTGTAGTGATTTAAAATCATTCTTTTTAATTTTAAGTTGGTGAATTTCATTTAAAGGCATTTCATTTAAATGAATATAACATCTAGCAATTGATCGAAACGTACCTCCAATTAAATAAAAATTCTTTTGTAGTTTGTGTTTTGCGGATAGCTCTTTTATAAAATTTTTTAATTCTTTATCTTTTTGTTCAAAGTTTAGTGCCCCTAATGGAAAGGACTTAATTTTACTCAATTGATTCTCATGTATAGAAGCAAGCTCAATACTCCCTCCACCCATATCAATCATTGTTCCAGAAGCATCGGGAATTGCAGCTATTACACCTTTGGCGGCAAGTTCAGCCTCTTCAGAGCCAAGCAATGTAATAACCTTCCCCTTAAAGACCTTAGATATTTTGTTAACGATTTGTTTGCGATTAGCTGCATTTCGAATTGCTGCAGTGCAAATAGCTATATTTTGATTTGTCTTTATTTCTTCAAGAATGGAATTAAAAAAAATTATCGAGTTAACACATTTTTTTTCAGCTTCTTTAGTAATTTCTTTAGTCCCAGGCTTATATTCTCCCAAACCACAAAAAAATTTTTTGTTATACAAAACATCAGGATTTCTCATGTTACCCTTGTAAATACAAAGTCGAACAGAGTTTGAGCCAATATCAATAAGACCAACAGAATCTCTTTTATTGAGCATATTTTCTAATACTTATAAATTAACTATGTGAAAAAGTTAATCCTTTTAAGACACGCCAAGTCTTCGTGGGATGACCCAACTCTAGAGGATATTAACAGACCTCTATCAAAAAGAGGGGTGTATAGTGCGAAGTTGATGAGAGAGTTCATCACAAATAAATTTAAAAATGAAATTTCAAATATTTATTCTTCACCTTCAAAAAGAACAAAATCTACTTGTGATTTAGTGTTTAATAAAAATATAACAATAAATTATGAAAAAGAATTATATACCTTTAATTTTCAAGACTTAATTAATTGGTTAAAAAATTTAGGTGATAAAAATAATATTTTGATTGTCGGGCATAACCCGGCTCTCCTAGATTTAATTCAATATCTTTCCAAAAAAGAAGAGACAATATTAATGCCCACATGCTCTTTATGTGAGATTCATTTGAACATTAATTCATGGAATGATATTAAAAAGAAATGTGGCGTTATACAGTTAATGCAAAAAGTTAAAAGTTTAAAAAATTATAATTTTAAAAAATGAAAAAATATATCAACAGAGAGATCTCTTGGCTTCGTTTTAATGAAAGGGTTAATGAAATTTCATTTGACTCCGAAGTGCCTATTTTAGAAAGATTAAACTTTATAAGTATTGCTGCATCAAATTTAGATGAGTTTTTTTCTGTCCGAGTAGCAGGCTTAATTGAGCAAACCAAATTAGACCCTCATAAAAAAAGTTATGATGGTCTGACTGCAAATGAGCAATTACTTCAAGTCGATGAATTTACAAAAAACTTAATTTCTAAACAAAATAAATCTTTCGAGAAAATTGAAAAAGAATTAAAAAAACACAAAATTTATATCGTTCGTAATAAATTCTTAAAAAAACATATTAGTAAAATTAATAAATTCTTTGATGATGAAATTGAGTCTATTTTAACTCCAATTACAGTAGATTCGACACATCCTCTTCCTTTCATTCCTAACTTATGTCTGAGTTTAATTGCAAAAATTAAACATAATAAAAACCAGCAACAATATATCTCGGTAGTGAGAATTTCAGATCTAAAACAGCGTTTCTTTAAAATTAATGATGCAATTGGAACTTATTTTTATCCCATAGAAGAAATAATTATATTCCAACTTAAAAAAATATTTCCTGATTTTCAAATACAGGATACAAATCTTTTTCGAGTCATTCGTGATAGTGATTTAGATGTTCTTGAAGAAGCAGATGATTTAATTAGAGAATTTAAAAAACTAGTTCGTGAACGAAAGCGTGGTGAGGTCATTCGACTGGATGTACAAAAAAAATTAAACCATGATTTTAAAAAATTAATTACTGATGAATTAAATGTATCTGATAATGAAATTTTTGAATATGAAGATCTATTGGGATTTGATCAACTCTCTGAAGTGTATGGCAATATACAAAACAAAAAACTCAATTATAAAAAATTTAAACCAAGGTTCCCAGAACGCATAAAGGATTATGGTGGTGACTGTTTTTCAGCGATTAAAAAAAAAGATCTTTTGATTCATCATCCATTTGAGTCTTTTGATGTGGTAGTAAGTTTTCTTCAACAAGCAGCTAGAGATCCTCAAGTGATAGCTATCAAACAAACTCTTTACAGAACCAGTGATCAATCACCAATTATTGATGCACTTGTTAAAGCAGCAGAAAACGGCAAATCCGTTACGGCTGTTGTAGAGCTAAAAGCTCGTTTTGATGAAGAAAAAAATTTGCAATGGGCAGAAAATTTAGAAAAAGCAGGAGTTCAAGTGGTTTATGGATTTATGGATTTAAAAATTCATGCCAAAGTTTCAATGGTTATTCGTAGAGAAAAAAACAAATTAAATCATTACATCCATTTTGGTACAGGAAACTACCACCCTCAAACAGCTAAAGTTTACACTGATCTCTCATTTTTTACCTGCGATCCCGATTTAGCTAATGATGCTAGCAAACTTTTCCACTACATGAGTAGTTATAATTTATCAAAGAATTATAAAAGAATTTCTTATTCTCCAATTAATCTTCGTGAAAAATTATATTCCCATATTGATCATGAAATTGAATTAGCCAAAAGAAGTAAGCCCGCTAATATCTGGATTAAAATGAACAATCTAGTTGATCAAAAAATTATTGATAAACTTTATATGGCATCTCAAGCAGGAGTAAAAATTACTTGTTTAATTAGGGGCATTTGCTGTCTGATCCCTGGAGCGAAAGGGCTTTCAGAAAATATACAAGTAATAAGTATTGTTGGAAGATTCTTAGAACACTCTCGAATTGTTTGTTTTGGTAAGGGCAAACCACTACCTCACAAAGAGTCTAAAATATATATATCATCAGCTGATTGGATGAGTAGAAATTTTGATCGAAGGGTTGAAACTTTAGTTCCGATAGATAACAAAACAGTTCATGAACAAATACTTTTTCAGATTATGAATACAGCGATTAATGACAATGCCAATGCCTGGATGTTAAAGAGTGATGGCTATTACAAAAAAATAAATAAAAAAGGACCTGGGTCCATTAATTCTCATAAATATTTTATGATCAATCCTAGCCTATCTGGAAGAGGGTCGGCTTTAAGAAAAGTTCAAAAAATTATTAAGAAATCATGACTGTAGTTTTTTTGTCATTCATTATTGTAGTCATAAATTTGATATTATTTTTTAATGTTTTTTTGTTTTATTTTATCATATTTCTTATAGCACAAGTATTGCTTTACTTTGTTATTTATTTCTTACTTGAAGATTACTTAGATAAAACCATCTTTGATTTTGATAGCAGTTCTCCTGTCTTTAAGAAAATACGATACAAACTTCAACAAAATATTATGGATAGAGAAAGAAGAATTGAGCTAGGGGATAAACAGAGTTTAGAATACCAAGATATTCTTAACTCTCTTGATTTAATGTTAGGGATTATCGACAGTGATTTTAATTTAATTTTTGTGAACATTAAATTTAAAGAAGTTTTTCAATCAGATAAAGCGGACAATCTCAAGACAGTCCTTAGAGATCTCGCCTTTTCATCACAAGTTAAAGATGTAATTAACAATAAAGAAAAAAAAATATTTGAATGGCATCGTCCCATTCCAAATAATCAATTTTATGATGTAGTTGCTTTTCCCATTAATAATTTTTTTTGTATTGTATTAAAAAATATTACTACTATTCGAAATCTCGAAACTGTTAGAAAAGACTTTGTGGCAAACGTGAGCCATGAGTTAAAAACCCCTCTATCATCAATTATTGGTTATGCAGAAACTTTATCAATGGCTAAAAATGAGAAAGATAAAAATAAATTCATTCAAATCATCTTAGAACAGTCGACACGTATGAAAAATTTGATTGAGGATTTGTTGAACTTAAGTACTTATGAAAATTATGAAAATTCTGAAATTAAAAAAAATTGCAGTGTAGTTAAGGCAATCAATGTTGCCATAAATTCTTTAGAATCAAAATCAAAACAGAAAAACATATCTATATTTTTTGATGATCAAAAAGAAGAAATTGAAGTAGCTTGCTCACAGGAGGAGTTAGTTCAAATTGCAATCAATATAATTGATAACTCCATTAAATATTCAAAAGAAAATACAAATATTTTCATTGAATATCATATTGTGGGTGAAACACAGAGCCCACAAAAATATTTGGATATTGTTTTTAAAGATCAAGGATTGGGAATAGCTGAAGAACATATTCCAAGGTTGACAGAGAGATTTTATCGAACAGATATAGCTCGATCACGTGAAGTGGGCGGAACTGGCTTGGGACTTTCCATCGTAAAACATATTTTGAATAACAATCGCGGATTTATTGCTATTAACAGTAAAATTGGCAAAGGATCAGAGTTTCGAGTTTCTCTACCGTTGGTTATTTCATAAAACTTTAACATTTCTTTAACATTTAATTTATTTGAGACCGATATGAATTGAGTTCTATTAACTTAAAATAAAGGAAATTTAATAATGAAAAAATCAATCGTATCATTATTTGCTCTTGTGGTTTCAACACTTTTTGCTGCTGAATCTTTTGCAAGAGATCAAATTAATATCGTTGGTTCATCAACAGTTTACCCATATGGAACAGTAAACGCCCAAAGACTTGGTGAATCAGGATTTAAAACTCCTACATACAACCCAACAGGTACTGGTGGTGGAATGAAATTATTCTGTGCTGGTGTTGGTGTTGAGCATCCTGATATCACAGGTGCATCAAGAAACATGAAATCCAAAGAAGCTGCGCTTTGCTTAGAAAATGGTGTTACTAATGTTATCGAAGTGATGTGGGCAAACGACGGAATTACTTTCTCACACTCAAACACAGCTGAAGATTTTGCTTTAACTAGAAACGACATTTGGAAAGCAATGTCTGCTCATGTTGTAGTTGATGGTGAGGTTGTAGAAAATCCATATTCATCATGGAACGAAATTAGAGATGATCTTCCTGACTACAAAATTGAAGTATTAGTTGCTCCTCCATCTTCAGGAACAAGAGATGCTTTTGACGGTGGTGTAATGGAAAAAGGTTGTGATCTTCCAGAAGAAATGGAAGATGACTGTGTTCTTTACAGAGAAGATGGAAGAATAATCGAAATGGGTGAGAACGATACACTAATCGCACAAAAACTTAACGAAGATAACCAGCGTTTCGGTTACTTTGGTTACTCTTATCTAAAAGATAATGGTGACAAGCTAAAAGCTGCGAGTGTTGAAGGTGTTTTACCATCAGGTGAGACTATTGCTTCTTACGAGTACCCAATGGCAAGACCATTATTTATTTACTTAAAAGCTGACCACATTGGCGTTGTACCTGGTATTCAGGAATTTGCTCAAATGATGGTAAGCGACGAAGCTATCGGTGATAACGGTTACTTAACAAAAATTGGTGCCGCACCTATGGTTCCTGAGTTAATCTCAAGAGTTAAGAACGTTACTGATAACTTAGATGCAATGGGTTTCAGCATTGAAGCTTGTGCAAACAAAGAACATCCACTAAAAGATGCAGGCTACGCTTTCTCAGGAGCGCTTTGCCCATAATCTTATAAACAATTATTAACAATAGGGGCAGAATTTCTGCCCCTTTTTCTCACAAAAACTATAAACTGCGCACCTAGATGGTCTACTTTGCCCTCCTCCTTCTCTTTATAGTTTCTTATAGTTTTTATTATTTTGGAAAAAATAGGGCGCTTAAAATAAAGTTTACCGGTGATCAAAAATTAGCATCCTTACCTGATTACTACGGATATTTTTTAGTACTTGTGGTTTTTTTACCTTCATTAATTATCTGGTTTATTCTTCTTTTATACAAATCTAATTTTCAAGAATTATATGTGATGTCCCCAACACTTTTCCCAGATATTGCTCAGTGGAGTGATGCGAAGTTTGGATTAATTATGAACAAAATTTCTAATCTTGCCTTGATCGTCAATATTCCAGAGGCAGACTTATTAAAGGGCCAAACCTCATTACTAAACATGTCTTCAGAGAGTGAATTAATTGCAGCAAAAAATCTTGCTTCTTTTGATAGCATTTATGGCTGGTCCATTGTCATTGTCTTTATCTTGCTTCCAGTTATTTTAGGGCTTTCTATTTCACGCTTGATCAATCAAAAACTGAACGTTCAACCCATCGTTGAAAAGATTATTATCAATATTATTCGTTTCAGTTCGATAGTGGCTATTCTAGTTACTTTTGGAATATTTTTTTCCCTAATTTTTGAAGCAATTAAATTCTTTCAGTATGTTAATTTTGCAGATTTTTTCTTTAACACCGCGTGGAACCCTAATCGCGCTTGGGTAATTAGCAGTGGCGAAACGGTTGACCCGGAAATTTTAAAGGATGCTTTTGGGTGGGTGCCTTTACTAACTGGAACATTGCTCGTGGGCTCTGTTGCTATGTTTGTTGCGATACCTTTAGGACTCGCCTCAGCCATCTATCTTGCAGAATATGCGTCCTCTAAAGTCAGAGATATTGCTAAGCCTATCATTGAGATATTGGCAGGAATTCCCACTGTGGTATACGGATTTTTCGCAGCTTTAACACTTGCGCCGATTCTCAAGAATTTTGGCGACTCTATTGGTATTGATATATCTGCTGAAAGTGCATTAGCAGCAGGCCTTGCTATGGGGGTAATGATTATTCCCTTTGTCTCTTCACTAAGTGATGACGTTATTCGATCGGTTCCTAACTCACTTCGAGATGGTTCATATGCGTTAGGGGCCACAAAATCGGAAACTATTAAAAAGGTTGTGTTGCCAGCAGCGCTACCCGGAATTATGGGTTCATTTCTCCTAGCAGTGTCAAGAGCTATTGGTGAAACAATGATTGTGGTGATGGCAGCAAGTCTTCGTGCCAATTTAACTTTTAATCCACTAGAACCCGCTACTACTATCACAACACAAATTGTAACAGCTCTTATTGGAGATGTTGAATTTGAAAACCCCAAAACATTAGTTGCTTTTGCTCTAGGATTATCTTTGTTTGTAATGACATTAATTCTTAACATTATTGCTATAACTATTGTAAGAAAGTATCGAGAAAAATATGAGTAACATAAAAAAAAGACTAAAAGCTGAACGACGTTTTAAATTTTATGGACAACTTGGAGTCTTTTTATCTTTGCTTTTTGTTACGCTTTTAATGCTTAAGATTTTTACTACTGGTAGTGGGGCATTTTTTAGAACAACTATTGAGGCGGATGTGTTTTTTGACCCAAAATTTATGCAGGTGGATAAAAATTCTTCTGATAAAGAAATCTCCAGATCTTCCTTTGAGGCCCTAGCAGATAGTGTTGTTAATAATAATTTTAAAGATTTAAATGAAGGTCAATTTATAAAAGTTCGAGAGATGTTTACTCGACGATTTGACTATCAACTAAGAGATTATTTTTTAGACAATAAAGATGATTACAAAAAAACTGTTAAGTTGAAAATTACAGCATCTTCTGATCTTGATCAAATTGTCAAAGGCAATTACCCAAGAAACGTTCCTGAGGAACAAAGAAAAATTAATGACTATCAGTTATCAATCTTAGACGAGCTCAACAAGCAGGAGCGCATTGGTTCCACTTTTAACTTTTGGTTTTTTACTAATGGAGACTCAAGAGACCCTGAGACCGCAGGAATTTGGGGGGCTATTATGGGTTCGTTTTATGCCTTAATGGTTTGTCTTGCCTTTGCATTCCCAATTGGTCTATTCGCTTCTGTTTATTTAGAGGAGTATACCAAGCCAGGCAAAATTACTGATTTAATTGAGGTCAACATTAATAATTTAGCTGCCGTACCTTCTATTGTATTTGGACTTTTGGGGTTAGGAATGTTAATTGGGGTCTTCAATATGCCCTTTCAAGTACCTCTTGTTGGAGGTTTAACATTAGGATTCATGACTTTGCCAACAATTATTATTGCATGCCGATCTTCATTAAGAGCCGTGCCACCTTCTATTCGACATGGAGCCCTGGCCCTAGGTGCCACTAAAACACAAACAACATTTCACCATGTAGTTCCCTTAGCTCTGCCCGGTACATTGACTGGAACTATCATTGGTATGGCCCAAGCATTGGGAGAAACCGCGCCACTTTTAATGGTGGGCATGGTTGCCTTTGTTATGGAAATTCCAGGGGGGCCTCTTGACCCAGCTACGGGTCTTCCTTCTCAAATTTATCTTTGGTCTGAGAGTGCGGAAAGAGGTTTTATAGAGAAAACTTCAGCAGGGATTATGCTGCTATTATTATTTCTTATTTTGATGAATTTAACGGCTGTTTTAATACGAAGAAAGGTTGAGGTTAAATGGTAGATAATAATAATTTTGCTTTGAAAACAAATAACGTTTACGTGCATTATGGAAATAAGATGGCCATCAATAATGTTGCCCTTGATTTTCCTAAAAATGAGGTAACATCTTTGATAGGACCTTCTGGTTGTGGAAAATCTACTTTTTTAAGATGTCTTAATAGAATGAATGACGTCATAGATAGTTGTAAGGTCGAAGGATCATTTATTATGAATAACACCATTGATATTTATAGAGATGATTTACCTATTGAGAATTTAAGAGAAAAAATTGGAATGGTTTTTCAAAAGCCGAACCCATTTCCAAAAAGCATATACGAAAATGTTGCTTATGGTCCCAAAATCCATGGAGTAACATCCTCTCAAAGTGAGCTTGATGATTTGGTCAAAGAGTCACTTCACAGAGCGGGTTTATATGATGAGGTTAAAGACAGATTGACAGATGTTGCTACCGGTTTATCTGGGGGGCAACAACAGCGTTTATGTATTGCAAGAGCTATTTCTATTAAACCCGAAATTATCCTTATGGACGAACCCTGTTCTGCTCTTGATCCTATTGCGACCGCAAAAATAGAAGATTTAATTAATGAACTTAAAGAAAACTATACTATTATAATAGTAACACACTCTATGTCTCAGGCTTCGAGAGTGTCAACAAAAACCGCTTTTTTTCATCTGGGAAATTTGATTGAAGAGGGCGATACATCTAAAATTTTTACTAAGCCTGATAAAGAACAAACTAATGATTATATTACTGGAAGGTTTGGTTGATTTTAAATGAAAGAACATACAGATAAAAATTTTGAAAATAGATTAACAGCGATTCGCGATCAATTAAGCGAGATGAGCGCTGTTGTTGAAAAACAATTATCATTAGCGCTTAATTGTATCAAATCAAAAGATAGTGATTATTCTATTACAATACAAAATCTAGACTTACAAGTTGATGATTTTGAAAAAGCTGTTCGTGATGAATGCTTTGAGGTGCTCACTCTCCATCGTCCTGTTGCCAGCGATTTAAGATTAGTGTTTACCGCTTTAAAAGTTTCAAAAGAAATGGAAAGAATTGGTGATCATTGTCGAGGCTTGTCCAATAAAGCCATAACCTCTAAATCAGACTTAGACCCAGAAATCATTGAAGCACTCTCGGCACTTGGTCGATCTGTTTTATCTGTAGTTCATGAAGTTTTCGATAGTCTTTTTACCGGAAACATTGAAAAGGCTAAGGAGTCATGGAGAAGAGATTTAGAAATAGATAAATTATACAAATCAATTTTAAAAACCTTAATTGACAAGATGGAAAAAAATGACTCAATTATTGAGACGGGTACACAACACATTCTAATTGCAAAATCTTTAGAGAGAATTGGAGATCATGCTGGAAATATCGCAGAAGAAGTCATTTTTAATATTTCTGGCCAGTACCAAGATATTGAAAAAATAAGGGTCTAGTTATTCAATCATGTCTAACGACAAAGTTTTAATCGTTGAAGATGAAAAGCCTATTTCAGAACTTATTGGCTTTCACCTAGAGTCGCAAAATTATATTACTAAATTTGCTTACGATGGAGAAACAGCTGTTGAGTTTGTAGAGTCATGGTTGCCTGATCTAGTGGTACTAGATTGGATGCTTCCTAACATCTCGGGCATAGAAGTTTTAAAAAGAATTCGCCGTAAAGATGCCTCTAAAAACATTCCAGTGATTATGCTTACAGCCAAAGGGCAAGAGGATGATAAGGTGCGCGGATTTGAGCTGGGTGTTGATGATTACATTTTAAAACCATTTCTTCCTAGTGAATTATTGGCAAGAGTTAAAGCTTTACTTCGTCGATCAAAAAAAAGAGAAAATGACGATAATTTAATTTTTCAAGATATCGAGATTAATCTAACTTCTAGAAGAGCAAAACGCCAAGGAAGAAAATTAAATTTGGGACCAACAGAATTTAATCTTTTAAAATTTTTTATTGAAAATAAAGGTCGTGTCTTTTCTCGCCAACAATTATTAGACAATGTATGGCTAAATGATGCTTATGTAGAACCTCGAACGGTTGATGTACACATTCGACGTCTTCGAAAAGAGTTAAATTTATCTGGAGGCAAAGATTTTATTCGCACTGTTCGCTCTGCTGGTTACTCCATCGACTCTGAACTTTAAATGCAAAAAATTTTAGTTCTCTGCACAGGGAATTCTTGTCGCTCGATTATGTTGGAGGGCGTGATTAATCATTATGGCAATAACCACTTTCGGGCATTCAGCGCAGGGAGCAATCCAGCAGGTTATGTTCATCCCATGAGTATTAAAACTTTGAAAAAATCGGGAATTTTTACATCAGACTATATAAGTCAATCTTGGGATGAATTTAGTGATATGATTTTTGATTTGGTGATTACAGTTTGTGATAACGCTGCTGGCGAAACATGTCCTGCATATCTAAGCAGTGCTCCTAAGGTTCATTGGGGTGTAGAAGATCCAGCCAAGTTTGAAGGAAACGAAGAAGAAATTGAAAATGAGTTTCAGCGCATTTTTAAAATTTTCGTGAAACGAACCCAAGCAATGGTTGCAAAATATGAAAAAGAACAAAAGTTTGATATGCAAAGCTTAACAGAAATTAGTAAATTAATTTAATTTTCATATTTTTTTCACATGCCTGAGTATAATGTCTTCAGGAAGGCTGGAATGATCTACGTTACTAATTTTACTCCTCCTCTTTGCTATATACACGTTTCAGTCTTCCAAGCCTTTTTATGAAAACTATTCATCGTAATTTTATTAAAGATATAAAGGATTTGTGGAAGTTAAGATTTTTTCTCAAATATTTGCATATAGACACTATAGGCAATTCCCAGCCCAAGGGCTTGAGATCCTATGAAGAAGAGAATAGTAGAGGGATGAATACCGGTAAAGGACTCTGTTAGCATTCTTGCAATAGTAACAGCGGGGTTCGCAAAACTTGTTGAAGAGGTAAAGATGAGTGCAGCACAAATGTATATTCCCACGTTGAAAGCCACAATATTTTTCCCATCTGCTCTTGATAGTAAAATGACCATGAGCAATCCAAAAGTGGCGAAGATCTCTGAGATATAAATATTAGTTCCACTTCTAACATTGGAAGAGATTTCAACTATATCAAGTCCAAAAAGAAAGTTAGCAAACATCGCGCCTAAGATGGCGGCTACACATTGAATGACTATAAAGATGATTAAATCCTTGGAGGATAATTCCCCTTTAAAAAAAAACATTAAAGAGACAATCGGATTAAAATGAGCGCCAGAGTAGTTTGCAAATATGCGAATTAAAAAGATTAAGGTAAATCCAATGACCACCGCATGACTGAAAAGAATAACCATTTGATCATTAGTATACTGTTGACCAGCAATCCCTGAACCAACAATGCTCAATAGCAGGATAAAGGTGCCTAGAAATTCAGAGACGTACTTTTGCATTACTAACCTGCCACTTTAATATAATTTTCACAAATATATTATGAATTTTTAGTGACATACCTCGATGTCTTCTCTAGTTCTCAAAAAGCAAAGACTCTTGTATTAAAAAAACGTCTTCACGGGAATGTCAGTTTAAAAATAATTTACTAATATCTATTAAAACCACTACACTATAGGCAACTAAGGCTAAAAAAATTGCAGCAGAACCTAGATCTTTGGCTTTTTTGATTTTATTTGAACTATCCATTGTGATTTTATCGCAGGTGTATTCAATTCCTGTATTAAGAGCCTCAATACTTAAAATTAATAAAGGTAACACTATAAGCCAAATGATCATGTTCAAATCAGGTTGCATTAAAAAAATATATAGTGCTGAAAAGATAACTAGTAGGAGTTCTCGTCTCGCAGCTTTTTCTTCAAATAAAATTTTTAATCCATCAATAGAACACCAAAAAGCATCGAGGATATTTTTATTTTTGTGATCCATTTTTATCTAATAAATACGTTTAATTCTTGCTGGGCGATAGTTTTGAAAATCTATTTCATCTAGCCGTGAGTAAAATGTGCTCACTTTCTTTTGGTGATCATCCAGTTTGATGGTAATGGAGTCTTTGAGGACTGCTATTTCTTCTTTTAATGAAAGGATCTCACTTTGAAATGAATGCAGCTCAGGTTCGACATTCAGTCCATTAAATTGTTTATTGATTTGTTGTACATTTAAATCGTTTTGAAAAATTTGAGCATACTGTTTCACTTGATCCTTAATTTTTAAAACTGTTTTTTCAAAAAGATTAAGTTTTTTTTCAATCCTTTTTATTTTCTTTTCTTGTTCTAGTTGACGTTTTTTTAATTTTTTGCCGAGAATAATCTGAGGAGCGATGGATTTCTTTACAATAGATTTTAGCGAATCTTTGTTCAAATCTACTATTATTGTAAAGGAAAATATTCAGCGAAGTATGAAAATTTTGTTAAATTATTTTTTCTTTTTTATCTCTAAGTTTTTTTTCTACTCGCCAACGTAAATTACTGCGTACAATATAACCAATGCAGTTTTTGGAGCCACATCGACAGGGATGGTCCTCAAAACAATCCATGTCATATCCGTAGTCATAGGTCAATTCCTCGCCTTTTTTAATATTTTTAATAGCATTAATCCAAATCTTACCCCGCACAATATCGGTCTCACAATTGGGATCGCAGGAATGGTTGATATATTTGGCTAAATTCCATGCTACTTTTCCATTGATATCGTAACGCTCATTTAGAGTGAAAATATATACAGCACCGACTGTGCCCTGCTTTTTGTTGGCAGCAATGTGAACATCAGCGATTTTATTGGACTGCGCTTTGGTGACTTTTAAGCCTCGATATTCAATAATTCTAGCACCAGGCTCAATATTAGATTTAGCGAAAAGTCCGCTGGCATGAATTTTGGAGTTCTTGCGAACATATAGTTTTTGATCTTTTGCCATTTAATAAAACTTTAACATGTTCCTTTATACTCTCGGTAAGAATCTATGGAAGTTACCAAGCATCGTTCAATCTTTATTTCAGACGTGCATATTGGCATACGTGCTTCAAAAGTAAAGGAGCTCTTACATTTCTTAAAATATAATGACTGCGAACATCTCTACCTACTTGGAGATATTATTGACGGTTGGCGTTTGAAAAAAAATTGGTTTTGGAATCCTGACTTTAATACTTTTATACAAAAAGTTTTGCGAAAAGCGCGCTCAGGTACCAAAGTCTATTATATACCAGGAAACCATGATGAAGTTTTTTCAGATTATTGTGGTTTTTCATTTGCAAATATTAAAGTTCGAAAAAATAGAATTCATACAACAGCGAACAATAAAAGACTTCTATTAATGCATGGGCATGAATTTGACGGAATAGTTCTAAATTCAAAATGGTTAGCGAAGTTAGGTGCCGCCCTTTATGAATACTCTGTTTGGTTTAATAATATTTTAAACTTCTGTCGAAGAAAGCTCGGTCTTTCCTATTGGTCCTTATCAGGATATTTAAAGACAAGGGTAAAAGATGCTCAACGATTTATTGAAAATTTTGAAAATGCATGTCTTGAGAGAATTAAAAAAAATAATTGTGACGGAATTGTTTGCGGTCATATTCATCATCCACAAATTAAACAAATTGGTGATAAGACATACCATAATTTAGGAGATTGGGTGGATAGTTGTAGTGCGATGGTTGAAGATTTTAGCGGTAAATTAGAATTAGTTTTTTGGGATGAAAAAAAAATTCAATCCATAGAAAAAGAAATAGTTCAAAAGGTATCTGTAGCTTGAAATTATTATTAGTCACAGATGCTTGGAAACCTCAAGTCAATGGTGTGGTTCGTTCATATTTAAATACAATCCCTGAGTTAGAAAAAATGGGTATGCAGGTAGAAGTAATACACCCTGAGTTATTTAAAGTTCGCTTTGGCCTTCCTTCGTATAATGAGATTAAAGTTGTGATTACTCGCAAAAAAACATTAAAAAATATGATGGATCAAATAAATCCTGATCATATTCACATTGCTACAGAGGGACCTTTAGGTTTTTTGGCCAGAAAAATTTGCCTCGCTGAAAAAAAGGTATTTTCAACCTCATTTCACACCCGGTTTCCTGAGTACATCCAGCAACGCACAAAAATTCCTGCGAGTTTTTTTTATTTCTTCATAAAGCATTTTCACAATAAAGCGAAAAAAGTTTTGGTTCCTACTCCATCAATGCAAGCTGAGCTAATCAAAATGAAATTTAAAAATACCGTGGTCTGGTCAAGAGGGGTTAATCATGAAAAGTTTGGTCATTATGAAAAATTGGACCTAGGACCAGGCCCAATATTTTCTTATATCGGCAGAGTGGCTACTGAAAAAAATATTCAAGCTTTTTTAGATTTAGATTTAGATGGCACTAAAGTTGTCGTTGGCGATGGACCACAGTTAAATAAACTGAAAAAAAAATACACAGAAGTAAAATTTGTTGGTTACCAGTTTGGCCAGGATTTAGTGAATTATTATGCTAGTTCAGATGTAATGGTTTTCCCTAGCAAGACTGACACCTTTGGAAACGTAGTAACTGAAGCAAATGCAACCGGTACACCAGTTGCTGCTTACGATGTAACAGGTCCTAAAGATATTATTGTTAATGGGATTAACGGTTTTATTGGCGATAATTTAAAAGAAAATGTTTTGAATTGTTTGACTATTGATCGAAAAAAATGTCAAGAATATACAAAAAAATTTAACTGGTATGATTGTTCTAAGGTTTTTTATGATAATATTGTGGCTTGAACTTTACACATACTCTATCTGATTCTAAAAATTGGATTATCAATCATAAAGATCAACTAGAGATTAATTGGAGTGAAAAAGATATTGAGCTTCACCTCAACAAAGAAACCAGTTTTAACTTTTATCTTCTAGATCAAACTAACGTCAAAGGTGCTTTGATAGGACATTTTTTATATCAAGATCAAAAGGTCAGTGAATTTGAAATTTTACACATTGCAGTTTTGCCTGAATTTAGAAACCAAGGGTTGGGAAGAATGATCTTAGTAGAGCTTGAAAAACAACTCAAAAGTACCGGAAAATCAGTCAAAATCTTTCTGGAGGCGAGTGCAATTAATAAATTTGCTATTAAACTTTATGAAAAATTAGGCTATAAAGCCTACAATGAAAGAAAAAACTACTATGGGAGCAATCCTATAAACCCTTCTTCTTTGCAAGACGCAATACTGTTTGCAAAAACTCTTAATGCCAGAACCTAAAAATTTCTTTATTAAAACTTTCGGTTGTCAGATGAATGTCTATGACTCTGATAAAATGAAAGATATTTTTCTTGCTAATAACATTCAACCAACTGAAGACTCTTTTAATGCAGATTATATTGTGTTCAACACCTGTCATATCCGAGAAAAAGCTACAGAAAAAACTTTTTCTGATTTAGGTAAAATTCATAAAAAAGGAAAAAAAGATCAAAAAGTTATAGTGGCGGGCTGTGTTGCCCAAGCAGAGGGAGAGCTCATTCAAAAACGAGCACCGTATGTTGATTTAGTGATTGGCCCCCAGTCTATTCAATCACTCAATACGTTTTTAAAAAAAGAGGATATTTCCAAAGCAGCTATCACCGAATTTGATGCCATTGAAAAATTCGACACTCTTAACTTAATCAAAAGAAACCATAACAGTAAATCTGCTTTTGTAACAATTCAAGAAGGGTGTGATAAGTTTTGTCATTTCTGTGTAGTGCCTTATACAAGAGGAGCAGAGTATTCTCGAAGTGTTTATGAATTAGCGGATGAAGTAAAAGCCCTCGTTGACTTGGGTGTCGTAGAGTTCACTTTATTAGGTCAAAATGTGAATGCTTATCACGGCGCTGACGCAACTGGCCAACCACATACTCTAGCTTCGTTGATTAACACAATCTCAGAAATCGGAGGCGTAGAGCGTATTACGTATTCAACGAGTCATCCTATTAATATGACTGATGATTTGATTCAATTACATGGAAGCAATGATAAACTTATGCCATATCTGCATTTACCTGTTCAATCAGGATCTGATAATGTTTTAAAGTTAATGAACCGCAAACATACTCGCGATTATTACTTTGAAATTATTGAAAAAGTCAGGAAGGCAAAGCCTGATATTGCTCTATCTTCTGATTTTATCATTGGTTTTCCTGGAGAAACCGATCAAGACTTTGAGGATACTTTAGACCTTATTCAAAGAGTTAAATACATGAATTCTTATTCTTTTAAATATAGTCCTCGACCTGGAACTCCTGCTGCAAATAAAGAGCTTATTAGTGATGAGATTTTGGATGAACGTTTAGCGCGCACTCAGGCATTATTGAATGAACAACAAATGGAATACAATAAAAAATTTATTCAAAAGACTGTTCAAGTTTTAATTGATGGTGCGGGTAAACATGAGGGTCAAGTTAAAGGTAAGTCGGAATTTAATCAAAGTGTGGCTCTTCAAGGAGAAAAGCAAATCATTGGACAGATTATCCCTGTACAAATTAAAGAAGTGCTTACCCATTCTTTATTAGGAGAGAGAGCTTAATGGCTACTTCAAGCATTGCACTTCATCAAAAAAAATTAGAGTTTGAAGACAATCAATTTCTTTCTAGTTTATTTGGCTACCACGATAAGAACCTCAAAGTTTTAGAAGATAAGTTTAAAGTTAAGTTATACAGTCGAGGTAACTTACTTTCGATTAAAGGAAATCGAGATCCTGTAGAAAAAGCATACTTTATTATCCAAGGTCTATATCAAAAATTAAAAAACAAAGATATTACTCCTGAAGAAATTGAAAATAATATCGATCTAGCAAAGCCCTCTTATATTAAAGAACAAATTGAACAAGATCAGAAGTTTCAAATTACCACTAAATTAAAAACGATTTATCCAAAAACTAAGAACCAAGAAATTTTTCTTAAACAAATGAGAACAAAAGATATAGTTTTTGCTGTTGGACCTGCGGGAACAGGAAAAACTTACATGGCTGTTGCGTATGCCGTGAGTTTATTTGTCGAAGGAAAGATTAATCGTCTTATTCTATCGAGACCAGCTGTAGAGGCAGGAGAACGATTAGGATTTTTGCCTGGTGATATGAAAGAAAAAATTGACCCTTATTTAAGACCACTTTATGACGCTCTGTATGAGATGATGCCCGGAGAAGAAATTGATCGAAAAATGGTCAATAATTTAATTGAAATTGCGCCATTGGCTTTTATGAGAGGCCGCACTTTGAATAAATCTTTTATTATCTTAGATGAAGCACAAAATACTTTATCGACTCAAATGAAAATGTTTTTAACAAGATTAGGTCAAGATTCAAAAATGGTTATTACGGGTGACTTAAGTCAAAAAGATTTACCTGATAATGCGAAAAGTGGAATGCAGGATGCAATGGAAAAATTAGAAAAAGTCAAAGATATCGGATTTGTCCATTTAAATAGTAGTGATGTTTGTCGTCACAGTTTAGTTGAGAAAATAATAAACGCTTACGATAAGTAATTTTGAAAATTAAAAACAAAAAATTTGTAATTGAATTTATTGGCGATACTCAACTTAAAAAATTTTTGCGAGCTTCTAAAAATCGTCTTAAAAAATTATCTGAATACTTTCAAATTTTGCATCAAAATGAATACCAAACGATGATTACAATAAAAATTATTTCAAATGAGGAAATAAAAATTTTGAATAAAAAATTCAGAAAAAAGAATAAAGTAACCGATGTTCTTTCTTTTCCTGATGAACATGCTTCTGGCGATATTGCAATCGCGGATAGTTATATTTTGAATAAAAATCAAACAATTAATGCTCAGAATTTTTTTATGTTAGTGGGCCACGGCCTTTTACATCTTTTTGGTTATACTCATTATGATAAACAATCTCGTTCAAATATGAGATTTTTAGAGAATACATTTATGTTAATGTTAGGATTAAAAAAAGTTCATGAAGATTAAAAAAAACATAGCCATTTCGCTGATTAAAGATCTTATTCAAGATGATAAATTTAAAAAAGAGATCATTGATTTAATATCATCAACATCGGATAGCTCTGGCGTGGCAAAACTTGAAGAGAAAAAGATTTTCAATAATCTTTTAAAAGTTCACAAAAAAACTGTGGATGATGTCATGGTTCCTAGGGGTGAGATTATTTTTATTGATGAAAAAATAGATAAAGAAAATTTAATCAAAATTATTAATAAAGAGGCCCATTCTCGCATGCCGGTAGTAAAAGAAGAGCTTGAAAACTGTCTGGGAATGGTTCACATCAAGGATTTATTTAAGAAAATCAATAATAAATCATTCAAGATTAAGAGTCTTTTACGAGAGGTAATATTTATCCCTTCAGCGACCCCTGTCTTTAACCTTCTACAAAAAATGAAAAAACAAAACATTCATCTCGCGATTGTTATGGATGAATTCAATAGTGTTGCTGGTTTGGTGACCATTGAAGATCTTGTGGAGGAGATTGTTGGTGAAATTGAAGATGAGCATGACAAAGAAGAAGCTCCAATGTATGACCTAAAAAATAATAATCTGATTATGGATGCTGCAATGCTAGTTGATGATTTTGAAAGAGAGTTTGATATTTCAATTCCAGAGGATTTAAAAGAGGATGTCGGAACTATTGGAGGAATTATATTTAATTTAGCTGGTCGAATTCCAAAGAAAAAAGAAAAATTTGATATAAATAAAAAATTATCATTCACCATTCATAAAGTTTCTTCTAGAAAAATTTTAGAAGTAATTGTTCATGGTGTGAAACCCCAATAGTTTGTCCTTATTTCTTTCTCGACAATTCTTAATTATTGTCACCAGTGCTCTTCTAATTCTTTTATCACTTCCACCATTTGGATTATCTCTTTTTTATTGGATTGGAATAACGCTTTTTTTTTATATTTTACTAATTGATCGAACTTATAAATTAAAACATATTTTTATTTTTTTTTATTTAATTCAATTCATTAGTTTGATTTGGATTATTCAATCCTTTTCCTCAGGGGGTTTGGGCTATTTAATTTTAGGAGTAATTTTAATTTCTTTTCTTGCAGGATTTATTGCATTTCTTCATTTGGGGTCTATTCAATTAATTTATTATTTTTTTCGAGGAAAAAATTTATTACCTTTTTTGTTGCCCTTAAGTCTAAGTATCACAGAACTATTAAAAGAATTTATCATTGGTGGGTTTCCATGGAATCCTTCTGCAATCATTTATTTTAAAAATCTTTTTGTCTTAAAATCTTTACCTATTGTAGGCGTTTATGGTTTAGGCTTAATCATTCATTTAGTAATTGGTTTGATTTTATTTTTCCTAATTAATGGAAAACGCCTTAGTCTTTATTTAGTAAACATACTTGTAATTTTTTCTTTTCTTATCGGTTTTATCAAACAACAGCCTAGTTTTCAGGATGGTGAGGATGCAGTAAATTTTATAGTAATTCAGCCTAATATTTATGAGTCATTGGTTAATTATGATGTAATTGAAAATATTGAAAAATATGAACAATTAACCCTAGAGGCGCTTCAAGGAAGACCCGATGTGGATGTTATTATTTGGCCTGAGGGCTCTCTACCGATTGATCTGAATAATCGACCAGGATTATTAAAACGTCTAGGAAGCATTCTTGAAAATAATCAAAAATTAATTTTAGGCTCAAGTGCCATAGAAAATGATGTTCTGCTTTATAATCGCCTTTATGTATTGAATGAGACGGGGGTTATTGAACAGTACTATGATAAACAAAAGTTAGTTTTATTTGGAGAATACGTACCTTGGGTCAAGCCTTTAGTTAGCCGGTTTTTAAATTTAGGAATGAATTATGTTCCCGGTAATAATCAATCTTTAATCAATTTACCTAATCAATTAAAGGCAACTCCCATGATTTGCTTTGAGTCAATATTTGAATATCAATTAATTAATGAAAATATTTGCCAATCAGATTTGGTGATCCAAATATCTAACGACTCTTGGTTTGGAAAATGGTATGGTCCCCAACAACATTTAGCTAATTCTTTAATTCGTAGTGTTGAATTCCAAAAAACCCTTATTCGATCTACTCCTTCTGGAGTTTCAGCTGTCATTCAACCCAATGGAGTCATCAGCCATCGTATCGATAATGATCAGCGAGATTTCTTTTTTTATTCTTATAAACCTAGTAATCAAATTATAAATTGCTCATCAACAATATTTTATGTTATTAGCTTGTTACTTTTAATTTTAATTTCTAGTTGGATATATGTTCGAGTCAAAAAATAAATATTTTGGAAGAAAAAAAGGCAAATCTTTTGCTCGACTTGAACAATTTCAAAAATATTTAGTTCCTCCATCAAAAGATTTTTTTAAACAAATAGGAAAACCAAGAGTTTTAGAAATAGGTATTGGTGATGGTGAAAAAATAAGCTCAGATGCAAAACTTTACTCTAATATTAATTATATTGGTTGTGATATTTTTGCTGATGGCGTTCTTCGTGCTATTCGTAACTCTAAGGAGAATTCTCTTAAAAACCTTGTTGTCTTTCATTTAAATATTCAAGACATACTACCTTTTATTCCTGCTAAATATTTTGATGGTATTCGAGTTTTTTTTCCTGATCCTTGGCCTAAAACAAAACATAAGAGAAGAAGAACTTTTAATAACGAGCTAGTTCAAACATTGAGTTCTAAATTAAAGAAAAATGGATACATTCATTTTGCCACTGATCATGATGATTATTTTTTAGATGCGCTGGTTTTATTACAGGATCAAGGCTACCGGATGGATAATATCAGTCCTAATTCTTGGAAATACAATGAATTCAATGCTTTAGACACGAAATTTGAGAAAAAAGCCTTAGACAAAAATCATAAATTATTCTATTTTAGCGTTCTTAAAAATTATTAACCAACAAGAGAGAAGGTGGGTTATCCCGCCTTTTTTTTTAACTAGAAAAGATAAATGCTAAATAACACAGAAATTTTAAAAGTCGCCGAAGTCGTCTCTCAAGAGAAGGGCATCGACATGGATATCGTTATGGAGGCTCTTGAAGAGTCTTTTGAAATTATTGGAAAATCAAAATATGGAATGGAAAATAACATTAAAGCATCCATTGATCGCTTTACGGGTAACATTTCTATGTCCCATATTAAAGATGTTGTAGAAACCATCGATCCGGTTTTACAATCTAATCAAATACTTCTAGATCAAGCTAAGAAATATGATGCCAATACAGAAGTTGGAAAGCAAGTAACGATACCTCTTCCTGCTGTTAACTTTGGTCGTGTGACTGCCAATATGGCTCGACAAGTTATTTATTCAAGAGTTCGTGAAGCGGAAAAGCGAAGACAATTTAATGATTTCAAAGATCGTGTTGGAGAAGTTTTATCTGGTATTGTTAAAAGAATTGAGTTTGGAAATATCATTGTTGATTTAGGAAAAGCTGAAGGTTTTTTACGTAAAGATGAATTAATTCCAAGAGAAAATTTTAAAACTGGAGATCGTATTCGAGCTTATTTCTTTGATATCAAAGAAGAAGCCAAAGGCCATCAGATATTTTTATCAAGAACTCACCCTCAATTTATGGCAAAACTTTTTGTTCAAGAGGTTCCAGAAATTTATGAAGGCCAAATTGAAATTTTATCTGTTGCTCGAGATCCAGGCAGTCGAGGAAAGATTACGGTTCGTGCAAACGATAAATCGATTGATCCTGTCGGCGCTTGTGTGGGAATGAGAGGTTCACGTGTTCAAGCTATTGTCAATGAACTTCAAGGAGAGAAGATTGATATTGTGAACTGGAATGAAGTTAAATCCATTTATGTTCAACATGCCATTGCTCCAGCCCAGGTAGCAAAAGTAAATGAATTTGATGACTCTAATCGTGTAGAAGTAGTCTTACCAGAAGATCAATTAAGTATTGCGATTGGTCGTCGAGGTCAAAATGTCAAATTAGCCTCTATTTTAACAGGTTTGGAGATTGATATCCTGACAGAAAAAGAGGATGCAGAAAGACGCCAAGAGGAATTTAAAAAAATCACTACTTTGTTCGCAGAGAAGCTGGATCTCGAAGATATGATCGCACAATTACTAGCAGTCGAGGGATACACAAGCATAGAAAAAATTGCAAATGCTTCTGTGACGGATATCGAGAAAATCGAGGGTTTTGATGGTGAGTTAGCAGCAGAGATCTATGATCGTGCATCTCAGCATATGGCTAATGAAAAAGCTGAATTAGAAAAACTAATTCAAGAGTCAAGCTTGGATGATTATGTGAAAGCTATCACTGAATTTGATCATAAGATGCTTGCAACTTTGATTGAGAATAAAATTCTTACTAGACAAGATTTAGCAGATCTTGCAACTGATGAATTAGTAGGCAAAGAAGGTATTCTTCAAAAAAGAATTGAAAAATCTGTTGCTGAAAAAATTATTATGGATGCCAGGGAGATTTATCTTAATAGCTAAGATTTATATCTATGACCAAAGATAATAAGACCACAACACCTCCACCCAAAAAACCTGCAACAGGCGCCGTGGGCGGAGCTGCACCTCGTAAAAAACTAACACTCAACACGACTGCCTTTCAGAAAAAATTATCTTCTCTCTCTGTTAACAATATCTTAGATGATGAGCCAGATTATGAAAAGATGCCAAGTCTGGCAAAAACAAAAAGAAATCGAGAAAAACAAAATAAAAAATTTAAACCTAATTTAACAAGCTCTCAAAAGATTGTTCGGGAGGTTGATATCCCAGTTAAGATTTCTGTCCAAGAATTAGCTAGCCGCATGTCAGAAAAAACTGGTGATGTGGTTAAGGCATTAATGAAAAGTGGTGTGATGGCTACGGCTAATCAATATATTGATGGTGATACAGCAGAATTAATTGTTACTGAATTAGGTCACACTCCAAAAAGAGAAGAGGCTATTAGTTTAAAAGATGAAATTGCTAATCATCAAAAAACATCAAATTCCAATATTAAGGCTCGACCTCCGATTGTAACTGTAATGGGCCATGTCGATCATGGGAAAACCTCACTTTTAGATGCATTAAGAAACACCAATGTCACTGCTCGAGAGTCGGGTGGAATTACTCAGCATATTGGCGCTTATCAAATTCAACACAATAAAAATCCCATAACTTTTTTAGACACACCAGGTCATGCCGCATTTTCGAATATTCGTTCCCGTGGAGCTAACTTAACAGATGTGGTTGTATTAGTTGTTGCTGCTAATGACAGTGTCAAGCCTCAAACGATTGAAGCTATTTCTCATGCAAAAGCAGCAGGCGTACCGATTGTGCTTGCAATTAATAAAATGGATTTACCTGATGTTGATCCTAACATTGTCCGTAATGATTTATTGAGCCATGAAGTTGTTGTCGAAAGTTATAGCGGAGAAGTTTTAGAGACAGAAATCTCAGCTGTTAAAAAAACTAATCTCGATAAGCTTTTAGATAATATTCTTCTTCAAATTGAAATCTTAGATCTAAATGTTGAACACAATAAATTAGCAGAAGCAATTGTCGTAGAATCAAAAATTGAAACAGGCAAAGGTTCAGTTGCTACGGTTATTGTTAAAAATGGTACTTTAAAAGAAGGAGATCATTTTACTTGTGGCTCTGCTTTTGGTCGTGTTCGCGCTCTTTTGGATGAGGCAGGAAAAAGATTGAAAACAGCACCCCCAGGTATGCCTGTAGAAGTTTTAGGTTTTGACTCAGTTCCTCAAGCGGGTGATGTCATGCATGTTATGCCCAACGAAGAAACAGCAAAAGATATTACCGAAAAAGTTAAAGAACAAAAAAAATTAGAAAATACAGCATCCGTAACTAAATCCTCACTAGAGGAAATGATGGCTAATGTATCTAAAGGAGAAGTAAAAAAATTACCTATTATCGTTAAAGCAGATGTGCAGGGATCTTTAGAAGCGATTGTAGCTTCTCTTGAAAAAGTAGGAAATGATGAAGTTCAAATTAATGTTATTCATAATGCGATTGGAGCGATTAACGAAAGTGATGTGAGCTTAGCTAACTCTGCTCAAGGCGTTGTGATAGGTTTTAACATTCGTGCGATCCCTCAAGCTCGTACTATTGCAAAGAGAGACAAAGTAGATATTCGCTATTATTCAATTATTTATGAGTTAATTGATGATATGAAGAAAATGCTATCAGGTCTCTTAACTCCTGATACCAAAGAAGAAATTATCGGTCACGCAGAGGTTAGGGATACTTTCAGTTCATCAAAATTTGGTACAATTGCTGGTTGTTTTGTTACTAACGGTTATGTCTCGAATTCTGCAAAAATAAGACTTGTTCGTGAAGGTAAGATTATTCATGAGGGAGAAGTTGGAACACTCAAGCGATTCAAAGATGATGTCAAAGAAGTTCGAGAAAACTACGAGTGTGGTATTTCCTTTAAAGATTACTCAGACATTTTAGTAAAAGATGAAATCGAGTTTTATTTAACTAAGGAAGTTCAAAAAGAATTATAGTGTGGACAACAAGCCAAGTTTTCGTACCAAAAAAATTGAACTCTCAATCAAAAGATTAGTATCCGAATATCTCGTTACCCACCGAGACTATCTTAGCAAATTTCCCAACTTACGCTTTGAAATTACAAGCGTGAAAGTGAGCAAAGATCTTCGCTTTGCAAAGATTTTTTTAATTCATAATATTACTGAAGAAGAGTTTGCTCAATTTAATAAACTTTACTTACATGATATTCAAAGTTTAATCGCTAATACCTTAACGAGTAAATACACCCCTAAGGTTACTCTTATTTTTGATCAAACGTTTCAAGACTCTTTAAAAGTACAATCACTTATCGATTCACTTTAAAGACAATGAAACAAAAGTTCACCTCTAATGGATGGCTAGTAGTCAACAAACCAGAAGGTGTCGAGTCTTTTGGTGTTATTCGAAAATTAAAATTTCGTTACCAATTTCATAAAATAGGTTTTGCAGGAACATTAGATCCTTTAGCATCAGGTATTTTATTAATTGGAATTAATAAAGCGACCAAACTGATACCGAAAATACATCTTTCCAATAAAAGTTATGAAGTCCAAATACGCTTCGGCGCAACAACCCCAACTCTCGACTCAGAAGGTCGATATACCTCTTTGGAGCCAGTCTGTCATGATTTTCAAGATCGTATACATTACATAAAAAAATTTATAGGAATTTACCAGCAAAAAATTCCTAATTTTTCTGCTCATAAAAAAGAAGGTAAAAACTTTTATGAATTAGCGAGAAATAATGAAGACATAAAGGATCGATATAAACAAGTATCATTAAGTTCTTTGAAAGTCTTATACTCCAATCCTTCAACTTTGGGAATTGAGCTAGAGTGCCAAACAGGTTTTTATGTTAGGGCATTTGCGTCCGAGTTAGCATCTACTATGGGAGATAAAGGCTATGCGTCTCAAATAAAAAGGCTGAAAATAGGAGAGTTTTCAATGGATCGTTCCGTGGATTATGAAAATATCCTTGATTTTTCAAGTATAAATGATTTAAGTACCAACTTGATTACCATTTGATCTGGGCGACATCCTGGACAAATGATGTTTACTTTGAAAGGAGTATTGATGTCGGACATACAAATTAACGATATAGCACGTGCTGAAAATGATACCGGTTCTCCGGAATCACAAATTTTTTTTCTCACTCAGAAAATTAATCTGTTAACAGAACATATCAAAGTTCATAAGAAGGATTTTCATTCTCGAAGAGGTCTGCTCATGATGGTTGGTAAAAGAAATAGATTGATGGCGTATTTAAAGAAGAAGAATGTTGGAAAGTACACAGAAGTAGCAGACAAATTAAAATTAAGAAAAAAGTAAAACTTTTCTTAGTTGTAGGTAGAAAAGAGGAAAATGAAAATAGAACATACCTTTACGTTGGGTAACCAACAAATTACACTTGAAACTAATCGAATAGCCAAACAAGCTGATGCCTCAGTTGTTGTTTACTGTGGTGAGACCATGGTGATGGCTAACATTTGTGCCGCTAAGACACAAAAACCTGATATCGATTTTTTTCCACTAACAGTTAATTATCAGGAAAAATATTATGCATCTGGAAAAATTCCAGGTGGATTTTTTAAAAGAGAGGCTCGACCAACTGAACGTGAGACTTTAATTAGTCGTTTAATTGATCGACCTATTCGACCTTTATTTCATAAAAATTTCAAAAATGAAACTCAAGTAACCCTCACTGTTCTTTCTTATGATGGAACGGTTGATCCTGATGTGATTGCAATGTACGCCGCTGGCGCTGCATTAGCTATTTCAGGCTTGCCAGTTGCAGGAACTCTTGGGGCCGCGCGTGTTGGATATATTGATGGCCAACTAGTCGCTAACCCAACCATACAAGAGATGGAGAATTCCGAGCTTGATCTTGTTCTAGCTGGAACAGAAGAAGGCGTTTTAATGGTAGAGTCAGAAGCACAAGAGCTTCCTGAAAGCACAATGTTGGATGCCGTAAATTTTGGTCATGAATTTTACCAAAACTTCATCAAAGAAGTTCATACATTTGCTGGAAAAACAGAGATAAAAACGTTTGAAGTCCCTAGTCTTCCTGATTTTTATGAGGGTCTTCAAAAAGATATCGCTGGTAAAATTACTGATCCTATTCGCGAAGCATATGGCCTTGTTGATAAACAAGAAAGAAGCCAAAAGCTGAATGAGATTAGATCTTCAATTATTGATAATGTAGAAGCTGATCAAGTTTTAGCTGCAACGACCATTATTAAAGACATTGAAAAAGATGTTGTCCGTGGTGATATCATTAAAAATAAAAGTCGTATTGATGGTCGAAAGCTGGATGAAGTTAGACAAATTACTTGTGAACTAGACATTCTACCTCGAGCTCATGGCTCTAGTTTATTTACTAGAGGTGAGACTCAGGCATTAGTGGTTACTACTTTAGGTACTGGTGATGATGAGCAGATGATTGACTCACTAGATCCAATGCACAAACAACATTTTATGTTGCACTATAACTTCCCTCCTTATTCTGTTGGAGAAGTTGGTAGAGTGGGCGCTACTGGGAGAAGAGAAATTGGTCACGGTAAGCTTGCATGGCGTGCTGTTCACCCAATGTTACCGAAGAAAGAAGACTTCCCTTACACACTGCGTTTAGTATCAGAGATTACTGAATCAAATGGTTCAAGTTCTATGGCTACTGTGTGTGGCTCATCTCTTGCATTAATGGCAGCAGGCGTTCCAATCAAAAAACACATTGGTGGTATTGCAATGGGTCTGATAAAAGAAGGAGACGACTTTGTTGTATTAAGTGACATCTTAGGAGACGAAGATCATTTAGGTGACATGGACTTTAAAGTTGCTGGTACCATGGACGGTATCACTTCTCTTCAAATGGATATTAAAATTACTAGTATCACCAAAGAGATTATGGAAATTGCGCTTAACCAGGCATCTGGTGGAAGAAAGCACATTATTGGCATTATGTCTGAAGCTCTTCCAGAGGCGAGAACAAAATTCTCTAAGCATGCTCCTCAAGTCATCTCTATCACAATCGATAAAGCAAAAATTAAAGATGTGATTGGTTCTGGTGGTAAAGTCATCAAGAATATCGTTGAAGTGTCTGGTGCAAAACTAGAAGTCAATGACGATGGAATTGTGAAAATCGCTTCGAGTAATGAAGAGTCCATTAACAAAGCTAAACAAATGGTGGAAGATATTGTAGCGGAGCCAGAAGTAGGGAAAGTCTACACTGGTAAAGTTGTCAAGATCGTCGAGTTTGGTGCTTTTGTTAACTTTATGGGCGCTCGCGATGGACTTTTACACGTCTCTCAAATCTCTCAAAAAAGAGTAGAGAATGTCTCTGATGTTTTATCAGAAGGTCAAGAAGTCCAAGTGAAGGTGCTTGATGTTGATCGTGCGGGCAAAGTAAAGCTCAGCATGAAAGAAGTCTAAAGAAAATTATTAGTAGCGCAGACAATATATAGTTTGCGCTGCTATCAAATTACCAAAAAATTTTTTCTTTTCAGTTAGTTTTTAACATAGAGATAATTTCATTTTTGTTTGCTTTACAAACCCCCTTTTCGGTTATCAAACCAGAAATATATTTGGATGGTGTTACATCAAAAGCTAGATTCAAAGATTTGCTTTCTTTAGGATAAATCAAAACGTTTATTAAATTACCAGCTTCATCTAATCCATTAATATGAGATAATTCATTGTTGTTACGTTCTTCTATGGGAATATCCTTATAATTATCTATTTTCCAATCTATCGTAGAGCTAGGTAATGCTACATAAAAAGGAATTGAATTATCATATGCAGCTAAAGCTTTTAGGTAAGTTCCAATTTTATTACATACATCTCCTGTATACAAAGTCCTGTCTGATCCTACTAAACACATATCTATAAAACCTTTTTGCATAAGGATGCCGCCTGTATTATCTGAAATGATTGTATTTGGTATTTTTTCGTTATTTAATTCAAAAGAAGTAAGGTTAGCGCCTTGATTTCTTGGTCGAGTTTCATCAACCCATACATGTATAGGGATGCCTGCTTGATGGGCATGATAAATTGGAGAAGTAGCGGTGCCCCAATCAATAGTAGCTAACCATCCTGCATTACAGTGTGTTAAGATATTAACAGTATCCTTTTTGGTCTTATATATCTCCTCAATAATTTTAAAACCATGCATCCCAATATTTTTACAAAAGCCAACATCCTCTTTAATAATTTCTTGAGCTTCTTGAATAGCTACTTCAAATATATTAGATACTTCAACATTAATTAATTTATTAATCATTCTGTTAACTGCCCACTCTAAGTTAATAGCAGTTGGTCTAGACTTGATAAGATCATTTCCCTTTTGCTTAATAAAATCCAAATCTTTTTTTTCTTTAGCAGCTAAAGCAACTCCAAAAGCGGCCGCACCACCTATTAATGGAGCCCCTCTTACTTCCATGGTAAATATTGCATTTACCATTTCATCAGCACTTTGAATATCTTTAATTATAAACTCATGAGGAAGTTTTGTTTGATCAATAATCTTTACTAATGAGCTATCTTTTTCAAACCAAATAGTTTGATAATGTTTATCTTTAATTTTCAAATTAAAGCACTCGCCCTGCGATATTTTTTAATTTATTTTTAGTTTTTTTGGTTCTTTTTTCAGGAGCTGTAATTATCGCAAAATCTAAACAGTTATTTGTCGGATCTTGTTTATCGATAAACTTTTCAAAATTTAAAATTAAGTTTTTGACCACTTTTTTTGCATTTGAACTATTTTGTGAGAGAGTTTCAATAATTTGTTTTACGTCGACATTATCGTGATCAGGATGCCAACAATCAAAATCTGTAACCATAGAAATCGAGGCATATCTAATTTCAGCTTCCCTGGCTAATTTAGCTTCTGGCATATTGGTCATGCCAATAACATCCGCACCCCATGATCTATAAAGTTCAGACTCTGCGAGTGTAGAAAATTGTGGCCCTTCCATTACAAGATAAGTGCCATCTCTTTTATATAAAATTTCTTCTGTTGTAATGGCCTCTTCGCAAGCATTCATCAAGCCTATTGAGGTAGGCTTAGCCATAGATACATGTGCAACAATATCTTCATCAAAAAAAGTTTTATTTCTTGCAAACGTTCTATCGATGAATTGGTCAACAATGACAAACATTCCGGGTTTTAGGTCTTCTTTAAGAGACCCTACTGCGGATATTGATACAATATCAGTGGCTCCAAGTTGTTTTAGAGCAGCAATATTAGCTCTAAAATTAATTTTTGATGGAGATATGAAATGCCCTTTGCCATGTCTAGGTAAAAATAAAACCTCTTTTGACTCAAAAGTAGCTTTTACTATTTCATCAGATGGGTCTCCCCAAGGAGTTTGAATCTTTAATGAATCTGTTTTAGAGAGCCCTTCAATATCATAAAGACCACTACCACCTATGATTGCTAACTTATTTTTAGACAATTTTTATAAATCTTGAATGCTCATTCCAACTTTATTGTAGCCGTTATCAACGTATAAGATTTCCCCAGTCACACCTTTCGATAAATCGCTCATTAAATAAACAGAAGATTTTCCAATATCTTCTAATGATAGGGGTTCTTTGATAGGAGAGTTATCAATCGTATAATTATAAATTTGTCGGGATTTATTGATAACCGCGCCCGCTAAAGTCCTCATAGGTCCAGCAGAAATGGCATTCACACGAATACCTCGATCACCCATATCTACTGCTAAGTATTTGATAGATGTTTCGAGAGCCGCTTTAGCAACACCCATCACATTATAACTTTGCATATAACGAGTTGAGCCATAATAAGTCAGCGCCATGACGGAGGCATTGTCATTCATCTTCGGTGAAAAAATACGAAGCATTTCTGTTAAGGAGTATGCAGAAATATGAAGTGTTTTTAAAAAATTATCTTTTGTTGTATGAAGATATTTGCCAGATAATTCATTTTTATCAGAGTAGGCAACAGCATGGACAAAAAAATCAATATTATCTTTCATTCCATCACGAACACTTTCTAATGATGCAGTATCAGAAACATCACAAGGCATAATTCCTAAACAGTTTATTTTTTGGGAGAGAGGTTCCACTCTTTTTTTAATCGAGTCGTTTTGATAGGTAAGGTACATACTGGCCCCTTCCTCATGTAAACATTTAGTAATTCCCCAAGCAATAGAGTGATCGTTAGCGATCCCGACTACCAGTCCTTTTTTTCCTTCTAAAACTTTAGTCATTGTAGCTGGTTATATAAATTGATGCATTCGTCCCACCAAAACCAAAACTATTAGAGAGAATAGAATTGATCGTAACATCATTTTTATTTTCTCTGAGGATATTCATCCCCTCTGCCTGCTCATCCAAAGTAGAAATGTTTGCAGACTCCACCATAAAATTATTTTCCATCATCAATAATGAATAAACCGCCTCTTGAACACCTGTGGCGCCTAAAGAGTGTCCAGTTAAAGATTTTGTTGAGCTAATTGGAGGAACGTTTTCTCCAAAAACTTCTTTAATTCCTTTCAATTCAATCATATCTCCCGCAGGGGTAGAAGTTCCATGGGCATTGATATAATCAACCGTTCGACCCTGAGTCGCCATGTTCATGCATCGAACAGCTCCTTCACCAGATGGCTGAACCATATCGTGACCGTCAGAGGTTTGACCAAAACCTTGAATTTCTGCAATAATATTAGCGCCTCGTGATTTCGCACTATCTAAACTCTCGACAACTACAACACCTGCGCCACCACCAATGACAAAGCCATCACGATCAGCGTCATAGGCCCGTGAAGCTATTTGAGGTGTATCATTGTACTTGCTCGAAAGTGCGCCCATCGCGTCAAATAAAATGGACATCGTCCAATGTGTCTCCTCTCCACCACCAGCAAAAACAATTTCTTGTTGGCCGTGGCGAATTAAATCATAAGCATTACCAATACAGTGTAAACTTGTAGAACATGCTGAACTAATAGAATAATTTACACCTTTAATTTTAAAGGGTGTGGCTAAAGTTGCAGAATTTCCTGAAGCCATTCCTCTTGTGACCATGTAAGGACCAATTTTTTTAACACCTTTTTCTCTGGCGATATCGAAAGCTTGCTGCAGTTGATAGGTTGAAGGGCCACCTTGCCCCATAACAATACCAGTGTTAATGTTAGAAACTAGCGACTCGTCTAGACCAGAGTGTTCAATAGCTTCTCGCATTGCTATGTAATTGTAAGCAGCACCTTCACCCATAAAGCGTAATATCTTTCTGTCCACA
This sequence comes from uncultured Alphaproteobacteria bacterium, assembly GCA_902529795.1. Taxonomy (GTDB): domain Bacteria; phylum Pseudomonadota; class Alphaproteobacteria; order HIMB59; family HIMB59; genus HIMB59. Next base: position 97,634 of record CABZXY010000001.1, read on the forward strand.
TTTTCTTCTATGTTCACAGTAGGTTTGCCATGAACATGACTTCGCATACCTATTTCTTCATATTCTTTGCAGTAACTAATGCCTGACTTAACTTCTTTGAGACTTGTTAAAACTTCTTGTTTATTATTTCCAATACAAGAAACAATTCCATAACCGGTAATAACAACTCTTTTATTACTCATTAAATAAACCTACTTTGAGATCATTGGCGTGATAAATTATTTTATCTTGATGGATGATTTGACCATCGCCATAACCAATTGAGAAACCTTTTTTGCTCATGGACTTTTTAATATTAACTTTGTATTGAATGAGTTGCTTGTCTGGTTTAATTTCTTCAACAAATTTTATTTCACCAACACCTATAGCTCTTCCTTTACCAGGGTGGCCGAGCCAGCCTAAATAAAAACCTAACATTTGCCATAGGGCATCGAGACCTAAACAACCTGGCATTACAGGATCTCCTAAAAAATGACATTCAAAAAACCAGAGATCGGGTTTAATGTCTAATTCTGCAACGATTTCGCCTTTTCCATGCATTCCTCCATCTTTGTTGACTTGGGTAATTCTGTCAAACATAAGCATCGGCGGTGCCGGTAATTGAGCATTTCCTGGGCCAAAAAGATTTCCTTTTCCGCACTCAATTATCTCTTCATAACTGTAACTAGATTGAGGTATGAAACTGTACATTTTAATGCGGACAATTAATGTCAGCTAATTGTAGTTTGTTTATGTCTGATGTCAAAAGGTCTATCAAGTTGATTTCACTCTTTAAATCATTCGATGAATTAGCAAGTGCAAAAATAATTTTTGTACACGCAAGACTCGTTACAAATCCAGCTACAGGACCGATCATAGCACTATTTAAACATCGATGATTGACATCTGTTTGTGGAAACAAACAGGCAAAGCAAGCTGTAGAATTTTTTTTGTAATTTTGAGAAAAATAAATTCCTTCTGTTGAATTAATTGAAATAGAAACATATGCAATTTTATTTTTTTTTGAAATTTGTGAGGATAAAATTTTATTTTCATGATTATCAGTACAATCAAAAACAAGATCGAAATTTTGATTTACATTATCTTTTAAATAGTTCTCATAAGTAGTTTGATGACTAATAATTTTAGTAATGTCATTTATTCTTTGAAGCTTATTTTTGGACACTTCGCTTTTAAATGCCCCCACATCTTTTAGCGTATAATTAATCTGTCGATGTAAGTTTGACTCTTCAATTTGATCAGGATCAATTAAATGAATTTCTCCAATACCTGATCGAACAAGATATTGTGAGGCAACAGTCCCTAGAGCACCCAAACCGATTATGCACACTTTTCTTTTTGATAGATTAAGTTGTCCTTGTTCGTCAATGCCTGGAACAAGAATTTGACGACCAAATTGTTCAATTAAATTATCACTTAGTTCCGGTTGAGCCAAATCCTCCACTTCCTCTCTCAGAACTAGCTAGTTCTTTTACTAATTTAAATTGTATCCGTTGGTATTTTGCTACTACCATTTGGGCAATCCGCATTTCATGTTCGATGACAAAAGCATCATCTCCGTGATTAATTAAGATGACTTTAATTTCTCCACGATAATCAGCATCAATAGTTCCAGGACTATTCAAAACTGTAATTCCTTGTTTTAGAGCAAGACCACTGCGAGGTCTTATTTGTACTTCAAAACCCTCTGGAATTTCAAAATAAAGACCAGTGCTTACTAGCACTCTGTGTTTAGGCTCCAGTGTAATGCTTCCATCAGGCAGGTAAGCCCTTAAATCCATGCCAGCGCTAGCATTGGTTTCATAAGTAGGAAGTTCGATAGAGTCATTAGCAACTCTGACTTTCATTTCAATAAAACTACTCATTCTCTAATTTTAATATATGTCGTAGGATTTGATTAGCAAAGGAGGTCTTAGTCACATTTCCTATTTGATGATAATGACCTTTTTTATTAAAAACACCCCCGTTGTTATACTTATTATCGAAAATATTATTTTTGGAGATGGGATAATTTAATACAAGATAATCACAGTTTTTCTTTTTTAATTTTTTTAATGCATTAGCTTTGACATCATTCGTTTCATAAGCAAAACCTACTGTTATCCGAGGACCAGAGGAGATATTGCTAATTGTTTTTAGGATATCTGGGTTATTTTTTAATTTTAAAGTAAGGTTTTTATTTCTTTTGATTTTTTGTTTTTGATAATTCTCCACTCGATAGTCTGCTACTGCTGCATTAAAGATGGCGAGATCTACATTTTTATTTTTTTTTGCAGCCTTTAACATACTTTCCGCATTTGGAGTAAAAATATAAGAAATTTTTTTAGAAACGATGGGCTTTACTTGAAGATAGCCATGAAGACAAATCACTTTAAAGTTGTTCTTAATCAGACTTTTAACTAACGCCATCCCTTGTTGACCAGAAGACTCATTCGTAATATAGCGAACTGGATCGATATATTCACGAGTAGAACCAACAGTTATGAGAGCAGTTTTCAATTAACTGAGTTGTTTTAAAATTTCAATTGGATCAACTAAACGACCACTTCCATATTCACCGCATGCAAGCGAGCCATCATCTGGGCCAATAAAATGATGGCCATGATCTTTTAAAAGCTGAACATTTTTTTGTATCAGTGAGTTTGCCCACATTTCTTTGTTCATAGCGGCAGCGATATATATAGGTTTATTTGCAGCAATCATACAAGTTAAGGCCAGGTCATCGCAAAAGCCTTGAGCAAACTTAGAAACGAGGTTAGCTGTTGCTGGATATACAACAATATGTGTATTGTCTCTGGCTAATTGAATGTGTCCAATATTTTTTTCCATATCAAGATCAAAAAGTTCGCTATAAACTTTCTTTCGACTGATCGACTCTAGTAATAAAGGTGAAATAAACTCAAAAGTATTCTTGGTCGCAATAATTTCATAGTCGATTGATTGCTTTTGAAACTCTCGAATGAGATCCAATGCTTTATAGCAACCAACACTACTGGATATAATTAATAAGATTTTCATTTTTTCTGCACTATATATATGTTGTTAGCGCCTGAAAGGAAATCAATAGTTTCGATATGTGTAAAACCTATGTTTTCCAATTCATTTTGAACTTCGTTTGGAGAGGGGAAGGCTTTGATACTGTCTGCTAGATATTTATAGCTATGACGATCTTTAGCAACAATACTTCCACTGAAAGGTAAAAAATAATCAAGAAAAGCCTGGTAGGGTTTTTTGATAAGATTAGCCTTAGGCAAACCAAACTCCATAAATAAAAAATATCCATTTTTTTTTAAACATCGAAAAATCTCTTTGAAGCCTTGTTGTCTGTTTTCATAATTTCGCACACCATAGGTACATGAAATAATTTGGAAAAAATTATTTTTGTAGGGAAGTTTTTCAGCATATCCAACTTGATATTGAATATTTTTATCAGCATTTTTTTCTTGAGAGACTCGATGCATCTGTTCGACCGGATCTATGGCATATAAATTTTTTTTAAAAGGAAGTAATTGAAAAATATCACCTGTACCACTAGCAATATCTAATATTTTTTCTGTTTTTTTATATTTGGATATTAATAAATCAGCATAATATTTTTTCCATAGTCGATGGACGCCAAAGCTCATGACATCATTCATGAGGTCATATTTAGCATGAGAAACAGTTTCAAAAATATCTGTTATATTATAATTATTTGAATTACTTTTATTTTGCATGCCTGAGCTACCTGAAGTAGAAACTACAATAAGATATTTAGATTCAAAAGTTAATGGAAAAAAAATTTTATCCATTAATGCATCTAAAAAAAAACTACGAAAAAACTTACATATAAAAAATTTTCCGGTTATTGAAGGAAGTATTATTAAATCTGTTGATCGAAAAGCGAAATATATTGTTCTTACTTTAAAGCCTCTTAGATATTTAGTCATTCATTTAGGAATGAGTGGACGATTAAAATTTTTTAATAAAAAAAACTATACTAATGAAAAACACGATCATGTTGTCATGAGATTTTCTCAATTCAATGTTGTCTTTAATGATCCAAGACGTTTTGGAATGTTTTTCATGTTAGAAGATGATCGAGAACTTAAATATTTTTTTCAACATTATGGCGTAGACTTATTACTTGATCCTATTAACTACGAAAATTTTTTTCTTATCTTTCAAAAAAAGAATGTTTCTTTAAAACAAATACTTTTAGATCAACGAGTCTTTGTGGGCATTGGTAATATTTATGCTAATGAAGCCCTATTTCATAGCCGACTTCACCCAGAGCGAAAGTCAAATACATTGAGCAAAGCTGAAATTAAGCAATTAGTGCGCTCTTGTCGTCATGTTTTAGAACTTTCATTAAAAAATGGGGGCTCATCAATCAATGATTATAAATCTCCTGATGGAACTTTAGGCAGTTTTCAAAATATGTTTCAGGTTTATCAACGAACAGAAGTTATGCTGAAAAAAAAGTGCTACGAGGTAAAAAAAATAGTACAAAATGGTCGTTCAACTTTTTTTTCTCCGACTTTACAAAAATAAAAAAATCTATATAAGTTACTAACGCAATTAGAAGAATAACCTGTTAATAAAATAAATACATGCCACAACATAAATCTGCAAAAAAAAGATTACGTCAATCTGAAAGACGTAGAGTTGTCAATAAAAGTGTAAAATCTAACGTAGCAACCCAATTAAAAGCTATCGATAAGCTGATCAAAGACAAAAAAGTAGAGGATTCAATGGCAAAACTTAAGGAAGTTATGTCGGTGTTGCATAAATCTACTCAAAAGAAGATCATGCATTTAAATAAAGCTTCCAGAACAATTTCTAAACTCCAAAAAGACATCTCAGCAATTTCAAAATAATTTTTTTTTTCAAGAATTTTTTTTTATAAAAAAAAATTTTTTTTATTCTTCATTTCGTCTTTTCATGTTTAAATACATGTCGTTCAGAGGAGAGGTGACATAACCGTGGCAGACGATATTGATCAAGAAGTAAATGTTTCTTGGAGTTCTATTACATCTGAGTTAAAAAAATCTCTCGATAAAGATACTTTTCAAAACTGGATTAAACCTATTCAATTTGAGTCTCTTCTTGATACCTCATTAACTCTCTCAGTTCCCACTCGTTTCCTGCGAGATTGGATTATTAAGAATTACGCACCCGTGATCAAGCGCGCCTATCTCGATCAAGACATCACAATTAATAAGCTTTCAATTCTTGTAAAAGAAAATAACAATCGCGTCATTCCTGGTACAGAAGTTGTACATCAAGACAAAGAAGAAGATGGAGATGATCATTATTATGATGATATTTCTGCACCACTCGACCCACAGTTTACTTTTGATAATTTCATTGTAGGTAAACCTAATGAACTTGCATATGCAGCTGCGCAACGCGTGGCTCAATCTGAAGTTGTAAGTTTCAATCCACTATTCTTATACGGAGGTGTGGGTTTAGGTAAAACTCACCTTATGCATGCTGTTGCTTGGAATATTAAAAAAAGAAATCCTAAAAAGAATGTTGTCTATTTAACTGCAGAAAAATTTATGTATCAATTCATTAAAGCACTTCGCTTTAAGAATATAATGAGCTTTAAAGAACAATTTCGCTCAGTAGACGTGCTGATGATTGATGATGTCCAATTTATTATCGGTAAAGATAACACCCAAGAAGAGTTTTTCCATACATTCAACACACTTGTTGATAAGAAACGTCAGATTATTATCTCTGCAGATAAATCCCCAGCAGACTTAGAGGGCTTAGAAGACCGATTGAAATCAAGATTAGGGTGGGGATTAGTGGCAGACATTCATCCACTCACATATGAACTGAGATATGGCATTATTGAAGCTAAAGCAGAGCAAAAAAATATCAAACTGACTGGCGATGTTATGGAATTTTTAGCTAATAAAATAACCAATAATGTTCGTGAGATGGAAGGGGCACTTAACCGTTTGGCAGTTCATGCATCTCTTCAAGAGTCAGAGATTACAGTTGATCTAGTTAAAGATGTTTTAAAAGATTTACTTCGTACTAACTCTCGCAAGATCACTATTGATGAAATCCAAAAGAAAGTGGTGGAGCATTACAACATCAAATTATCAGACATGCACTCTCCGCGCAGATCTCGATCTGTTGCTAGACCTCGTCAAGTAGCGATGTATTTAGCAAAGTCGATTACCACTCGTTCGCTCCCTGAAATTGGAAGAAAATTTGGCGGTAGAGATCATACTACCGTGATCCATGCGATCAAAACTATTGAAGAAATTATGGTAAATGATCCTAGTCTTGCAGAAGATATTGAACTTTTGACTAGAATATTGCAAACTTCCTAAATGGATTTCCGAGTTAGCCGTGAGGCCTTTTTAAGGGTTCTCACTCATGTCAGTTCTATTGTCGACAGTCGCTCGACTATACCAATCCTCTCTAACATTTACCTAAAATGTGAAAATAATCAGATCGAAATTAGATCTACTGATATGGACATCTCTATTCGTGAATTTGTCTCTTGTGACTCTACAAAAAATGGAGAAGCAACTGTGAACTCACGTATTTTAACTGACATTATTCGAAAAACAAAAAAGAACTCGATTGTTAAATGTAAATTGGAAGGTAATCGCTTAATCATTAATTCAGATAACTCTGTTTTTGAATTAAATGCTTTATCTGCTGACGAGTTTCCAAAGTTTGTCCCTTTAGATCCAACGAATTCATTTGAGTTAACTATTCCTCAAATGAAAAGACTTTTTAATAAAACAAAGTTTGCGATTTCTGCTGAAGAGACAAGATATTATCTTAATGGGATTTATTTTCATACCGTTGCTAATGGTTCCAAAACTGCTCTTCGCTGCGTAGCTACTGATGGACATCGATTAGCTAAAACAGAATTAGACTTATCTAATGCTGTGAATATTGCAGGAATTATTTTACCCAGAAAATTCATTCTTCAATTAGACCGCATTTTAGGTGACTTTGAAGGTAAAGTGAAAATGATTTGTACTGATACCCAAGTGAGCCTTGAGGCAGATAATTTTATTATTATCAGTAAATTAATTGATGGAACATTTCCCGATTATGAAAAAGTCATTCCAGTTTCAAATGATAAACTACTTCAAGTGGAAGCAGAGCCTTTCTTTAATGCTATTGATCGTGTTTCCACCGTCAACCAAGACAAAACTCCAACAGTGAAATTGCAGTTTGAAAACAACAACATTAAAATTATGGCTACCAGCACCGATAGTAATAAAGGGGATGAAGAGGTAGCTGCGAGTTATGCGGCAGAGGCTTTAGAGATACTGTTTAATTCAAAATATATTTTAGACTTACAAGATGTCATAGAGGGAGAGACCATGATTTTAGAATTGTTAAATCAATCGTCTCCGGTGATCGTAAAAGATCCTAAAGATTCCATGAGCCTATACATTTTGATGCCAATGAGAATATAAGTGGCCCCACCTTTAAAGGGTATTCACTTAAATAACTTTCGAAATTTTACCCAACGACAAGAGAGCTTTTCTAATAATCACACGCTATTTAAAGGAAGAAACGCAGTTGGAAAAACTAATTTATTAGAGGCAATTAGTTTTTTATGCCCCGGGACCGGCTTTCGAAAAGATACCATTTCTAACTTTAGCAATCAGGATCAAAAAGAAAGTAATGTGATTATGAATTATGATTTTGATTATGAAGAGTTATCTAATAACCTAAAAATCGAATTAACCTTTCAAGAGGAAAGATGGTCGAAGCAATATTTTTTAAATGATAAAAAAATTCAGCAACAACAATTACTAAAAATATTCCAGCTTTTTTGGTTTACGGAAACGGATAAAGTTTTTTTTATTAAAGATACTCAATATCAAAGAAATACAATTAATCGTATTGCATGTTATTTTGAGCCCTCCTTATTTCAACTGCTCAATAAGTTTACAAAGCTCAGAAGAGAAAAGAAAAAGGTTCTTCAAACAACACAAGAAAAATCATGGCTGGAGTCCATCGATAAACAGTTGATTGAAATAGGGGAGAAAATAATCTCTTACAAAAGAAATTATTTAAATGAATTTCAAGATTTTTTAAAAAATGAAAATAATCATTTTTTTCAGTTTGAAATTCAACCAAGCTTTGGATTGGAAGATCAGGTGGCTTTTTTTACAAAATTTAAAGAAGACTTATCAGATGAGAATCGGTGGCCTAAAGATCATAAGTTACAATCTGATCACGATCCTCAAAAATCAATATTTGAAATTACCCATCAAGGTAAAAAGTTATCGCAGTTATCATCAGCGCAGTCGAAGTTATTGATATTAAGCTTTTTATTACACTGCGCAAAATTCTTGAATCAACAAAAGATTACAATCTTTTTAATAGATGAAATCTTTGATAACTTTGATATTATCAATATTGAAAAAGTTATTCAATACTGTGCAGAAAATAAATTCCAAACCTTTTTCTCAACCACTGATAACTTTGCACTCCAAGGGGTAATAAATAATTTAGAGATTAAAGAAATAACTTAATGGCAGATCAATATTCAGCATCCTCGATTAAAGTTCTCAAAGGACTGGAAGCAGTCCGTAAGCGTCCAGGGATGTATATCGGTGATACCGATGATGGCACGGGTCTTCACCATATGGTTTACGAAGTCCTCGATAACTCTATTGATGAGGCACTTGGTGGTTATTGTGACTCTATTCAGTTGAATATAAATAAAGATGGGTCAGCGACAATTTCTGATAATGGTCGAGGAATTCCAGTAGATATGCACAAAACCGAAAAAGTACCCGCCGCTGAGGTAATTATGACCCAACTTCATGCAGGAGGCAAATTTGATGATAATAGCTATAAAATTTCCGGTGGTTTACATGGCGTCGGTGTTTCAGTTGTCAACGCCTTATCCGAAAAATTATCCCTAACCATTCGCCGTGATGGAAAAATTTACAATATGGAATTTAAAGATGGTGTAACGACTAAAAAATTAAAAGAAGTTGGCACCATGAAAAAAACAGAGCGCACAGGTACGCAAGTTCAGTTCTGGCCGTCAAAAAAAGTATTCACTGATATTACTTTTGTCATGAAGACTTTAGAAAATAGAGTTCGTCAACTTGCCTTTTTAAACTCTAACGTTCGTGTCACTTTAATGGATATGCGCCAAGCAAAAGCAGAGCCTGTTGAGTTTTATTATCAAGGAGGTTTAACTTCTTATGTTCAATTCCTTAATGCACGCAAATCTACTCTTAATAAAATTATTCCTTTTGAAGGTGAGAGCGGGGGTATTAAAGTTGAGGGAGCCTTACAGTGGAACGATGGCTACTCTGAAAGTATGCTTTGTTTTACTAATAATATTCCCCAAGGTGATGGAGGAACGCACCTTCAGGGTTTTCGATCAGCGCTAACTCGATCGCTGGTTAGTTATTCAAATAGTGTTGCTGTCGCAAAAAAAGGAAATGTCACTTTATCGGGTGATGATGCCAGAGAGGGAATGACTTGCGTTCTTTCCGTGAAGGTTCCTGATCCAAAGTTCTCATCACAAACAAAAGATAAATTAGTCTCCTCAGAAGTACGTCCTATTGTTGAAAAAATTGTAGCAGAACAACTAAGCTCTTGGTTAGAACAAACACCCGGTGAGGCCAAAAAAATTGTATCAAAAATCGTCGAAGCGGCTAATGCAAGAGAGGCTGCAAGAAAAGCTCGTGAGCTTACTAGAAGAAAGAATGTTTTAGAGTCATCTTCTCTTCCAGGAAAGCTAGCAGATTGTCAGGAAAAAGATCCTGCAAACTCGGAACTATTCATTGTTGAGGGAGACTCTGCGGGGGGTTCCGCAAAACAAGGTCGTGATCGAGCAACCCAGGCCATTCTTCCTTTGCGTGGTAAAATTTTAAACGTCATCAAAGCCAACCCACATAAAATTCTAGAAAATAATGAAATCTCAGCATTAATTACAGCTATTGGCGGTGGTTATGGCAACCCTCCAAAAGATAAAGAATACAATAAATCAGATTATTTTAATGCGGATGCAATGCGCTATCATAAAATTGTCATCATGACTGACGCTGATGTTGACGGTAGTCATATTCGAACTCTGCTACTGACTTTCTTTTATCAATTTATGAGAGATATCATTACGGAGGGTAGGCTTTATATTGCCCAACCACCTCTTTATAAAGTAAAAAAAGGTAACTCAGAAAATTATCTTATAGACGACAAAGAATTGACTAAATTCCTTCTTACAAACAACAAGGATGAATTAGAGTTTAATATTTTTGATAAGAAGAAAAAAGTTCAACTTAAGGAAGAAGAACTAAATGAAATTATCGATCTTGCCGCTCGAGCAAATTCTGCTTATCAAAATTTAGATCTCACTTATTTAGACTCACAGTTTTTTGATCAAGTTATAAATACAGGATTATTTTTACAAGACTTCGCTCCAGGGAAAGTAGAAAAGTCTATTTTTAAAAATTTCCTTTCAAATTTGAATGATGTTTATAAATCTGAAAATATCAAATTCACTTTTCAAAGTATGATTAGTAACGAGTTAATATTTTTACAAGAAAAAGAGGGCTATAATAAAATAATCAAATTGCCTCTCGAGAAGTTGCTTCACCTAAGAGAATTCATCTCTTTAGAAAGTCTTAAGCTCTATAATAAAATGGGTTTTTCCAAATCTACCGATGCATCATTTGGCATTGCTAAGCTCTCCACAAAAGAAAACTTCTCTTGTTACGGTCTCGTTGAATTTTTCAACACTCTCTTTGAGATGAGCAAAAAAGGCCAGTCAATTAGCCGTTATAAGGGTTTAGGTGAAATGAATCCTGAGCAATTATGGGAAACTACGCTCGATCGTGCCAATCGAAAGCTTCTTCAGGTAAAATTAGAAGATCAAGTGAATGCGGAAAGACAATTGATTATGCTTATGGGTGATGATGTTACAGATCGTAAGAACTTTATTCAGGATAATTCTATTAAAGTAGCAAACTTAGATATCTAAGTTGGATAATAAAAAAAATAAATTTCTCTTTGTAAATTCCTCGGATTTTTTACTTATTCGTTTGATTGCCTTTGTGGGACAGGGAATTACTTTAGGTGTAACACAATATTTTTTTGATATAACAGAATTTGTAACCCTCTCTTCATGGGCTGTAGCGATCTTACTTCTTCTAAGCGTGGGCTTAGCCTACTATCTTTTAAATCGTGGAGATAAAATATTATCAGAGCGGCAAATCTTTCTTTTTTTATGTTTTGATATCTTGCAAATATCATTACTTATTGGACTTAATGGAGGATACACCAATCCTTTTATTTTTATCATTTTGGCACCCATCGCTATCGCAGCTTCTTATCTTACGATAGAAAGAATTTTAGTTATTCTTAGTTTGTCTCTTGTATGTTTTGCACTGATCTTTAATTTTTATATAGATTTGCCTTTATCTGTTCGCCCAGATATTAATATCAATTACAGTTTAGCTATTATGATTTCTTTATTCATTAGTAGCATTTTTTTAGTTTTTTATTTGTATTACTTTTCTTTGAATTACAAAAATACTCAAACAGCATATGAGCTTGCGAGCAAACAACTTCAAGATGAAAAAGAACTTTTAAAAGTAGGAGGGCTTGCCGCCGCTGCCGTTCATGAGCTTGGGACACCTTTAAATACTATTAATTTAATTGTAGGAGATTTTGATCAGGATAAAGATCTCAAGAAAAAATATGGAGAAGATATCGATACTTTAAAAATTGAACTAGAGCGATGTAAAGCTATATTAAAAGAACTTTCTACAAACCCGGAGTCTAAAGAGCTTTCTTCTGAAATAAGCAATATGTCATTAGATGCTTATACTCAATCCTTGTGTGAACAATTTTCAGGTAATTATCGAGCGATTAATCTCGATTATCGCTCAGATGAAAAATCAAAATCGATCAATATTCAAATCACCCCTGAACTTAATATTGCAATGAACAATATTATCAAAAATGCTATCAGCTTTGCCTATAATGAGATTTTAGTCCTCGCCGAAGCGACAGATAAGGAATATTTCATCAAAATCCGCGATGATGGACCTGGTTTTGATAAAAAGTTTATAGCTAATTTTGGTAAACCATTCTATTCTAGCCGACCTGAAAAAGGGGTAAATATGGGCCTTGGCCTGTTTATAACTAAACAAATGATTGAAAATCTAAATGGCGAAATTTCAGTACAAAATAATAATGGAGCAGAAGTAATATTGACATGGCAGATCTAGAACAAACCACCGAAAAAGAAAAAACACTATTTATCATTGAAGACGACAAGCCTTTTCGTGAGCGCTTAACTACTTCTTTTCAACGTAAAGATTTTGTTGTGACTGCTGCTGCTAATAAAAAAGAAGCATTAGAAGTTTTAACTCAAAATGATTTTAACTATGCAATCGTTGACCTTCGCCTCGGCGATGGTTCTGGATTAGATGTGATTAAAGTCATAAAGGAAAAAAATCCTGAGTGTCGAGCCGTGATGTTGACTAGTTATGGCAATATCGCAACAGCTGTATCCTCAGTGAAATTAGGCGCAGATGATTATCTTACCAAGCCCGCAAACATCGATGATATCGAAAAATCTTTGATGTCTGCTACAGCTTCTTCCCTTCCACCACCACCAGAAAATCCAATGTCGGCGGATCGAATTCGTTGGGAGCATATTCAAAGAGTCTTTACTCAGTGTAATCGTAATGTCTCTGAAACAGCCAGACGATTAAAAATGCACAGAAGAACTTTACAGCGAATTTTAAATAAACACGCCCCTAAAGAATAGTATCTCGTTTTATTCTCTGCTATCTTATCTAGATGTCTGAGTCCCGATTAATTCTTGTTGACGGTTCAGGTTATATTTTCAGAGCGTACTATGCGCTTCCCCCTATGAATAATTCCAAAGGCATTCCTACTAATGCTGTTTATGGTTTTTGTAACATGATGTTACGTCTTATCGACGAACATCCTAATGATAAAATTTTAATTATTCTCGATGCGGGTAAAAACACTTTCCGGAATACTCTTTATCCGGAATATAAAGCTAATCGCAGTGAAGCGCCAGAGGATCTTATTCCTCAGTTTGGAATTATTCGTGAGGCAATTGATGCTTTCGGTTTAGATGTTATTGAAAAAAAAGATTTTGAGGCTGATGATATTATTGCCAGTTATGTTCGCTATGGTGAAGTGAATAAAATTCCAACAACGGTTTTCAGCTCCGATAAAGATTTATTCCAATTACTTTCTGCCAATACCCGAATTATGGATCCCATGAAAAATGTAGAAATTGATGAAGCCAAAGTGATGGATAAGTTTGGTGTGGGCCCTGATAAAATCACTGACGTTCAAGCATTAATTGGTGATAGTGTTGATAATATTCCTGGCGTACCTGGTATTGGCCCTAAAACAGCTGCAAAATTAATAAATGAATTCGGTACTTTTGATGAGCTTTTAGCAAATAAAGATCAAATTTCTAATGTTCGTATTAAAAATCTCATCCATGATCATGAGGAGTCAGCTAAAATTAGCCATCAGTTAGTCATTTTAAAAAATGATCTGGAATTACCAATTCAAATTGAAAAATTAAAAAACTTTGATGACTCCCCAAAGTTAAATGAATTCTTTAAAAAATATGAATTTAAATCGCTTATTAGAACGAATGCTCATGAAACCAAACCTCATGCTGCCAAAAAAGATATAGAATTTAAATCACTTATTAAAACACTGGAGATCATCGAATATCTGCAAAGCCTTCAAACAGAAAGAACGCTCGCGATTGATCTTGAAACAGACAGTCTTGATGTTAATCAGGCAAATATAATTGGCATATCCTTATCAAATGCAGATCAGGCTTATTATATTCCTTTTAAATCTCCAGAAAATGAATTGTCCTCTAAAGATCAAGTAAAAATTCTAAAAGAGCTTAATCTTTTATGTGAAGATCCCTCAATTTTAAAAATTTTTCATAATGCTAAATACGATAGTGTTATTTTAAAACGCTTTCATGTAAATACAGTTTCATTTCAAGATACATTGTTAATGTCTTTTTTTATTAACAACGGTCTGACTAAACATAACTTAGAGGATTTGTATTATTATTACTTTGGTGAGGAAAAAGAAAAATTCAAAGATGTCATTAAAAATGAGTCCAAAAGAAATTATAAAGATTTCTCTGAAGTGCCTTTAAAAGCTGCCACGAATTATGCTGCTCATGATGCATATGCCACGCATAAATTATATGAAGCGCTGCAACAACAAATTTCAGAAGCCCCTGACAGTTGGATATATTATGATATTGATAAAAAACTTAGTTTGGTTCTCCAAGAAGTAGAAAGTAATGGTTGTAAAATTGATTTAAAATTTATAACGAAGCTAGAAAAAGACTTAAATAAAGAAATTGAAAATATCGAAAAAAAGATTTTCAAAATTTCAGGTGAAGAATTTAATATTGGTTCCCCGAAGCAATTAACTGAAATATTTAAAAAACTTGACGTCAAAGTTACTAAAAAAACAAAAGCGGGGGACTTTCAAACTAATGTCAAAGTTCTCGAGCAATTAGAGTCTGAGGGCGTTGAAATCGCCTCTCATATTTTGCAGTGGCGACAGTACTCCAAGCTAGTCTCAACATACACCTCATCCCTCGCTGAACACGCTGATAGTAATGACCGTGTTCATAGCACCTTTAATATCGCTGCCACAATCACTGGACGATTAAGCTCCTCTGAGCCTAATCTTCAAAATATTCCTATCAGAACAGAAATTGGAAAGAAGATCAGAACAGCCTTTATTGCTGAAAAAGATTATGAACTATACAGTTTTGATTATTCTCAAATTGAACTTCGGGTTCTTTGTGAGGCTTGTGAGGACCCTAATTTATTAAAGGCATTTCAAGAAGATCAAGATATTCATCAAAGCACTGGAGAGCTAGTCTTTAATAAAAAGACAATCAACGATAACGATCGCCGAATGGCTAAAATTATTAATTTTGGAATTATCTATGGCATTAGCCAGTATGGCCTTGCAAAGCAATTAGGCGTTAGCAACGCTGAAGCAAAGCTATTCATAGATAATTATTTTCAAAAATTTCCTAAAATTAATGATCTTATGAAATCTACAGTCGATAAAGCAAAAAAGTTAGGATATGTTGAAAATCTTTTTGGAAGAAAATCTCATATTAAAGATATCAATGCGAAAAACTTTATGCTGCGTTCCTTTGCAGAAAGACAGGCAATTAATGCCCCCATTCAAGGCACTGCTTCTGAGTTAATTAAAATAGCAATGCTTGATATTCAAGATTATTTACAACAAAATAAATGCAAATCCAAAATGACCTCTCAAGTACATGATGAACTTTTATTTGAAATTCATAAAGACGAAAAAGATCTTATTTCTCAAATTGCTAATCTGATGGAAACATCACATCAAAAATACAAATCTTTTAAAACTCCAATTAAAGTTGATTTTGGTGGTGGATCAAACTGGGGACTAGCTCATTAAATCAATCTACAAATTTGATTAGTTTGTTAATATAGTCTTTTGATTCCCATCTTTTAAGTAATTTGCCAATGTCATGTGTTGAATCTAAAATGAATTGATCAATAACTTCTTTATATTTAGCGCCTAGAGAAATTGATTTGTTAGATTGAAAACCAAGTATTTGTAATTCAATTAAACCATCAACCTTTCTTTTGACTGTTTCTCTGGGTAGATCTAACGCTGAAGCAATACTGGTTACTGTAAGCTTGACCGTACTAGGAGTTTTATCTTTGATTGAATTTTCAAATTTAAAGGATAGTTGTTTGAAAGATTTTTGATCATCTTTGTGTATTTGATTTAAATGATAGCCAAATACTATGTGTATGATCATAAAGCTGTCATAATCTATTTTGAGATTTTTCTTAACACGGAGAAACAGGTTAATCAGAAACAGTGACCACTGGTACATCCCTGCAGAAAAGTCAGGGGCCTCTGGTTTTTTGAGTTCTTTTTTATCCATCTTCTTTAACCTTCATCATGAAAATAAAACCTAAAATAAATAATATTACGCAGGAAAGTAGACCAACGCGTTGTGAAAATAAGAATGTCATAGTACCGACGAGAAGAGGCCCTAGAAAAGAAGTAATCCTTCCTGAAAAAGCAAATAATCCAAAACCTTTCCCAACATTACCTGAGTCGAGAAGTAGAGTCATCATCACTCTACTTGCACTTTGTATGGTGCCTAAGAAGATAGAAATAACCATAACGCCAAAGAAAAATTGCATTTTAGTTTGAGCGATCATGGAAATAAAAACCACACATAAAATTAAAGCAGTGATGCAAACTTGAATAATTTTTTTAGATGAAAATTTATCATTTAGATATCCCCCAATAATAACACCTATAAATGCTACAATATTTGCAGCGATAGCCATTTGAATAATTTCTTGAAAATTATAGCCAAAAACACCAGTGGCAAAGACACCACCACCACTAATAAGCACAATTAATGCATCAGCATAAAGCATTCTTGCAAATAAAAACTTTCCTATCACGGTAAATTTTTTTTGCCATATCATTTGAAATAATTCTTTAAAAATATTTATAGAGTTGTTTTGCTGAGCATTTTGATTTTGATCTGAAAATTTAAATAATATAGGAATAGAGAAAATGAAAAACCATATCACAACAACAAAAGAGGTGAAGCGAACATGTTCAAAATTGTTTTTATCTAAATTAAATAAACTTTTTTCTGGTAATATAAAAAAATATAAGACTATTAAGAGAATGGGAACTGTTCCAAGATAGCCCAGCCCAAACCCCAAACCTGAAGTTTTGCCTAACTCTTTTAAAGGTGCTGATTGTTTTAAAAGAGAATTATAAAAAACTTGTGCTATCTCGTAACAATAATTAGATAATAAAAAAACAATGAGTGTAAAAAAAATATAATCAACACTAGGAAGAGCAAACCAAAAAAGGCACGTGATTGCTAAACATAAAAAAGTAAATACTCGTAAAAAATAGACTAAGCCTCCTTTTTGTCTATCAGCTATACTTCCTAATAGAGGTCCTGATACTGCAATTATCAATCCACATACTCCAGCAGTCCATTGCCAATAAGCTGCCCCTAATTGAATATCACCAACTACTTGTCTTGCAAAATAAGTAGATATGACAAATGTTATTATGATTGCAGAATAAGAAGAATTGGCTAGGTCATACAATCCATAAATTATTTTTTTCATTATTATTTATTCAACACTATTTTGGTGTTTATAGATTTTATATAATCACCATTATGGTGAATTTATAAGCTTTAAAAATACTTATCAATATCATAATGGTAATAAAATCAATGATTTTCTAAAATACCTTACTTTAGTAAGGTAACCACAAGGGATTTTGCTTATTAGTAATAGAGGAGGTGGAAGAAAATTTATGTATTTAATTGTATTAATTCAAAAATAAAAAAAAATATTCTCTCTCACCAAAATGGGGACTAAGACAGATGATTAATATAAAAATAGAAAATATATTTTCTATCTTATGGAAGTTAAATCTAATTTAGAAAATTTTGAATTTTCAAGCTACTTAATTGCATTATCAAAAATTAGAAGAAAAAAATTTAATTTTTCATTTATCAAGAAAAAATTAAGCATATCTGCTTATCAGCTAGATTTGTTAGAACAGGGAATTTTTAATTTTTTACCGTTCCCTTATAATTATCATATTACAAAACAATATGTTGAGATTGTAGCACCTTCAGATATTTTCAAAATCAAAGAAGAAATTTTTTCCAATGCTCAACAATTAAATGGCACATCCAATGATAGACAAAATACAGGAAAGTATGTTTATACAAATTTATTTGCAAAATTATGAAAAATAATCATCTTGTCTATATTTGTAATAAATTAACTAATGTCTGAAGCAGAAAACGAAACACAAGAAATCGTAAATCACGATTTAAATTCTAATGACTCAAAAACAATAGTCATTGGTTCTGGAGTTAGAATGGAAGGCAAAATTGATGGAGCTATGAATTCGGATATTTCAGGAACCTTTAATGGTAAAATCAAATCCGACTCAATAAACATTTCTCCATCAGGAGTTTTAGTAGGTGATATAATAGGAAGTGAAGTAAATGTTTCTGGAAAAGTCGAAGGCACAATTAGTTCAGATGAACAACTGAATATTTCATCATCAGCAGATGTCAAAGGAACAATTGAGTATACTTCGCTTAAAGCTAGTTATGGTGCAAAAATTCAAGGGAAGGTCAGTCACAAAGGAATAGTCCACTCTATTAAAAGTGTAGAGGATGAATTACCCAATATGATTGATGAGAATAAAATTTAATGTCTATTTTTGGTAATAAAGATGAAAAAGAAAATAAATCAGAGGAAAGATTTAATTTTTTACTTGATCAGCAACATGAAATTAATCAATCAACCTTAGCTAAGGATATCCAAATTCATGGTTCTATTGAAGCTAAAGATTATATCAATTTTGATGGAAGTATTAATGGGACTATAAAGGCAAAAACGGTTAACCTTGGAACCGCTTCCTATATGAAAGGTACTGTCTCCGCAGATCATGTCACAATTGAGGGTGAGGTAGATGGCGATATACAAGGAAAAGATGTTTACATTGAATCATCAGCAAAAATCAAAGGAACAATAAGATACTCAAATATTGATATACAAGACGGCAGCATTATTAACGCAGATTTAACCTACTACTAATTTCAACTTTATAAATATTGATCAAATCACCATTTTGGTGACATAGATAATAAAAATACCGGATTTGAATATAGTCTTGATTATTAAAATTTAATTTTTACCAAGAAGAATTAGGACCTTTAAGAAATTCGATTTCCTCTGGTGTCGATTTTCGATTGAGAATTTCATTTCGATGGGGGTATCGTCCAAACTTTTTGATTACTACAGTATGATCGTTCCATGATTTTTTAATATGTTCATAATTCGGGTTATCTTTTAAAAAAACCTCACCTAATTGATGAAGATAAATATGATCTTGTAAATCTTCACTGTGAATTAAAGGCAGGAGATAAAAAAATTTTTCAGAAGTTTCTAGTTCATCCAAGTATTGTCGATCAACTCCCTCAGTCACGAGAAGTCTTGCTTTGGTATCTTGAGAGTAGGATTTGGGATCGTTGCGAAATAAGTTTCTTGAGAATTGATCGAGAAGAATGATAAGAGCTAAGCTGCTTTTCGCTTCATCTTGCCAATCATCATATTCATTTTTGATTGCTTTCTCGACATCAACTAAAAATCGATCTCTGATTTTTTGATCGTATTCATCATTTTTAGCCCAATGATCTTTGGAACTCGACTCTTTGAACCAGAAATCAAGAACTTCATGATATTTTGTCAGTGACACTAGAAGCTATCATCAGGTTTATTGAAGGCCATCCATTGTTCTAATTCAGTAAAACCGCCAATTTTCTCACCATTTATAATGATTTGTGGGAAGGTTTTTGCCGTCGGGAATACCTCGAAAAATTGCTCTCGATTAAAGTCCTCATCCAGTTTTAGAATTTTTGGATTATAAGGCTCTAATACAGCTTTGGCTCTGGTACAATAAACACAATTCTCTTTTGTGTAGATAGTAGCGTCCACTTAGAATGACTCATCAAAAGAGAGGGAGCGATCGGTTGGTCGCTGATATTCTGATACGCGCTTTTCAAAAAAGTTAGTAACGTTTTGAACATCCAGTGCTCTCATAAAATCAAAAGGATTTTCTGTGCCATAAACATGCTCAAATCCAAAAAGATCAGCAATACGATCAGAGACAGCTTCAATGTACATACACATCATCTCTTTGTTCATTCCAATGAGATCAACAGGCAGAGCATCTGTCACAAATTCTTTTTCAAATTCTACAGCCTCTCTGACGATTTCTTCAAACTCTGATTGAGAGACGAGTCCCGGAATTAAATCCATGGATTTAATGTCTTCATCAGAAAGAGTACCATTATTAAACTTGGTGCTAAGAGTTTTGAACATTAAAGCGGAAAAGCTAAAGTGCATTCCCTCATCTCTCGCAATCCAGTCATTTGATAAAGCCAGACCTGGAAGCAGGCCTCTTTTTCTAAAGTAGTAGATCGCACAGAAAGAACCAGCAAAAAATAATCCTTCCACTAATCCAAATGCAATCAAACGTGTTAAAAGATTTTGTTTTCCATTGAGCCATTTGGAAACCCATTGCGCTTTTTTATTAATACAGGGAACATTTTGAATAGCAGAGAATAACTTATCTTTTTCAGAAGGATCCTCGACATACGCTTCGATTTGAAGACCGTACATTTCAGCATGAATAGACTCATTGAGCATCTGCATCGTGATAAAAAGTCGAGATTCAGGGATTAAAATTTCATTATAGAAGCGAGATGCTAAGTTTTCATTGATCATCGCCTCAGAGTTAGCAAAAAAAGCTAAAACATGTTTGATGAAGTGCTTTTCACCCTCATTCAGGGTTTTGAGATCACGAATATCGTCTTGAAGAGAAACTTCTTCGGGTGTCCAGAACGCTTGTACGTGTTGTTTATAACGATCCCAAATTTCTTGGTGTTGAATGGGAAAAATAGATTTGCATCCTTTTGATATCATAATTGGCTCCTTGATATAATTTGATTAATTTTTCTAGGCACTACAAGTTAAACAATCTTCTGGTTCATTGGATTGTGCCTCTTTTACATAAGATTCTTTTGCTTTTTTCTCTGATGAAACAGTCACTTTAACTGCATCAACAGCTGAACGGCTACGGAGATAATACATTCCGGTTTTTAAGCCTTTTTTCCAGGCATACATATGCATGGAGTTGACCTTTCCAAAAGTAGGTGTGGCTAACCATAAGTTCATCGATTGGGTTTGGTCAATAAATGGAGCACGATCAGCAGCCATATCAATAACTGTTTTTTGTGATGTCTCCCAAACTGTTTTGTAGGTTTCTTTCAAATCTTCAGGAAAACCCTCAATATTTTGAACAGATCCATTCTCTAAAATAATTTGATCTCGTAACTCTTTACTCCAAAGATCTCGTTTCATCAACTCTTTAACCAGGTAGCGATTAACTAATAAAAATTCTCCTGAAAGAGTTTGTCTTTTGTAAATATTAGATGTTTGAACTTGGAATGTTTCGGTATTACCTAAGATAATTCCAGTAGAAGCAGTTGGCATGCAAGCAGTAGTCAGTGAGTTACGAACACCATGCTTTTGAATTTTTTCCATTAAACCTTTCCAATCCCACATGTTAGACGGTTTTACACCCCAAAGGTCAAATTGGAATTGCCCTTGAGATAAAGGCGAGCCTTGGAAAGTAGAATAAGCACCTTTCTCCGCTGCTAGTTCCATAGATGCTTCAAGAGCACCAAAATATATGGTCTCAAAAATTTGTTTGTTGATGATTTGAGCTTGAACAGAGTCATAAGGGATATTCATTTTAAAATATACATCTGCTAATCCTTGAATACCTAAACCAATAGGACGATGACGACTGTTTGAATTTTCTGTTTTGTCGGTTGGATAGAAATTAATATCAATTACTTGATCTAAGTTCTTGGTAGCTAACTTGGCTACCTGATAAAGATCTTGATAATCATATTTGCCCTCATCAGTTACAAATTTAGGTAGAGCGATAGAAGCTAGATTACAAACAGCAGTTTCATCTTTTTCAGAATACTCGACGATTTCTGCGCATAAATTGGAAGACTTAATTACACCAATATTTTTTTGGTTAGACTTATTATTAATTGAGTCTTTATATAACATATAAGGCTGGCCTGTTTCGATTTGAGCTTCAATAATCTTTGACATGAGCGCTCGTGCTTTTACTTTTTTCAGATCAGGCATTTCTTTTTCATATTTGGTGTAAAGCTCCTCAAAGGCAGTACCGTAAGTATTGGATAAACCCGGACATTCATGTTCGCTCATCAGCGTCCACTCACCATCTTCTTCTACACGTCGCATGAACAAATCAGGTATCCATAAAGCATAGAATAGATCTCTAGCGCGGAATTCCTCAGCGCCTGTATTTTTACGAAGTTCTAAAAAGGCTTCAATATCAGCATGCCAAGGCTCTAAATAGACTGCAAAAGAACCCTTTCTTTTACCGCCTCCCTGATCAACAGATCGAGCGGTTTCATTGAAAATTTTCAAGAAAGGAATAAGACCGTTGGATTTTCCATTAGTGGATTTGATACGACTACCGCCTGCTCTCACATTATGAGCGTGTAGGCCTATACCACCAGCTGTCTTAGAAATTAGGGCACAATCTTTGACCGTATTAAAAATACCTTCAATGGAGTCATCTTCCATTCCAATCAAAAAACAAGAGGAGAGTTGCTGCATTTTTAGGCCACTATTAAAGAGCGTAGGAGTGGCGTGAGTATAGAGTCCTTGAGATAAACTGTCATAAGTTTTTTTCACCTGATAGAAATCAAATTTATCTCCAGATACACACAGTGCGACACGCATCCATAGGTCCTGCGGGCGCTCAATGACTTTACTATTAAATTGTAAGAGGTAGGCTCTAAAAAGTGTGGTTAAAGCAAAATAATCAAAAAGATAATCACGATCGTAGTCAATAATTTTTTCTATCTCTTCTGCATTGGCCATAACTTTTTGATGGTACTCTTCACGCAGAAGACCATCTTCAAATAAATTTTTCGTTGCAATAACAAATCCAGGTGTTTCTTTATGAAGAGCGTTGGCTTTAATTCGACCAGCTAAATAAGAGTAGTCCGGATGTTCCACTGTTAAAGCTGCAGCGGTCTCGGCTAAATATGTATCAATTTCATTTGTGGTAATTCCATCATACAAACCTTGGATTGCTTTTTGCGCGATGGTAATTGGATCGATTTCTAATCCATTAGATAGAACGGAAATTCGATTTGTAATTTTCTCTAAAGAGATATCTTCTTTGTTGCCATCTCTTTTGGTAACTGCCATTGTTGAAACTTTGGCGCCAACCTGCTCATTGAGCTTTGCTGTCTTGTATCGTTGTTTAGCACGCTGTTCACGGTAGAGAACATAGGCTCTGGCTACTTTATGATGTTCGCCACGCATTAAGGCTAATTCCACTTGATCTTGGATATCCTCAATGTGGATCATATCGCCATTAGCAATACGACGAGTAAGAGCTCCAGTTACCGTTTCGGTGATATCATTAATTGTTTGATCAATTTTGCCATTGTCACGAATATCAGTTTGAGCAAGGAATGCTTTTCTAATCGCGTTGGCAATTTTATCTGATTTAAAAGGGGTAATTGAGCCGTCACGCCTTACAACGCTTAAACTCAGTAGATTTATCTCTTCATTTTGTTTGTTGACGACTGTATTTTTAGTTGAATTCTCTATATTTTCTGCGTTATTTGTTTCCATTTTACCTACCAAGTTCGTGTATATCCTCGCAAAAAATCACTAGATCTAGTGTCTCTTGCCTAGTGACTATACAATCTATAGACAAAGATAGTCAATTTATTTTGTATTTAATTCTCAAAAGCCAATAAATTCAAATGGAATTTGATGCTTAAGCTAAGACTTATTAAATAAATATTCACAGGTTTTTATCAATTTTTTTCTGCAGGGCGAATATTCGATTCACCGACATAAAAGATTAATAAAATCAGGCAAATTTTTTGGCCCGATTCGTCAATTCCATTTAAAAATTTTGGCAGAGTTTATGATCATTTTTCATTGGACCTCTTGGAGGAAAGCATTATTTTCATCGGGTGAAAAAAATATTAGGAGTGGGCACAGCCCTTGTTGATGTTATCTGCCAAGTGGAAGATAACACTATATCTGCCCTCAACCTTACTAAAGGTTCTATGACATTAATTGAGGAGTCTCAGATTCAAGAAATTCGTTCAAATTTTGACAGTCCCCTTATTACCTCTGGTGGATCGGTTTGTAATACAATCCATGAATTAAATTATACCTCTCATGAGGCAGCATTTTATGGCAAGGTGAATGAGGACGAGTACGGACAGGCATTTATTCAAGATTTAGAGAATGCAAAAATTGCTTATAAGGGAGTGATCAAACAAAATGATCTTCCCACCGGCTGTTGTAATATACTTGTTTCTCCAGACGGGGAGAGAACAATGGCAACCCATATAGGTATCGGCTCTCAGCTTCATCCTGATGAGTTATCTGAAGACAGTCTTCAAGGTATTGATCACATTTATATGGAGTCGTATTTGTGGGACCATGATTTAACAAAACAAACTTTAAAAAAAGTAGGAAAGATTGCAAAGGCAAATAACATTGAAACTTCATTATCTCTTTCCGATCCTTTTTGTGTTGATCGTCATCGTGATGAACTAAAAAAATTTATTGAAGAATATGTTGATCTTGTTTTTTGTAATTTTGATGAAGGTAAAATGTTTGCTCAAAGTGAGACCATGGCAGATGTCTCAGCTTTCTTTCAATCTTTTGGTAAGAAAATTGCAATGACCGCGAGTGCTGAGGGCGCATACTATTTTCATGGAGAAACCGTAGCACATCAGCCAGCTCAAAAAATTGAACAGGTCATTGATACAACAGGGGCAGGTGATAATTTTGCAGCTGGCTTTCTTGATCAATATTTATCAGACAAAACAATTGATGAGGCCTTAGCCCAAGGTAATGCTCGTGCTGGCGAGGTTATCCAACAGCTAGGCCCCAGAATAAAAAGACATTGAAAAATATGACTAAATCGTGTTTTATCATTATTAATCTAGCCACTAAAGGAGGACGCATTGGATTATAAAGTAAAAGATATCTCTCAGCATGCTTTTGGGAGACAAGAAATAGAAATAGCCGAAACTGAAATGCCAGGATTGATGGCTATTCGTGAACAGTACGGTGACTCGAAACCTCTGGCTGGAGCAAACATTATGGGCTGTTTACATATGACTATTCAAACTGCTGTTCTGATTGAGACACTTGTTGCTTTGGGTGCAAAGTGTCGATGGAGTTCATGTAATATCTATTCAACCCAAGATCATGCAGCAGCAGCTATTGCTCAAAGTGGTACTCCTGTTTTTGCATGGAAGGGGATGAGTGAAGAAGAGTTTTGGTGGTGTATCGATCAAACTATTGAAGCGGATGGTTGGGTGCCCAACATGATTTTAGATGATGGTGGCGACTTAACGTTGCGTCTGCATGAAAAATATCCTGAGTTATTAAAAAACATTAAAGGCTTATCTGAAGAGACTACCACAGGTGTTCTTCGACTAGAGCAGATGGTTGAAAAAGGAACGTTGCAAGTTCCTGCTATCAATGTGAATGACTCCGTTACAAAAAGTAAGTTTGATAATCTGTATGGATGTAAAGAAAGTTTAGTAGATGGTATTCGTCGTGGTACGGATGTCATGATGGCAGGCAAAGTTGCTGTCGTAGCAGGCTTTGGCGACGTTGGTAAAGGAAGTGCTGCTAGTTTACGTGGAGCTGGTGCGCGCGTTCAAGTAACAGAGGTCGATCCAATTTGTGCACTGCAAGCGGCAATGGAAGGGTATGAAGTAGTGACCATGGATGATGCTTGTAAGTATGCAGATATCTTTGTCACGGCTACAGGGAACAAAGATATTATTACCCAAGACCATATGAGAGAAATGAAAGACCGAGCCATTGTTTGTAATATCGGTCACTTCGATAATGAAATTCAAATTGAGTCTCTTCAAAATTACAAATGGGAAGAAATTAAACCTCAAGTGGACCAAGTAACTTTTCCTGATGGTAAAAAATTAATCATTCTTTCTAAAGGTCGTTTGGTGAACTTAGGAAATGCTACGGGTCATCCAAGTTTTGTGATGAGCGCTTCTTTTTCTAATCAGGTCTTAGCTCAAATGGAGCTTTGGAAAAACCACCAAAACTATGAAAACAAAGTCTATGTTTTGCCGAAAAAATTGGATGAAATGGTAGCTATGTTCCACCTCAAAAAAGTAGGAGCTAAATTAACCGAAATGTCCAAAGAGCAAAGCGATTATATTGGCGTTGAACAACAAGGACCATTTAAGAAAGATACATATAGGTATTAACCATGAGAAATGATTACATTTTTACTTCTGAGTCCGTTTCTGAAGGACACCCCGACAAAGTATCTGATCGTATCTCTGATATGGTCGTTGACCATTTCATTGCAAAAGATCCTTTTGCAAGGGTGGCTTGTGAAACTCTGACAACCACCAATAAGGTTGTACTGGCTGGAGAAATTCGAGGACCAGTTCAAGAAGACAAAGATGAAATCATCTCTGAAGTAAGAGACTGCATTAAAGATATCGGATATGAGCAAGATGGCTTCCATTGGCAAAATGCTGATGTCCAATATTTACTTCACGGTCAATCAGCCGATATAGCCATGGGTGTCGACTCCTCTGCTGACAAAGATGAGGGCGCGGGGGATCAGGGAATTATGTTTGGTTATGCTTGTACAGAAACTCCTGAATTGATGCCAGCACCAATTTATTATTCTCATAAAATTTTAGAACTAATGGCAAAGGGACGCAAAGATGGTTCTCTTAAAGGGCTCGAGCCTGACTCTAAAAGCCAGGTAACCTTAAAATATGTTAACGGCCAACCAAGCGCTGTTACTTCAGTTGTTATTTCTACTCAGCATGCAGAAGGTCTTTCCCCTGCAGCAGTGAAAGAAATAGTCACCCCTGTTTTAAACGAGTCAATTCCTGCAAACTTACTCGAAGGTCTTTCCGATAGCGAATACTATGTCAACCCGACAGGAAACTTTGTGATTGGCGGACCTGATGGCGATACAGGTTTAACCGGCAGAAAAATTATTGTTGATACTTACGGTGGAGCCGCTCCTCATGGCGGTGGTGCATTCTCAGGAAAAGATCCAACTAAAGTTGATCGCTCTGCCGCCTATGCTGCTCGATATCTTGCTAAAAATATTGTAGCTGCAGGTCTCAGTACTCAGTGCACTATTCAATTATCTTATGCTATTGGTGTAGCAAAGCCTTTGTCGATTTATGTAAATACACAAGGAACAAACACCATTGATGAAGCAAAAATTGAAGCGGCTATCCCAGAGATTATGAACTTATCTCCAAAAGGAATACGTGAGAAACTTCAGTTAAATAAGGCTATTTATGAGCAAACAGCTGCTTACGGTCATTTTGGAAGAAAACATGACAGTGGCACAGGGGCGTTTTCTTGGGAAGCTTTAGATTTAGTTTCTGACTTTAAGTCTCTCGCATAATTGAGCCTTAGTTTTACTATTAACCAAGAGTCTGAACTTACAGATTTAGTAGATAAATTATCTCCTATATTACAACATCAACAAATACTTTTTTTTGAGGGTGAAGTCGGATCAGGGAAAACAACATTAATTAGATATTTACTCAAATCTTTAGCCATAAAAGCAAATCAAGATTTTCATTTTTTGGGTAGCCCTACATATCAGCGAGAACATCATTATAATTTAAAGAAACTCAACTTAATTCATTTTGATTTTTATCAAGTTGATCAAAAAACACATATTGATTTAGAAGATTATTTTATGAATAACTGTTTATTAATTGAATGGCCTTTAGAAGATTTAAAAAAAAGATATCTTCCTGATACAATGTTGATTAAGATTAATATAAAAGAACAAAAACGTATTATTGAGATAAGTTCACCAAACTCCAAATGGCTTCCCTAAATAAATCAAACTTATCAAAAGTAAAAAAACAATTATTAAATAAAAATATTAAAACAGGTGGCCAACTTAAGTTTAATCCTGATGCCTCAAATAAAATTTTTCAACTTTGCAAAACAGGAAAAAAAACATTTCTTTTATTATCCTTTCAAAATAATCCAGTGGAGTATCAAAGATATTTAAGAGCTGACCATGCTCTTTACTCACAGGGAGTTCTCACACCCTCGGTTATTGAAAAAAATCCTACTCACAAGTATTTGTTAATGGAATATTTTCCAATCAATAATGCCTCAAAGTATTATAAAAAAGAGGAATTAAAAAATATTTTCCCTCAAGCAATTAAAACCTTAAAACTTTTACAACAGCCAAGAAAAAGATTTTCAGGTGTCCCCATCAAACCTTTTAATAATCTCACAAGAAACGCATCGAAGGGAATAGAGACTTATATCGAATACTTCGATTATAAAATTCAAATAGGCTACTATCTTAATCGACTTATTCAAAAATCATTGAAAAATAACTTTATTTCGTTGAATAAATACAAACCCACTCTTACACATGGAGATTTTTTTCTGGAAAACTTCATTTACTATCAAAAAGATCTCTATCTTATCGATCATCAAGACCTTCACTACAATCACCCATATCTCGATATTGCCTCCCTGATATTTGATGCTCGACGATTGTATTCATCTCAAACAGAGGACATGTTAATTCGAAATTATGCAAAGAAACTAAATCTCTCTCTAGTTGATTTTCGATCTGATATTCATTTAGTCAGTCTCGCCCGAAATCTTCGAATTTTAGGAAACTGGGTGAATTTATACCGATCAGGAAAAACCCAATATCTAAAAAAATATCGAAAAAATACATGGCTGCAAATATTAAAGCATGTTGAGTATCTTCGTTTCTGGGATTTAAGAGAACTATTTAACGAAATTTATAACAAAACCAAATAAATGGATGTATTAATTTTAGCTGCAGGGTTGGGCACGAGAATGGGAGACTTAACCAAAGATCTTCCCAAGCCATTATTGCCTGTTAAAGGTAAGCCTCTGATCGATTATGCTTTTAACTTAATTGAGCCCTTGCAGACGAAAAATATTTTTGTCAATACGCATTACCATGCAGATCTTATTCAATTACATATCAGTAAAAATTATGAAAATATAAAAATATCATTCGAACCAGAGATTTTAGGAACGGGTGGGGGAATAAAAAAAATTCATCAAAACGATCTTCTTGTTTTAAATACTGATAATCTCTGGCAGGCACAATTTGCTCAAGAGATAAAAAGTGCTTGGGATCATTTTCAAAATAATCTAAATATCGACAATTTACTCTTAACTAGATCAAAGAGTGATTTTTATGATCTTGAAATTTTACCCAATCAATCTATTCAATTTCCTTCTAATCAATGTAATGCTCAATTCCAAGGTTGTCATTTTATTCGACAAGGCGTTTTAGAAAATTATCCAGATAAATTTAATATCCCCTCTTATTGGGATAAGTGTTCCAAAGAAAATAAATTATTTAGTTTTATGACGACAACAGAAAACACCCACATAGGTACAAAAGATTTATATTTGAAATACTCAAACTGAGTCCTATATATAAAGTATGGCAATAGAACAAATCAAAGATGCTGATTTTCAGCAAAGTGTATTAGATAGCTCAAACAATCAACCAGTTTTAGTCGATTTTTGGGCAGAGTGGTGTGGCCCATGTAAGGCCCTAGGCCCAATTTTAGAAAACATCGCATTAGAGTTTGAGGGCAAAGTTGCAGTAAAAAAAATTAACATTGACGAAAATCCTGAGTCGCCAGCTAACTTCGGAATTCGAAGTATTCCAACAATCATCATGTTTAAAAACGGCACTGTGGCAGATACGAAAATAGGATTAAGTTCTGAGGCAGATCTAAAAAACTGGATTAATACTCAACTCTAAGTTTTAAGTTAGCTGTTCCAAAGGAAAGGAGCTGAGCTGCTCAAGTCCATTGGCTGTGACACGATATTGGTCTTCAAGTTTGACGCCTTCTTTTCCACCCACTTCACCAATATAGGTTTCAACGCAAATGGTCATATTTTCTTCAAAATGACTTGAAAAATCAGCGTTTGAAAAATCTTCATTAGGATACGCAATAAAAGGCCATTCATCACATAGGCCAATTCCATGAACCATACAGGGGTAATGATTGTCATAACAATTATCAGGTAATTTCCAAGCCTTTTCAGCAAATTCTCTAAAGTTGGTGCCAGCTTTGATAAGCCCTTTATTATGTTGAATGTGTTCATTGGCAAGTGAGTACAGCCTTCTTTGTTCATCATTGAATCTACCCCCCTCAATAAATGTTCGAGAAATATCTGCGCAGTAACCGTAAGGCCCTACCATGTCCGTATCAAATGCAACAAGATCTCCTGGTTCAATTACCCTATTACTACACTCCTGAAGCCAGGGATTGGTACGAGGACCAGATACTAGCAATCGTGTTTCAAACCATTCGCCACCATTTTCGATGTTGGTTTTATGCATATAAGACCACAACTCTTCTTCAGTCATCCCTGCTTGAAGCTTTTCTTTCATAAGCCACATCCCTTTTTCCGCAGTTTCAATCGATGCTTTCATGCAGACTAATTCATCTTCTGATTTAATAGAACGGGCGGTTTCTAAAAATTTTTGTGCATTTAATAAATTGACACTAAATTGTTTTAGTAGCGTTTGAATGCCAACAGGATCAGAGACATCTATAGCCAAACGATTATTTGCAGGAGAGTGCTCTTTCATTAAATCTTGAACCATGCCTGCCCATTGTTTTGCATTTTTATCTACATAATTATTCGCAGAAAAAAAATCCCAACTGACTACACTTCGAGTTTCATCAATAGTGCAGAGATGCTCTGACAGATGTTCACTTTTTGGATAATCGAATAAAATTACTTTACCTTCAGCGCTGATAAAAACGAAACGAACTAATTCATGCATTGTAAATAAACTCATGTTCCTACTGTCTGTTGCATAACGAATATTAATGGGATCAAATAATATACAGGCACCAACATCATTTTTTTGAAGTTGTTCAATTACTCTATTTAGACGATACATTCTGAGTTGATCAAAATTAATTTGATCCTCATATAAATAAGGTTTGAACTGCTGAGTACCGACCTTTTGATTGATGACTTCTGAGAATTTAGGCCCAATTTTTCTACTGGCAAATTTACTGGCGAAATTACTCATTTAATAAAATCTAATCACGATTTTTTTAAAAAGCAAAAGATAATCTTTGAATTTTGGCACCATATTTTTTATCTTTTGAACTAGAATTTCGAGAATTTCCGTATTAGAGTTTTGAGAAATTTGGAGGGATTTTAAGATGAATTTAGTTGAAAGATTAAACCAAGGACCAGTCTTATGTGCTGAAGGATATCTCTTTGCAATGGAGCGAAGAGGCTACTTGCAAGCGGGCGCCTATGTACCAGAAGTCGTATTAGAGCATCCTGAAGTTGTCACTCAACTACACAGAGAATTTATTCGTGCGGGTAGTGACGTCGTGCAAGCTTTCACTTATTATGGTCATCGTGAAAAACTTCGATTAATTGGCAAAGAAGAACTCTTAGAACCCTTACAAAAAAATGCTTTAAAAATTGCAAAAGATGCAGCTAATGAATTTCCTGAACTTGATTTAATGATTGCAGGCAATGTCGCCAATACAAACATTTATAGTCCTAATGATAAACAGTCTCATATTGATTGCCAAAAAATGTTTGCTGAACAAATCGCTTGGGCAAAAGAAGCTGGTGTTGATTTTGTTATAGCAGAAACTATTAGCTGGACCGAAGAAGCTAAACTTGCATTAAAAGAAATAAAAGATGCTGATTTAATTGCTGTTGTCAATTTTGCAATTCCAAAAGGAGATAAGACAAGAGAGGGTCATAGCGCTGCAGAAGCTTGTAAAATTTTAGAAGATCATGGTGCAGATGTGGTAGGACTCAATTGTTATCGTGGCCCAGACATGACGATGAAATTATTGCCGAGCATTAGAGAACGAGTTTCTTGCCATGTAGCGGCCCTTCCTGTTCCTTACAGAACTACTGAACAGTTCCCTACGCATATGTATATAGAGGATCCAAATTGTGGATGTCTTGATGGAAATGTTTCTCATATTGCATTAGATGGTCTTACTTGTAATCGATTTGAAATGGCTGAATTTACAAAACAGTGTATGGATATGAATGTAAACTTTATTGGAATTTGTTGCGGGGCTGACCCACATCATGTAAGAGAAATGGCTGTTGCAATGGGCAGAAAACCAATCGCTTACAAATACTACCCTGATATGACCAAGCACTTTGCTCATGGAAACGAAGGTTCTTTAAAAGATAATAATAAAGCTGAAGAATGGCTTAAATAGATTATAAGGAGAAATCATATGAATTTAGTAGGCATAACTACAAAAGCTTACATTTATCAACTTATTTAGGAGCAGGATATGGAAAAGGTAGACTTGCAAAGGCCATCTCACGAAGATCTGTTTATTCCAAAACGTCATCAATTAGAGGGTTGTACCAATCCTATTCATCAAGCCCATGGTGTTCCGAATGAATATTATATTCGACCAGAGTGTTTTGAGATGGAAGGCGAACATCTATTTAACAAAGGTTGGTTTGCTGTTGGCTTCGTTAAAGATCTTCCGCAATCAGGCTCAGCTCTTCCTGTAAATTATTTCAATAACCCATTGTTGATCATTCGAAGCAAACAAGATGAAAAAATCAGAGTCTTTCAAAATGTTTGTCGACATCGTGGAATGATTTTAATTGAAGAGCCAACAGTTTTAAAAGGGGCAATTCGATGTCCATATCATTCATGGTGTTATAAACAAACCGGTGAAGTTGTTGCTACTCCTCATATTGGCGGCCCTGGTTATAATTACCATTCAGGCATTGATAAAAGCGAGCTATCCCTCATTGAAGTTCGATCCCATATTTGGCGTGATGTGATATTCGTTAACCCCGATGGAATGGCCCCTCCTTTTGAAGAAGTTCACCAACCTTTATTAGACCGTTGGTCTGTTTTTGAGCAACCGATGTATTCGGATATGAGCGACTCTTCTTTTAAATTAGAAGTAAATGGAAATTGGAAATTAGCTGTAGAAAATTATTTAGAGTCTTATCATTTGCCTTGGGTTCATCCAGGTTTAAATAGCTACTCTAAATTAGAAGATCATGAAAACATTGTGGAGTATGGACATTACTCGGGTCAAATCAGTCACAAGTATATACCTCAGTACACAACAGGTAAGCAATTTGCTGATTTTAAAAACTTAGGTCCAGAGTGGGACACAAAAGGGGAGTATATAGTTTTATTTCCAAATTTGGTTTTAGGAGTCCAAAAAGACCACATTTTTAACCTTATAATAGAGCCTTTAGCGCCTAACAAAATTCGCGAACATATCGAATTATATTACTCAGATCCAGCTATATTAGCAGATGAATATAAAGAAACCCGTCAAGAAAATGCAAAACTTTGGAAAAATGTATTTGAGGAGGATATTTTTGTTGTAGAAGGTATGCAAAAAGGCAGATATGCCAAGGGTTTTGACGGTGGTCGGTTTTCTCCCATCATGGACGAACCCACTCACGTATTCCACGATTGGTACGCTAGAAAAATATTAAATAGCTTTTAAATCTCTTTTATCTCCTAGATAATTTAATTTGCTATGGAAGCCATTCCTAAAATAATGTCTGGTGTTTATCTAACTGGGCACGGAGGATTAGAAAAATTAGTCTACAAAGAAGATATTCCTGTTCCGGTTCCTCAAGCAGGTGAAGTTCTTATTGAAGTCAAAGGCGCGGGAATTAACAATACTGATATCAATACTCGACTTGGTTGGTATTCCAAAAAGGTTACTAGTCATACAAATGCAGGGGGCTCTGATGGCTTATCCGAAGTCGATGATAGTGATGCAGCTTGGACAGGGGTTCCATTAAAGTTTCCAAGAATTCAAGGTGGAGATATTTGTGGAATAATTGTGCAAGTTGGAGAAGGTGTAGAGCAAGATCGAATTGGAACTCGTACTATTGTTCGCGCAATGCAAAATATTCCAACCAAAGAAAATCCACTCGCCATGCAAACGATGGGCTCAGAGGTTGATGGGGGTTTTGCTCAATACTGTGTGGCTAAAGCAAAGGAGTCTTTTCCAATTAATTGTGACTGGAGTGATATTGAATTAGCATCTATTCCTATTTCCTATTCAACAGCGGAAGGGATGCTTTGTCGAGGAGATATTCAAAAAGAGACTATTTTGATCACTGGGGCTTCAGGAGGAGTAGGCTCTGCTGCTATTCAATTAGCCAAAGTTAGAGGGGCTAAAATTATCGCTCAGTGCGCACTTGACAAAGCAAGCACTTTAAAAGAATTGGGCGCCGATCAAACAGTAAATCGAAATGATGACTTAGTAAAAGTTTTAGGTGAAAATTCTGTTGATGCAGTTGTTGATGTGGTTGGTGGTTCCAGCTGGCCGCAGTTATTAGAAATTCTAAGACCAGGTGGTAGGTATATTACCTCAGGCGCCATTGCAGGCCCAATTGTTGATTTAGATTTAAGGAGCCTTTATTTAAAAGATTTGACTTTATTTGGTTCGACCGTCAATGACCCATATGTCTTCGAAAATGTCATTCATTGTATTGAAGAGGGACAAATTAAACCTTTGGTCGCCCAATCATTTCCTTTAAAAGAGATCCATCAGGCTCAAACAGTGTTTATAGAGAAAAAATTTATTGGAAAACTTGTATTAATCCCATAAATCCTGTGAGATAAAAATATTGTATATAATAAAGACATGAGTAATATTGTAGAACCAGGAAATCGGCACGAAACAGACGTCGTTATCATAGGCGCCGGGCCTTGTGGTTTATTCCAAGTATTTGAATTAGGGCTTTTAGATATGAAGGCCCACTTAATTGATAATTTAGATAAAATTGGTGGTCAGTGTGCTGAGCTTTATCCAGATAAAAATCTATACGATATTCCCTCACGCCCTGCCATTACAGGTCAAGAATTAACAGATGATTTGATCACCCAAGCAGAACCCTTTGGACCCACATATCACCTAAATCAATTAACTGCTAAAATTGATGTCCAAGACGATCATATTGAAGTGACAACCAATTTGAACACTGTCATCAAGTGTAAGTCTTTAGTAATTGCGGCAGGCTCAGGAAGTTTTGTTCCACGAAAATTACCTGTTTCCAATGTAGAAGAATTTGAAAATAAAAATATTTTTTATTCTGTAAAAAAAAGAAAAGACTTCGAGGGAAAGAAAATTTTGATTGCTGGGGGTGGCGACTCTGCCTTGGACTACGTGATGGGTTTTCATCAAATCGCCTCTGATATCACTTTAATTCATCGTCGAAAAGAATTTAAAGGTGTTCAAGACTCAGTGAATAAAGTGATGAGCTTAGTCGACCAAGGGAAAGTCAAATTTAATATGGGTACTGTTAAACAAATAGTTGATAATGGCAAAGGCCAAGTGGATATCACCTTAGATGATGACACTGTTATTGATGGTGTTGATGCCATCTTCCCTTTCTTCGGATTAAAAATTGAATTAGGGCCTATTGCTGATTGGGGTTTGAACTTAGAAAATAATTTAATTTCAGTAAACACAGAAAACTTTGAAACTTCAACTCCTCGAATTTTTGCTGTTGGCGATATCTGTACGTATCCTGGAAAGTTAAAATTAATTTTAAGCGGTTTTCATGAAGCGGCACTCGCTGCAAAGAAAATGTTTCATTATTGCCATAATGATAAGAAATATGTATTTCGCTATACGACTTCCTCTAAAGACATTCAGGAAAAATTAGGCGTAAAATAAACTAGTCTTCGAGCCTATTGTGTGTTCCATCACAAAGAGGTTTTTTATTGCTATGCTTGCATCCACAAAAATAAACTTTTTTGGTTGCTTCAGCAGTGTAAGGAATACAGGAAAACCCAGTTGACTTATGAGAACCATCGCAAAAAGGTTGTTTTTGGCTTAACCCACATGCGCACCAAAAGTACTTTTTGCCCTCTTGGACTTCGACAACATAAGAGCCTTTTTGAGCAATATTGGGTTTTGACATTAATTTCTCCTGTTTATCTGTCTTCTTCGCGGATACAGAATTTCAGATCAAATCTATTATTTCTTTTGAATGTGTTTGTAAACAGTAGTACGTGAAATATTTAACGTTTTTGAAACAGCAGTAATTTTACCATCTAATTGATCATATGTTTTCTGAATAAGTAAGCATTTTTGTTCTTTTAAAGTTGAATCGTAACATTCTGAACAAGCTGTGTAAGTAGGAGTTGTATTTTTTAATTCATTATGTGGAGTACTAGTTACTTGCTTTTGAAAAAGTTTCATAAATACAGTTGATCCCAGCCAGTCTTTTACTTGTACAGTTTTATTTGCATTCATATCATGTGCAACATTTTGAAATGGAGTGGTGAAGATATTGTAAAAATCTTTTGATTCATCTTTGTACAAACCACTTAACATAATTCTTGTATTTGAATTAACCCCTTCGATTTGCCCATCTTCGTTTATAGCAATTAATCCAATACTATTAGTATGAAGATACTCACTTCGTGGATGAAAAGAATAGATATTAGTGTGTTTAAAATTTTCCAGAAAAACTTTTTGTTCAACAGACTTTGCTGAAAGTTTAACAAGGGCTAATGTATGATCTTGTCGACTGCTTGTATCAGTTGAAGCATCCAAAACCCCAATAATATTTTGATTATGATCAAAGATAGGGCTCGCAAAACAAGAAAGACCTCCATGGCTTGTGAAGAAGTGTTCACCTCCAGCAACAATCGTAGGTGATTTTGTTTGTAAGCTTAATCCTAGACCATTTGTTCCTCGATATTTTTCCAGCCAAATTGAGCCAGGAATAACTACTTTGCTAGCTTGGCTATTTAAAAATTGATTATCGTAAATGGTATCTAGGACGACACCATCATTGTTAGCGAAAGCCACCATGAAATTTGATCCAGCAATTTGGGAGTAGAGCAATTCTAATTCAGGCACGATGAAGTCTCTAATACCTTGATATTGCTCTTTTATTTCCCAAAGCTCTTTTTGATTTAGAACACTTTCAATTGGGTTTGAATTAGGTCGAAGTCCGTGTTCGAAACATCGAACCCAACTGTCCGCAATGTTCTTATCAGTGAAATCTAGAGAAATACCTCTGTCTTTTTCCAAAGAGCGGGCCTGTTCTACAAGACTTCTGTAAGAATGCATGGGAAAAAGTTATGAAATTATTGATAAATATACAACTTTTATATTGTTCAAAAAATGAACAATTTTTTAAGTTTTTCACAAAAAAAATAAAATTTCACGATCGTGGGCCGTTGGAGAAGGTAAATATTTGTAGTTAAATATTTCTACTTTCGGGAGGAATTGATGAAAGCACAAGTATTACATAGTTACGATCCTGATATGAAGCAGGACGTTTGGGTAAAAGAGGAAGAAGTTCCAAACCCAAAACTTGAAAAAGCTTCTGACGTCATTGTCAAAATTGGAGCAGCGGGCGTCTGCAGAACAGATTTACATGTCATTGAAGGTGAGTGGAGACATATCCAGGACCCTGATGATAAACTTCTACCATGTGTAATGGGTCACGAAAACGCTGGATGGATTGAGGAAGTTGGAAGTGATGTAGAGGGATTTAAAAAAGGTGATTCAGTTATTCTTCATCCAATTATCTCCGGAACCAATGGCACTTGTTTAAGTTGCAGAAAAGGTTTAGATACTCACGCCGAGAACGGAATTTTTCCAGGATTAAATGTTAAAGAGGGCGGATACTCTGAATTATTGAAAACAAGTGTTAGAAATCTTATCAAGATTCCGAACACATTAACCCCTAAGGATGTCGCACCATTTTCTGATGCGGGTCTAACAGCATATCGCGTTGCAAAAAAAGCAACAAGACATCTTCTACCTGGTGAGAACTGTGTTGTAATAGGTGCAGGTGGTTTGGGCCACATAGCTATCCAATGTTTAAAAGCAATGTGTGCTGCAAATATAATTATTGTAGAAAAATCTGAAACCGCACTTAAGCATGCTATGCCTCTTGGTGGAGATCACGGTGTTTTAATTGATGGCAATGAAGTAGAGAGAGTTATGGAGTTAACCAAAGGTCTTGGTGCTGAGGCAGTCATCGATATGGTGGGAGAAAAAGGTTCAACTTCAATGGGCCTTAGTATGACTAAAAACACAGGGTCTTATTACATAGTGGGTTACGGAGAAGATATTAAAATCAAATCCGTCGATATGATTATTTCTGAAAGAAATATCATAGGAAATTTAATTGGTACATGGTCCGAACTTTATGAGCTAATGGAGTTAGCGAATAAAGACCTAGTAAGGTTATCCATGCAGGAATACAAGTTGAGCGAAGCCAATAAAGCTCTGCATGATCTTAATAACGGTCTTGTTAAAGGAAGAGCCGTTTTAGTACCATAAAAAGTTTGTTTACAGAATTGAATTCTGGGCAAAAAAAACGAAGCAATAAGGGAGGGAATTATATGAAACTTAAAACCTTCGTAAGCACTCTGGCATCTGTTCTCTTGATCGGTAGCCAAGTAGCTTATGCAGATAAGTGGAGCGATCAGTTTCCACATATCGCAGCAACAGGAGATATTCCTGGGATGTGTTCTTATGAAGAAACATCTAAAAAAGACTATAGTGGTAGAACACTTACAATAAACACTCACGCGATCCCAGTTATGGGCGAGCCAACTGCCCTTCACGCAGAGCAGTTTGAAAAATTAACAGGTGCAAAAGTAGAAGTTACGCATACTCCTGCTGGTGACCTATACTCAAAGGCAATGGTTCCTTTCCAATCAGGACAGGCTCCTTACGACATCGTCTTTGGTTTTTCTAACTTCATCAATGACTGGAAGAGATACCTAGCTCCAGTTCCACAAAAGTATGTTGATCAGATGACTGATGTTACCGCATCTCACATTGCGATCGCTTCTTGGGGCGATACCATGTATCAGTACCCTGTGGACGGTGATAGACACTATCTTAAGTACAGAAAAGATGTAATTGATAATCCTGAAATGCAAGCAAAATATAAAGCAGATACAGGCAATGAATTACGCGTTCCACAAACTTGGAAAGAGTATGCTGAGATGGCTACTTACTTCAATGGTTGGGACTGGGATGGAGATGGAGAGCCTGAATATGGTTCAGCTGAGGTCATGAAAAAAGATGACCTTATGTATGCTGCTTTCTATTCACGATCTGCTGCTTACTCTAAGAACCCAAGAACTCCAGGTGGTTTCTTCTTTGATTTAGAAACAATGACACCACTCATCAACAATCCTGGTTTCGTTGAAGCTCTTACTGATTGGGTTGAAGCTGTTAACTTCGTTCCTCCTGGAGGAATTAACTTCGGCCTTGGTGACGAAATTAACTCATTCGGTGGTGGTCAAACACTCTTTAGCTTCTCATGGGATGATGCTTTCGTTGCAGCGATGCAAGATGACAGTGCTATTAAAAACCAAGTGGGTGCAGCACAATTGCCAGGTGCTGATAAAGTTTGGAACAGAGAAACTAACTCATGGGAAGATGGCTTTAACCAAGCTCCTTTCTTCGTATGGGGATGGGCAGTTGGTGTAGCTGGTAAATCTGATAACAAAGACATGGCTTTTGATTATCTATGTTTCTTTGCTAATGGCGCAAACCATCAGGCAGACATTGGCATCGGCCGATTTGGTGTAAATCCTTTTATGGAAGAGGATTTCAAAGCAGATGTATGGACCGCAATTGGTTGGGACGCACAAGTTGCACAAGAGTACGTTGATACACTCGCAGATATGGAAAAAAGCACTAATCGTGTATTTCCTCTAAGAGTACCAGGTACTTTTGAGTTCAATAGTGCTCTAGCGACAGGAACTGCAAAAGCGTTAGCAGGCCAATTATCTCCTCAAGAAGCTCTTGATGAGGTTGCAGCTGAATGGACTGCAATTCTCGATAGAGTTGGCGCTGATAATGTAAGAGATGCTTACGCTGTTGGTGTTGCTATGGAAGATAACGAACTTTAAATACATAAATCTCAGTGATCGTCCAATTTTTTGGGCGATCACTTTTAATTTAAGCTATAATTTAAATATTAATGAACTTTAAACATAAATTTGTATTTTTACTTCCTGGTTTAATTGTTCTTATTGGAATTTTAATTTTTCCAATTATTTTTACAGTCCGTTTGAGTTTGTCTGGCTGGAATAGCTATAATCCTGGTTTAGATTTTGTAGGCATAAAAAATTACATCAGATTATTTACTGATGATCCTCGTTTTTGGGAGTCATTTTTTCGTTTAAGTTTCTTAGCAATTACTACTGTTTTTCTTCAATATATTATTGGATTTTTTTTAGCCCATGTTGTTTGGAAAGATATTAAATTTAAAAGATTTTTTCGCGTACTTTTCTTAATTCCAATGATGACTACTCCTGTCATCATGACCGTTATTTGGAGAACCTTTTTTCACGAGTCGTTGGGCCCGCTAAATGATTTTCTTAGTATTTTTGGAGTACAACCCCAGTGGTTATCAAGTCCTGGGCTAGCAAAAATATCTATTATTGTCGTAGAAGTTTGGCAATGGACTTCATTTATGTTTTTACTACTGCTTGCTGGATTATTGAGCCTACCAAAAGAACCTTTTTTGGCCGCCTCCATTGATGGCGCTAGCCCATTTAAGAAGTTTATGTATGTAACCTTCCCTTTAATGGCACCAATATCAATTGGAGCTATCATCATACGTTTAATCGAAGCTTCTAAAATTATGGATACCGTATTTGTTTTAACAAGTGGAGGCCCAGGAACCGCAACAGAAACCTCAAGTTTTTACATCTTCATTAAAGGTCTCAGAGAATTTCAAATGGGGTATGCCGCCACTATGTCTTTTACTTATTTGATTATTATGATCATTAGTTTGACTATTATTGCCAAAGTTTTAACGAAGGTGTTGATGAAGGAGTAAATATGCCCAAATTATATACCTTTTTAAAATATTTTTGCGTTATTCTTTGGTCTTGCTTTGTAATCGCT
Source organism: uncultured Alphaproteobacteria bacterium (assembly GCA_902529795.1). Lineage (GTDB taxonomy): Bacteria > Pseudomonadota > Alphaproteobacteria > HIMB59 > HIMB59 > HIMB59. The sequence goes on from CABZXY010000001.1 coordinate 138,354, forward strand.
CCTTTTCTGTGGGCTATTTCTACTTCTTTTAAAGACTTTAACTCTGTTACTGGAGGCGCGACTTATATCCCATGGTTACAGTTTGAGCCCACGCTGGATGGTTGGAGCGTTTTGTTTAAACCTGGTTCACAAGGTGGAATTAACATTATCGGCCCTTACTTTAACAGTATCTTTGTTACCTTTACAGCAAGTTTCATCAGTATTGCGCTTGGAACTTTAGCTGCTTATGCATTATCTCGTTATACTTTTAAAGCAGGTTTCGTTCAAAATAACGACATTACTTTCTTTTTTATATCACAGAGAATCATGCCTCCTGTCGTACTTTCAATCCCATTTTTTATTTTTCTCAGTACTATTGGATTACTTGATAGTCTGGCCGGTTTGATACTTGTTTACATCGTTCTGCTTATGCCAATTGCTGTTTGGATTATGGTCGATTTTTTCAACCGTGTTCCAAAAGAAATTGATGAGACGGCATTAATTGATGGATGTAATCCTTTTCAAGCATTTTTCAAAGTAGTACTCCCAAATTCTATTCCAGGAATGATCGTTGCCGGTCTCTTCTGCATCATTTTTGGTTGGATTGATTTTTTCTTTGCATTTATTCTAACTTTTACAAACGTGCAGCTTCTTCCTGTTAAAATTGTTGCTCTTAACTCTTCAATTACACCATGGTGGAGTTTATCAGCTGCTGCCCTTGTATCTGTGGCACCACTAATTATTGTTGCTTTTATTGTAGAGCGCTTCTTATCAAAAGGTAATTTAACTGGAGCCTTGAAATAAATGTCTCTTAATCTTGGAAATATTATTTTTAAGCCAACAGATCAATATCATCTCAATGACATCTCTCTTAATTTCGAGCCTGGAAAAATGTATACTATTTTAGGAAGAACACTCTCAGGTAAAACTACTCTCTTAAAAACTATTGCTGGTCTTCAAACGCCAGACTCAGGCAATATTCAGTTTGAAGGTAAGGACTTTTTAGCTATACCTGTTTGGGAGAGAAATGTGGCAATGGTTTATCAGCAATTCATTAATTACCCGCACCTAAATGTTAAGCAAAATATCGAATTTCCCTTAAAACAAAGGAAAATGGAAGAAAATTTAATCGAAAAAGAAGTCAGCGACGCAATTCAAAAAGTAGGTCTAAAAGGTTTTGAGTCTAGAAAAATCCAAGAATTATCTGGTGGTCAACAACAGCGTGTGGCTCTAGCAAGATCATTGGCTAAAAAAGCTAAAATTCTTTTATTAGATGAGCCGCTTGTTAACTTAGATTACAAACTTCGTGAAGGGCTACGGGAAGAATTTAAAAAATTATTCACTGGCTCTGAGTCATCACAGTCTATTTTTATTTACGCTAGTACTGATCCTTTAGAAGCAATGCAACTAAATGGTGATATTATTGTTATCGATGAGGGTAAAATTCTTCAAACTGGTTCTTCTAAAGAAGTTTTTGAAAATCCAGCAAATGCAAAAGTAGCTGAAATTACCAATGACCCTGCTATGAATTTAAACATTGGTAGAATTGAGAACAATAAACTAATTCTTAATAATAATATTCAATTTAATCTTCCCTCTAGTTTACAGACCATGTCTTCGGATAATTATTTAGTCGGTATCCGCGCTACTGATTTACATTTGGATAACAATGGTTTTGACTTTAAAGTAGACATCTCTGAAATATCAGGTTCAGAAACATTCCTTCATTTACATAACCAAGATATCAAATGTGTCGCCACCATTGAGGAAGTAAAATCTTATGAGGTTGATGAAAATGTAAAAATTAATTTTGATTTGTCCAAAATATATCTATTCAAGGAGTCGGGAGAATTGCTTTATTCTCCTTATCAAAAATAATGGCCAAAATAGAATTAAATAATATCGCCCATAGCTATAATCCTAATGATCCTAATCCAATTTTCGCCCTCAAAGAAATGTCTTTATCATGGGCAGATGGTGGGCGTTATGCTTTATTAGGTCCTTCAGGTTGTGGCAAAACAACAATGCTAAATATTATGAGTGGATTGGTAACCCCTTCTCATGGAAAAGTAATGTTTGATCAAAAAGATGTTACCCGTACTATCACGGAAGAGAGAAATATTGCACAAGTATTTCAATTCCCCGTAATTTATGGAACTATGTCTGTGTACGAAAATTTAGCATTTCCTCTTAAGTGTCGTCAGACTCCCGATGATCAAATTGATAAAAAGGTTAAAGAAGTTGCAGAAATATTGAATTTACATGACTTTTTAAATAATAGAGCCAAAGGCCTGACTGCAGATCAAAAACAATTAATTTCACTAGGAAGAGGATTAGTACGAGAAGATGTTGCAGCTATACTCATGGATGAGCCCTTAACTGTTATTGATCCTGATTTGAAATTTCGATTACGTCGTAAACTCAAAGAGATTAATGCAAAATATAAGACAACATTAATTTATGTTACCCACGATCAAAATGAAGCTATGACTTTTGCAGATAATATTATTGTAATGGATGAAGGAGAAGTGGTGCAAGCCGGATCTCCTAAAGATTTATTCGAAAAACCTCAAACAACATTTGTTGGTTACTTTATTGGTTCTCCTGCGATGAACCTATATGAATGCAAAGCGGATAACTCTAATCAGGTATCTCTCGGATCAAATAATATTTCTGTTCAAACCAATTTAGTCTCAACCAATACTTCAAATTTAAAATTAGGAATTCGCTCAGAATATATCACTGTTGAACAGTCATCAGGGCCAAATACTATTCATGCTGACATAATTGAAGTAGAAGACTTTGGAAACTATAAGCTCATTACTGCTCAACAAGACTTAATTCGTATCAAAGCTAAAGTAAAAAGAGAACAAGAAGTGCCATCTGAAAAAGTTTTTTTAAAATTTCCAGCAGAGCACTGTTGTATTTATGCAGACAACAAACTCATTTAAAAAATTTTTTTTAGCTTTTTTTTGTATTTTTTTTATTAATATACCTGCATCAGGTATCACACTTTTAAAAACACCAGTAAACTTAGATGCGCCATGGGGGATGACTTGGTTAGATAATAATAAATTATTGATCACCCAAAAATCTGGAGAGATTTTTCTTATAAACACAGAAGACTATACTCAAACTCAGATCAAACATGACATCCCATCGGTTCAATATGGTCAAGGGGGTCTGCTAGATATAATAAATGATAAAAATGTTATTTGGGTTACTTGCTCAGTTGAAAAAAATGGTAAGTATACCACGGCGATTTATCAGGCAGAATTATCTGGCGATACCCTGATTAATGAAAAAAAGATTTATGAAGCCCTTCCTTATATTAATAGTCCTTATCACTTTGGATCAAGATTAGAGATAAAAGACGATTATCTATATGCCAGTATAGGTGAGAGAGGAGAAGGAATGATTGCTCAAGATCCAACCAACTCTATTGGTTCTATTATTAGAATTCATAAAAATGGAAACAATCCAGAGAATAATCCTTACATCAATAACCCAGATTGGCTGCCAGAAATATATCAAATTGGTGTCCGTAACCCTCAAGGAATGACCCTAGATCCTTTAACCAAAGATATTTTTATTTCAAATCATGGGCCTAAAGGAGGAGATTTTATTGGACCCGTCTTACCTGGCACAAATTATGGATGGAAACAAATCGGATGGGGAGGTACTAATTATTCTGGCACAAAGGTTGGAGATGGAAATGCATGGGAGCCAGGATTTCTTAAGCCAGATTTTATTTGGGTTCCCTCTATCGGCGTAGGGGGAATTAAATTTTATCAAGGTAATGCCTTTTCAGAGTGGCAAAATTCATTACTAGTAGGATCTTTAAAATTTGAATATTTATCAGTGCTTCATCGTCAAAACAAAGAATTTATTAAAGAGGAATTAATTTTTAAAAATGAAATTGGTCGTGTTCGAGATATTGAAATTAATAATAAAGGTGAAATATTTTTAATTGCTGATGAATTAGATAGTAGTCTTTATGTTTTGAGACCAAATTAATTTAAAAAATATTCTCAAACATTTTATAAATTAACTCTTTTTAAAGTTTATGAAAAGAAATTAAATTCCCAGTTCTTTTCTATTGATTATATTTTGAATATTTAATTTCTCTTTATTTTTCAGGAAAAAAGAGACAGTTTCACAAACTTCTATTGCCATTCTTTTTCGGCATTCCAAAGTCAATGCAGCATTATGAGGTGTGAGGAGAACATTTGATAATTTAAATAATTGATGATCTGTTGAAGGTGGTTCTTGTTCAAAAACATCAAGTCCGGCTGCTCGAATTTTTTTTTTATGAAGTGCCATAAAGAGGTCATTCTCATTAATTATTCCTCCTCTAGCCGTATTTACAACAACACAACTCTTTTTCATTTCTTGAAAACTTTTAGCATTAATAAAATTTCTTGTATCACCACTTAAAGGTAGGTGGACACTGATAAAATCAGCAATTTTAATACCTTCATCTTTTGAAATAGAATGACAGCCTAACTCTTTTACTTTTTCATCATTGACATAAGGGTCATAAACATAAACATTCATCTCAAAGCCAAGACAACGTTTCGCAACTGCTTGACCTATTCTTCCAAAACCTAAAATAAGAACATTTTTTTGGTATAATTCAAAAAAAGTAGGCAAATTTCCTTTATCTTGAAATCCACCTTTGCGCGTTAAATCATCAGAGAGTTGAATATTTTTTGTGAGTTGTAAAAAAAATGTCATCACATGTTCTGCCACACTTACAGCATTAGCTGTACCAGTGACACCAAGAGCTATCTTTTTTTCATTCAAATAATTTAAATCGACATTGTCATAGCCTACACCATGACGACCAATAATTTGAAGATGAGGACAGGCATCAATGACTTCATTGGGCATTTGTGCAGTTCGAAGGACTATTCCCGAAACTTCAGCAAGCTCATTTTTTAGAGAGTCTACGCTAGTATCTTTTACTTCAATAATAGTATGACCTTGAGACTGAAGAACCTCCCAGCCTAGTTCATGAATGTGTCCTACTATTCCTATTTTCATCGAATTATCAAAGTATGAAAAAAAGTCATTATTTTCAAACGATTTTTCATTCAAATCTTCAAGAGATTATGTAAGATACACAACTGATTAAGTGGAGGAATAATGAAAACTATTAAACTATCTTGCGCTCATGCGCTCTTTAAATTTTTAATTGCTCAAAAAACCATCATTGATGGAAAAAAAGTTCCATTATTCCCAGGAGCCTTTGCTATTTATGGACACGGAAACGTTGCCTGTTTAGGACAAGCAATGGAAGAGTTCCAGTCTGATCTTCCAGGTTATCGAGGTCATCATGAGCAAAGCATGGCCTTATCAGGAATCGGCTATGCCCGTGCGATGCGCCGTAAACAAATTTTTATTGCTACCTCTTCTTCAGGACCAGGCGCTATGAATATGGTCACTGCTGCAGGAGTTGCATTGAGTAACCGTTTACCATTACTTTTATTGCCTGGTGATGTTTTTGCTTCTCGCTTTCCTGATCCTGTTTTACAACAAGTTGAAAATTTTAACTCCCCTGTGGAAAATCAAAATGATGCCTTTAAACCTGTATCAAGATTTTTTGATCGAATTACGCGCCCTGAACAAATTTTAAACTCTCTTCCTCAAGCCATACAAATCATGTTAGATCCCGCAGATTGTGGTCCCGCGACGATTGCTATTTCTCAAGATGTCCAAGGAGAGTCTTTTGATTATCCTGAAGCTTTTTTTGAGGAGAGAGTTCATGAAATTAGAAGAATACATCCTGATCCAAGTCAAATAAAAACTGCTGTAGAAAAAATAAAATCTTCAAAACAGCCTATTATTATCTCAGGTGGAGGGGTTTTATATTCTGAAGCAGAAGCAGAACTATCTCAATTTGCTAAAAAACATAACATCCCTGTTACGGCAACTGCCATGGGGATTGGATGTATGACGAAAGATGACCCTTATTATATCGGCGGTATTGGAGGTTTAGGTGAAAGATCTGCAAATAATCTCTCTAAGGATACTGATCTCGCACTTGCTATTGGTACAAAATTAGCTGATTTTACAACTGGATCGTGGGCTAATTTTGAAAGTGATAGTTTCCACTTAGTTTCATTAAACACAGCCCGTTTTGATACTACCAAACATTTAGCAACCCCAGTTATAGCTGATGCCAAGGTTGGATTACAGCAATTATCAGAAGCTCTTGGTGATTGGAAAGCGCCTGATAGTTGGTATGAACGATCAATCAAAGAGCGAGCAGAGTGGGAGGCCCACGTACAAAAACAAAGTGGTCCGACGAACCAAGAGGAACCTTCTTATGCTCATGCAGTCGGAGCAGTT
>CABZXY010000002.1 GCA_902529795.1 uncultured Alphaproteobacteria bacterium
TTAAAAGAAGAGCTAAGCCCAAACCAATCAATGCCTGTAATATAAGAGTCCAACAGACAAAGTGGGCTGTGATTTGCATTTTTTCCCATATCTCTTCTTTACCAAGAATTTTTTTGTAATTTTTTAAACCTACAAACTTAGGCTCTCTTCCAATTTTATTAGCATAAAAATTGGTAAACGACATTCTGATCGCGTAGACCAGAGGATAAATATTAATTGCAAGTAATAAAATTAGAGTAGGAGTAATGAATATCCAAGCGATTGCCTTATCCGATAATCCTTTAAATTTTTTTACTGCAGTTTTCATTAAAGAAAATATAGATGGGTGGGAATTGAGCCCCACCCATAGGTTTTATATTTTATATTTTTCCGTCAGCTTCGAAGACTTCTTCCCAATCCTCGATGATTTTATCGAGAGCATCTTGAGCAGAACCTTTGCCGTTAACTACATAGTCATGAATTCGCTCCTGCATTGGAAGCATTAATTCAACGAAAGTAGGCTCCTGCCAGAAGTCTTTAACGATGCCCATTGAGTCTAAGAAACCTTGAGCATAGACAGCGGAGTCAACAAAATCTGGAGATCCAAGCACGTCCATATGACATGAATAACCACCTAAATCCCACCATTTTTGTTGAATATCAGGTCTTGCAAACCATTTCATGTACTCAAGTGCTAGGTCTTGTTTATCAGAATAGCTCACAACAGAGATACCTTGACCACCAAGAGTAGCAGCACATACATTTTGACAAGGGTTAGCAAAGAATCCTGACTCACGACCGTCACTATCTTCTTTAGCAACACCAGGCCAGAATGCATACCAGTTCATTTGGAAAGCAACCTGTCCAGACTTATAAGCGTCTAGGTTAGCTACCATGTAAGCGTCTGAGTGTCCTGGAGGTGCACAATCATCGTACATCTTTTTGTAGAACTCAACTGCTTCAGCTGCTGCTGCAGAGTTAAAGTAACCGTCCATTGAGTAAGGGTTATTTGGATCTTCGTATTCCATACCCCAAGCATACATTGCTGCTGTTACACCCATGGTAATACCTTCAGAACCACGCTCAGTATTAATCGCAGCACCGTATCTTACAACGCCGTCAATTTCTCTTCCTTGGAAGAAAGTACACATGTCATATAGCTCGTCCCAAGTCTTTGGTACGCCTAAGTCATAACCATGTTTTGATTTAAATTCAGACTGAAGTTCTGGTCTATCAAACCAGTCTTTTCTATATGCCCAAGCTAAAGCATCACCCATCGCTGGAAGCGCATAGTAGTTTGGGGTACCTTTTGGCCAAGTAGAATAAGCATACACAGTAGCAGGATTAAAGTCGTCCATTGAAATACCGTTAGCATCAAAAAAGTCATTAAGTTTTACATAGTGACCGTATGTTGCTCCAGCACCAATCCACTGTGAGTCTCCAATTAATAAGTCAAATGTCTTACCTTGGTTGTTAAGTTCATTTAACATTCTGTCAGCAAAGTTTGGCCATGGCACAAACTCAAAGTTCATTTCAACCCCAGTTTCAGCTGTGAACTCTTTACTTAATTCTTGTAAAGCGTTAGCTGGATCCCAAGCGGCCCAACCAAGAGTCAAAGACTCAGCTTTAGCATTAAATGTAAAAAGTAAGGTGAAAACAGGGACTAAAAATACAGATAGTATTTTTCTCATCAATTCCTCCTTATAGATGATTAACTTTGATACATTATACAATTTCAAAAAAAAATCGCCAATAAATAGCTTTAAATATGAAAAAAATACATGATTAAAAATGTTTTCATTTTTTAAAAACTCTATAATAAGATAGCTTTTTGGGGGAAAATTAAGATGTCTATAAAAGGACCTGCTATATTTTTAGCACAGTTTGCTGGTGATGAGGCACCATTTAACAATCTAGAAAATATTTCAAAATGGGCAAGTGAACTTGGATATATTGGTGTTCAAATTCCAAGCTGGGATGCCCGACTTTTTGATTTAAAAAAAGCATCAGAGAGCAAAGACTATTGTGATGAGGTCAAAGGAACTTTGTCCTCTTATGGATTATCTTTAACAGAATTATCAACTCATCTTCAAGGGCAATTAGTTGCTGTGCATCCTGCTTATGATGTAGCTTTTGATGGTTTTGCTGCACCAGAAGTAAGAGGAAATGCTAAAGCAAGACAAGAATGGGCTGTAAATCAATTAATGATGGCTGCCGACGCCTCTCAGAATTTGGGTCTGACTGAACATGTAACTTTCTCTGGAGCATTGGCATGGCCTTATGTTTACCCATGGCCTCAAAGACCAGCTGGATTAGTTGAAACTGCTTTTGACGAACTAGCGAATAGATGGAAACCAATTCTAAATAAATTTGATCAGTGTGGGATAAACTTATGTTATGAAATTCATCCAGGCGAAGATCTTCATGATGGCATCACCTTTGAGATGTTTTTAGATAGAGTTGGTAATCATACGAGATGTAATATGCTCTATGATCCAAGTCATTATGTGCTTCAACATTTAGATTATCTACAGAACATCGATATCTATCACGAAAAAATAAAAATGTTTCACGTTAAAGATGCAGAGTTAAACCCTTCTGGAAAACAAGGTGTTTATGGTGGTTTCCAATCTTGGAAAGAACGTGCTGGAAGATTTAGATCTCTTGGTGATGGGCAAGTAGATTTTAAATCTATTTTTTCTAAGCTTACTACTTACGGCTTTGAAGGATGGGCTGTTTTAGAGTGGGAGTGTGCTTTAAAACATCCTGAAGATGGTGCTCGCGAGGGATCAGAATTTATTAAAAGACACATTATTAGAGAAACTGAAAAAGCTTTTGATGATTTTGCAGACTCTGGTGCAGATGATGCGGCTAATAAAAAGATGTTAGGAATTTAGTTCAATGGGTCAAAAAATTAAATTAGGTATGGTCGGCGGAGGCCAAGGCGCTTTTATTGGAGCAGTTCATCGTATTGCATCACGAATTGACGATCGATATGAATTAGTTGCAGGTGCTTTTTCTTCTAATCCTGAAAGTGCCCTCGCCTCAGGTAAAGGGCTTGGTATAACTGATAATCGTAATTACCAAAATTTTCAAGAAATGGCTGAAAAAGAAAGTCAACGAGAAGATAAAATTGATGCAGTCGCTATTGTAACACCCAATCATATGCATCACCCTATTGCCATGGAATTTATGAATAAAGGTTTTCATATTATTTGTGATAAACCGCTAGCTATGAATTTGAAACAATGCGAGGAATTAGTTCAAGCATCCCAAAGTAATAATATTCTTTTTGCTTTAACACATAATTACACAGGTTATCCGATGGTCAGAAACGCAAAAGCCATGTGCGAAAATGGTGACATTGGTAACATAAGGGTTATTCAGGCAGAATATGCACAAGATTGGCTTACAGAAGATCTTGAAAACAAAAATGATAGCGGAGGTAACAAGCAAGCCTCATGGCGAACTGATCCTGCACAATCAGGAGGTGGGGGTTGCATTGGTGATATTGGAACCCATGCTTTTAATCTTATTCGTTTTATCACAGGATTAGAACCTCATGAGATCAATGCCGAATTAACAAGCTTTGTTTCTGGAAGACAGTTAGATGACAATGCTCAAATTTCAATTCGCTTCCAAGGGGGTGCTAAAGGAACGATTTGGTCTTCTCAAGTAGCGCCAGGAAATGAAAATCATTTAATGATTAGAATATATGGAGACAAAGGGGGCCTAGAGTGGTGTCAAGAGGACCCAAACTATCTTTATTACACCCCCTTTGGTGAGGCAAAAAGAAAAATTACTCGTGGAGGGGCTGGCTCATTACAATTAGCTAACGATGTATCAAGAATTCCGCCTGGACACCCTGAAGGATACTTAGAGGGATTTGCAAATATCTATACAGAAGTTGCAGATGCTATCATTGATTTCAATAATGGGAATTATGATCCTAAAAAATACCTATTTCCTAAAGTTGAAGATGGATTAGAGGGTATAAGATTTATTGAAAGATCAATTGCTTCGAATGCATCTAATTCCTCTTGGGTAAATTTTTAATTAATTCCAAGATAAGGTCTTTCTAGTATTCCAATAATCTACTTGGGATAATCTATAATTATTAAGAGAAGGAAGTTCAATATCAATTAGATTGAGAGAATTTAAATTTCTATCTAATTGATCAATCGTCGAAGCTCCCGTCAAAACTATTTTGACGAATGGTAATTGATAAACCCAAATCAAAGCTAGATCTTCAATTGTTATATTTAGATTTGAGGCTACTTTGGTTATTTTAATAAAATTTTCCTGATGAAGATTATTATTTAAATTTGTCAATCTACCGTTCGCAAATATTTCTTTAGCAATCACATTTATTCCTTGTTCTGATGCCTTCTTTAAAATTTCAATGCACGATTGTTCAAAAATATTGATTGTACATTGAATAAAAGTAAATAATTTTTCAGACTTATTAATATCTAATAAGTCTGTAATTGTTTCTTTTTGTTGAGGCCCACTGGTGGAAATACCTATATCCACCCCACCTTTTTTAATGGTGTGAAGTTCTTGAATTACATCTTTATCAGTTAAAACACTACTTTCAGGAGTTACCGAGTGTATTTGATATAGATCAATGCTTTTTCCAAGATTCATTCTTGTCTCTACCCATTGTTTTTTCAAAAAAGAATGCGAGTGATCTTTGCGTTCATGCTGGTCAGTCTCCACATTCCACTCTGCTAAATACTCATAGCCCCATTTAGAGCCAACAAACCCAGCAAATTGATTTTGTTTTCTAATCCAAGATGATAAGAATTCCTCTGACTCACCATAAACCCTTGCTACATCAAAATAACGAATATCTTTTTTATAAGCAAAATCGAGGACTTCATGACATTTATTTCTCATATTGTCCTTCGATTTGTCATCTCCAATACTTTGATGATGACCAAGGTTGATATAGCCTGGTCTACCTAATGCTGCCAGACCTAGTCCAAGTTTATTTTCTAATTTAAACACTAACGAATGTAAGGATCAATTAACTCTTTAATTAAAGAAGGGTTTGTTAGATGAATAGTTTGGAAATTTAATTTTTGTGCAGCTTCAATATTATCAAGTCGGTCATCAATAAATAAGGTCTCTTGAGGTATTAAATCAAAACGACTGATAGCTAATTCATAAATTGCTGGATCAGGCTTAATCAAAAAATCTCTTCCTGAAATTATTTTGCCATCAAAATCTTTTAAAAATGGGTATGTTTCTTCCATTCCTTCATATGTCTCAGCTGACCAATTAGATAAAACATAACAGGGATGGTTAAGTTCTTTGATTTTATAAAAAACATCTACTGTTTTTTGAAAGAAGCCACCAACCATATTTCCATGGTTTGGGTAATAAAGTTTAATTTCTTTTTCAAATTCAGGAAATTTTTTGATTGCATCATTTACGGCAACTTCGATAGTTATACCAGCATCACATCGAGTATCTAATAAAGGGAAAGAAATATTATTGATGAAAAAATTCATTCTTTCATCGTTGTTAAATATTGGTTTTAGTATTCTCTCTGGATTCCAATCAAAAAAAACATTACCTAGGTCAAATAAAAATTTTTTTACTGTCATTTATTATTCGATAAAAGAATTTAATAAATTTTCAAGGTACTCTTGTCTCCCAGACTGTGGTTGGGGATTTATATTCTCTGATTTAACTTTTTCATAAATACCTTCTAAAGAAGTAGAGCTCATTAACTCTTTATCATGGGTCCAATTTTCATATCTTTTTTGCAAAAAATCCTCATAAGAACCATCATTGATCATTCTCTCTACTGCAAGGAGTGTTCTAGCACATGTATCCATCGCGCCTATATGGGCATAAAACAAATCCTCTGGATCTATTGATTGACGCCTTATTTTAGCGTCCATATTTAAACCACCACTCCCTAATCCCTGATTTTTGAAAAGATAGTAAAAAGGTAACAAAAGCTCTTCAGTATTATTCGGAAATTGATCAGTATCCCAACCAACTAAATAATCTCCTCTATTGATATCTATACTTCCAAAAATATCATTAGCTAAGGCGTATGCGATCTCATGCTCAAAGGAATGTTTTGCCAAAATGGCATGATTGACTTCGATGTTAAGTTTGAATTCTTTTTCTAATCCATATTTTTGAAGAAAAGCAAAAACATTAGCAGAGTCAAAATCGTATTGATGCTTAGTTGGTTCGTGAGGTTTAGGTTCAATTAGAAGATTGCCTTTAAATCCAATTTTATGTTTATGTTCTGCTACCAGACTCAAAAAACGACCTAATTGATCAAACTCCTGTTTCATGTTGGTATTTAAAATAGTCTCATAACCCTCGCGGCCTCCCCATAGAACATAATTTTGGCCACCTAAGTAATGCGTATTTTCGATACACATTTTTACTTGAGCTGCTGCGTATTGAAAAATTTCTGGATTAGGGTTTGTAGCGGCACCAGCCATATATCTTCTGTGACTAAATAAATTAGCTGTCCCCCATAGCAACTTAACTTTTGATGTTTCAAGTTTTTTTGAAATTAAATCTACTATTTTTTTTTGTATCAATTCAGTCTCATTAAAATTATTCCCTTCTGGAGCAATATCGACATCATGAAAACAAAAATAGGGGATATCCAGTTTATCAAAAAAAGAAAAAGCGTTTTCCATTTTGTCAGTAGCTTGATGAATTGCATCTTGGTGGTCCATCCAAGGTCTTAGAAATGTTTGACCTCCAAAGGGATCATTGCCAGGCCAATTAAAAGTATGCCAATAGCATACTGCCATTCTGAGATGATCCTCGATAGTTTTTTCCAATACCTTTTGCTTGGGATTGTAATACTTAAAAGCAAGAGGATTTCGGGTATCTTTTCCCTCAAATTCTACTTTTGCAATTGATTGAAAATAATCTGACATTTTGAAAATTGATTATAGATATGTGGATTTATTAAAACAATGATTATAAAACTTCAAATTAGGTCCATTTGACTAATGTTATTTATATAAATTATTGAAAAAATCTTTTCATAAACTACATATATTGAAATGCTAAGAGTTGAGGAAATAAGTAAAAAATTTGGCGATTTCCAAGTCATAAATAATCTTTCATTTGAAGTAAAGGTGGGAGATGTTATGGGTTTTTTAGGTCCAAATGGTGCGGGCAAAACTACCTCTATGAGAGTAATTACTGGTTATCTCAAATCAGACAGGGGAAGAGTATTCATTGATAACAAAGATATTGATGAAGATCCAATTGTTGCCAAATCTAAAATTGGCTATTTGCCAGAAGGCGTTCCTCTATATTTGGATTTCTCACCTGCCCTTTATCTTGATTATGTTTGCAGTGTTCGAGAAGTCAAAAATGCTAAAAGTAAAATCCAAAAAGTAATTAAAGATTTACAACTTGAAGATGTAAAAGATGTTCCTATTGAGACTCTTTCAAAAGGTTTCAAAAGAAGAGTGGGAATAGCTCAATCACTTGTTCATAATCCTAAACTTTTAATTTTAGATGAGCCAACAGATGGGTTAGATCCTCTTCAAAAATTTGAAGTAAGAAAGCTAATTAAAAAATTATCAAAAACAAAAGCAATAATTATTTCTACACATATTCTCGATGAGGTTCCCGAAGTATGCAATAAATGTTTAATAATAGATCAGGGTGGAAAAAAGTTTGAAGGAACTCCAAATAAACTAAAAAAGAAAATTGGTAAGTCTCTTGATGAAAAATTTAGAAAGATAATCAGCTAATGCTCTCTTTAATAAAAAGAGAACTCAAATTATTTTTTATTACTCCGGTGGCTTATATCTTTACAGCTATTTTTATAATGACATCCATGTCTTTGACTTTTTATTTTGGAAGTTTTTTTAATTCTGGTGTTGCTGATTTAACCACTTTTTTTAGTTTTATACCATGGGTTTTTATTTTTTTTATACCAGCAGTTACCATGAAGAGCTGGTCAGAAGAAAAACGTCTAGGAACTATTGAACTGTTAATGACTTTACCAGTTGCTTTATGGAAAATTGTGTTAAGCAAGTTTATTGCTACTTGGCTTTTTGTAATTTTTTCAATAATTCTTACTTTTCCTATTTGGATTACTGTAAATTACTTAGGAAATCCAGATAATCTCGTTATTTTTGGTCAATATTTAGGTATTATCGTAATGGCAGGTTCGTATGTATCTTTGGGTGTCTTTTTCTCTTCTTTAACTAATAATCAAATCATTTCTTTCATTCTTTCAATTGTGGTTTCTTTTGTTTTTACTATCAGCGGTTTTCCTTTAATGATTAATTTTATATCTCAAGTTTTCCCCCTAGAGTTAGTTGAATTAATCTCAAGCTTTAGTTTTCTGACTCATTTTTCATCTATTCAAACTGGGTTCTTTTCTTTGAAAGGATTAATGTTCTTTATTTCTTTTATGGCCCTATGGAACTATTTAACTCTTATTAAATTTGCGAACAAAGAATAATGAATAATTTTATAATTAAAAAATACTTCTTAATCTCTTTAGTATGTACAATTTTAATATTCTTATCTTTTAATTTCATTATCAATAAGATTAATTTCAATATTGGAATTGATTTTACCTCAACAAAAACCTTTACTTTATCGAAAGGTACAAAAAATGTTTTATCCAACATTGAGGAACCATTAAAGATAGAATTTATTTATAGTAGAAGTCTTTCTAAAAATATTCCCATTATACAAAATTACGCAAATCAAATAGAAGGTCTTATTAGTAGGTATGTTGGACTTGCAAAAGGTAAAATTGAATTTCAAATTATAGAGCCAGAGCCCTATTCTGATGAAGAAGATTATGTCGAACGCTTTGGTGTGCAAGGCTTTCCCGTAGATCAAGAAGGATCTAATGTTTATTTTGGCCTTATCGCCACAAATACAACTGATGATACAGAAATTATTCCTTTTTTTGATCCATCAAAAGCAGGTAGCTTAGAAAAACAACTAACAGATATTGTTTATAAGTTAAATCGAGTAGAAAAACCAAAAATTGGCATTCTCACCCAAGTAGAAACTCAATCACCTAATCCTAACATCCCATTACAAGGAGAGTACATACTATTTGAACAGTTAGGAAACTATTACGAAATTGAATATTTAAGTCCAACAGCAGAAATTTTTGAAAATATAGACTTATTAGTTGTTTATCATCCAGCAGAAATTTCAGATATTACGGAGTATGCTATTGAACAATTTATTCTACGAGGTGGCAAAACACTTATCTTCGTTGACCCATACTTTGAAAAGGATGATTATACTGATAAATCTTCAACCTTAGATAATGTTCTCAAAACATTAAATATCAACTATATCGATCGAGTAATTTTAGACGGAGCTCAAGCCACACGACTTCAGACTCAACAAAATATTTCCGACAATACCTCTCTTCAAACACTATTAAAACTTAATTGGCCAGAGGTGCGAACAGATTTCATCAATCAACAAGAGGATATCAGTAACGGGCTATCTTTGATTAGACTCATTTCACCTGGTGGTCTAATGAAATTGGAGGACGAAAGCAAGACCACTTACACCAGTGTTCTTTCTTCTAGTGAGTTAACAATGGATTTATCAATCCAAGAAGTCCAAGATCCGATCGAAATCATTAACAACTTTAATCCCACAGGTATTATTTATGACTTTGCTGTTAAAGTTGGGGGCACGGCTTTAAGTAATTTTGAAAATTTTGAGAATAAATACTCTAATCATATTAGTCAGTCACAAGACGATTTAAATGTAATTGTTTTTTCTGATGCTGATTTTATTAGAAGTCCATATTGGGCTAGAGTGCAAAAATTTTTAGGCTCCACTGTAATTGAAGAATCATCGGATAATGGAACTATTGTATCAAATATTATGGATGTGATGACAGGTTTTGATGATTTTATTGATCTTAGAAATAAAGAAACGCCTTTCAGACCATTTACAGTTGTACAAAAACTTCAAGCTGAAGCTGAAAAACAATACCTTGGTCAAGAGCAAGAGCTGCAAGAAAAACTCGATTTAACCTTGCAAGAAATTAAAAATTTATCAGGTGGACGCGTTAATGAAAATGTTCAGTTATCAGAAAGTCAAATGGAAGAATTGGCTGCTTTTCAATTTGAAGTGGAAAGAACTCGAAAAGAACTAAGAGAAGTAAGAAGAAATCTTAACAAAGATATTGATGCCCTATCAAATAAGATCAATGTTTTAAATACGTTCTTAATACCAATTCTACTAATTATTCTGATGTTTTTTGTGCCATATCAGTTAGGAATTCGAAAGAGAAAGAGTTGATGATACTAGTCAAGAATATTAAAATTTTATTAGCTCTTACAGCTGGTCTTCTTATCATATCTTTTGGTCTATATTTCGATGGAAAATCAAATAACTCAAATATTGAACAAGAGGCTTTGATGCCTAATTTTGATGAAATCCTCTCCCAAATAAATTCAATAGAATTTAAAAACTCAGAAGAATCAACGATTATTAAAGATATTAATGATCAATGGCTAGTTACTACGGCCATGAACTTACCTGCAAATACAGAGCTCTTGAGTAGATTTTTTGTCCAAATCAAAGAGGCAAAAGTTATCGGCACGAAAACAGATAAACCAGAACTTTTTTTTAAGCTCGGGCTAGACAAAGAAAGTGTGCAAACTTTAATACTTAAATCTAAATCAAATGAAATTCTCTATTCTCTCGATATCGGAAATTTTAATTATAAAATCCCAGGAACTTATATCAAAGAGTCTTCCTCAGACCAGTCCTATTTAATTTCAGCTAATTTAACTACAGATGTTTCTAACTTTTACTGGATACCCAATGATTTAATAAATATTGGTGTAGAAGCTATAAAGTCTGTTCAAATTTATAGTAATCAGTTAGTTAATTTATCTAAGCAAGATGATTTAATTTCTCATCAAAACCTCCCTATAGGCTATAAGGAAATTAGTGAGAATAGACTTCCTGATGTATTTACCTCTCTTACCGACTTACAACATAATGGTTACTTAAGTACAGAAGAATTACCTTCTACTGCAGACCTAGAAGTTCGTTATACATTTACTAATGGTACAGTTTTATATCTTTCTTTATACGATATTCCTGACAAAGGTATTCATGTTACTTTTGATTGGAATTATTTGAATGAAGAATTAGAAATTTCAAAATTTATTAACTTAGACTTAAGTGGAAATCAATTACAAGTTAGCACTATGGCTCTTTTAGATACCGTTGCTTATAATATACCTCAATTAGTTTACGATAATCTAAATTTAAAGCTTAAAGAAAAAACAGACTAGATTATTTTTTGGTGAGTAATCAAAAAACTTACTTCATGAAAATATTTTTTTCTCGGCGTGATTAGTGTAGAAGGAAAATTTTTATTATTTGGACTATTTGGAAAAGCTTGGGTTTCTAAACATAAACCTTGAAAAGGACTTAGCATTTTATTTGAGGACTTAAATCTGAGATGTTGCCCAGTATAAAACTGTATACCAGGTTGATTAGTTTTGATTGATAATAAAATGTTGCTATGGGGAGACCATAAACATGCAGCATATTTTTGTCTTTTATTTAAAACAAAGTTTTCGTCAAAAGCCTTTTTATTCAATTCGATTTGATGACCAATATGACGAAATTGTTTAAAGTCATATGGGGTTTTATCAACTTCTTTGTATTCTCCTGTAGGAATATTTAAAGAGTCATTCTTTAAATATGAATTAGCATTTATTAAGAGGAAATGATCAAATATACTATTTTTTGATTTATTTAAATTCCAATATGCATGATTCACTAAATTAACATGAGATTTATGATCAGTTTTTGCTAAAAAAATAATTTTAAAAGAATTTTTATTAATTTGATATTTACACAGAACTTTTATATTTCCTGGAAAACCCTCCTGTAAGTGAGGAGATAAATATTCATAGGTAATACTATTTGAGGATTGAGTTTTGATATCCCATATTTTTGCGTCAAAACCTTTGTGCCCCCCATGTAGTATATTTTGACCTTCATTCTTAGAGAGACGATAAGTTTTTTTATCAATTTTAAACTGTGCATTTTTAATTCGATTTGCATATCTTCCACAAGTAGCCCCTAGATAAGGTTTATTTTTTAAATAGTTTTTATAATTACCTAAGTTTAAAATTAAATTTATCTTTTTTCTTTTATCAATAACTTCATAGAGGCTAGCTCCAATATTTATAGTTTTAATTTTAAGAAATTGATTTTCTAAAGTATGAGATTTAATCAAAAGATTTAAAATTTAGTAATATTTTCGATTACAGTTTTCGTTACTGTCTTTAATTCTTGTAATGGAAGATTGATTAGTTGAATGCGATCATAAATATTTGGGTTTTGATCCATTTTTTTTCTTAAATTATCGCCAAAAGTTTTTCTTAGCTCTGTACCTATGTTAAATTTACAAACATTTGTTGTAGAAGCCAATTTTCTTCTAAGAGTATGGTCAATTCCGCTACTTCCATGTAGAACTAAAGGAATAGAAGTTAATGACTGAATTTTTTCGATAGCATCAGTATCAATAGAAGATGAGGTATTAGTTTGAAGATGGACATTACCTGCACTAATAGCCATGGCATCGCAGTTAGATTTATCAGCAAATTCTTTTGCTTCAATAGGATCTGTGCTTTGTGAAGCGGCGCCTTCATTATATCCAACAAATCCGATCTCTCCCTCGACTGAAATATTATTTTTATGAGCTAATTCTGCGATTTCATGTGTTTTTTCAATATTTTCACTCAGGGAAAGCTTAGAGCCATCAAACATCACTGAGGTAAAACCACTTTCCATCCCTTCGATGCATTCCTCTTTGCTATAGCCATGATCTAAATGACAGACTATTGGCTGTGAAGACTTTTCCGCTAAATAACGAAACATTTTACCTAAAATAGGCACAGGAGTATTAGCTCTGCATCCTGGGCCTGCTTGTAGAATAATCGGAAGCCCTAAATCTTCAGCCGTCTCAGCATAACATCTTGCATCCTCCCAACCTAGAACAACTAAACCGGCAACTGCATATTTATTTTCTTTTGCTTTACTTAAAACGTCTGAGAGAGTGGCTACAGTCATTTATTTATATTTAGCAATCATATCCTTTATGCCTGGTATTGTTGCAATTTGATAAGCATGAGTTTTTTGAAAATATTGAACAAGTGATCTTTGGCTTAAGCCTACTAAAATTGTAAAGTAATACATTTCATATCCAGGAGCAACTACACACGGATGATATCCTTTATTAATTGCGATCGTTGAACCATCAAACAATTGATAACCGAAACCCTCTTTGTCATCTTCATATTGCATGACTTGAACACCAAAACCATGACCAGGTTTAAAACGATAATTATAAACTTCATCATGACGAGTCTCATCTGGTAGATTATCTGTATCATGTTTATGTGGTGGAAAGCCTGACCATCCTCCAGCGCCAACGGTATACAATTCATTCACTAGTAGTCTGCCTACCTGCTCATGTTGTTTTGCACCAAGGATATGCTTAATTTTTCTATGAGTTTTAGTATCATCTGAACCATACTGCACAACATCAATTTCATTTTTATGAACTAAAAAAGGTTCAAGTTTTTTTTCATAAATACCTCCTGCAATAAAAATCTCTGTGTTGTCTGAAAGGCATTTAATAATGCACTCAGCGTTGGTAGGAATATAACTACCCTCTGGTTCCCCATCCCATACGTCAGATTTTCTCGTTCCAATTTGGCCTAGGATTTTACCATCTACAGAAAGTTCAATCATACCAGTGGCGGGCACAACGCTACTCTCATGTTTTGGAAGTTGATAGCTATAGCTTTCGCCCTTGTTTAATCTGACAATATTAAAATATACTAAGGGTACTGTCTTATTATTTTCTTCAAATAAAGCTTGATTTTTATTATCTGAATACGGTATGTGCATTTACATTTCCTCCTTATTTTTTATAAATTGATTTAATTCTTCTAAATTTGGCATGGCAGATGAACATCCAACTTTAGTAACTACAATGGCAGCATTAGCGGAACCCCGTTTGACAGAGTCCTCTAAAGAAAATCCTTGATACATTGAGCTTAAAAAACCACCATTAAAAGCATCGCCCGCACCAGTAGGTTTGATTGCTTGAACGCTATATATGCCAAAATCTTGTTCGCCTTCTTTTGTATAAACTTTTGATCCCTGTTCTCCCATTTTATAGATGATGATAGACGGTTTTTTTTGTATTAAAGTTTGAGCTAGGTTTAAACCATCGCTGGAATTATCAGCAATATTAAACTCTAGGTCGTTGCCAATAATAATATCCATCTGGTTCATTATTTTCTTATAAACTTCAGATTTTTTTTCATCAGACTCCCAATTATAAGGTCGATAATCTAAATCAATAATCAAAGGAATCTTCAAAGCTGATGCTTTTTCGACAGCTGAAAATACTGCGTCTCTTGAAGGGTTAGAAGATAAAGCTACTCCAGATAAAAATACAGATGAATACTCTTGAAAATTAATTTTATCTATATCACTACGATCTAATTGTAGATCGCAAGAGTTGTTTCTATAAAGAATAGATTGATTATTCTCTAAGATAGTTTCTACCATAGCTATCTGAGTTTGAAATTTTTTATCAATCATTCTACAGAATTTATTTCCAATATTAAAATCATCAAGCTTTTTGAAAATATAATTACCAATAGCATCATCAGAAACGCATGTAACCAAATCAGAAGCTACATTTAATTTAGATAATGCGACAGAAGTATTGGCAGCCGACCCACCAAGATGTGTTGAAAAATTTTGAACATCATCAATTTTGGTTCCCGGAGGTTCAGGATAGATATCCATCCCAGCTCGGCCAATCACTAAAACTTTTTTAGATGTATCAAATTTCATCAAAAAAATTTACCTCATATAAATTGGCAATACTACTGTTTAAGAATTTTTTGAATTTCTTCTAAAGTGAAAAAATCAGCTTTTTGACAAGTAGTATTTATATCTTGAGGGGTTTGTGTGTCAGCAGCTTTCATCGTTGATTTAATGATATCTAATACATGAAGAGACAGTTCACCACTGCAGCGATGTTTTAATCCATGTTCAATACCGTAAGCCATTTCAGCTAAACCCACACCTCGATAGTTTGCATTTGTTGGAGACTCATTCGCTCTACCACTATGAGAGGTAATGTTTATTTTACCAAGAGGAAGCTCATCTGTCTTATGCTCTTCCCATAAACCATTATCATCTGTGCATGTCATTACGGATCCGCCAAACATATTTGGATCAGGTACAATCATCGATCCTTTGTCTCCGTAAAGCTCTATATGATTTCTTTGGTGAGCTACTACATCAAAAGAAAGTGTAATCTGTATTAATGCTTGGTTATGAAACTCTAAATTTACGAGATAACTTGTCGGACATTCAACAGTAAATTCTTGATCTTTTTTGGGACCGATGCCAATTATTCTTTTTTCAAAAACCTTTGTAGAAATACCATGAACTCTTTTGGCTGGGCCAAGTAAATTAACTAATGCAGTCAAATAATATGGACCCATATCCATAACAGGCCCACCTTCATTGTTAGCAAACCATGGCTCTGGATTGGGATGATAAGATTGAACGCCGGGATAAGCAAAAATTGCGCTCCCCAATCTCACATTACCAATTTTGCCTTGATTAATTAAATCAATAGATTTTTGAATACCGCCGCCAAGAAAAGTATCGGGTGCATTACCTATCCTAAGGTCTTTTGAATTTGCTAAATTAAGAAGCTCTTCTCCTTCAACAAAATTAACAGCCATGGGTTTTTCACTATAAACATGTTTTCCATGGTCTAGGGATTTTTTGGCTACCTCATAGTGAGCCCTAGGAATAGTTAAGTTTAAGATAATTTCTATTTCACTATCATTTAATAGTTCATCAACAGAACAGGCTTCAATTCCATAAGTCTCAGTACATTTTTTTGCATTTTCTAAATTAATGTCTGCACACTTAATGATTTGAAAATTATTAAAATACTCGTGGCCTCGAAAATAGGTTTCAGAAATATGTCCGCAACCAATTAAACCAACTTTAAAAATTTTATTCATAAAATTTTGGGGTTATTTGTCTAAACCGCACATATTGACATACTTAATCTCTATAAAATCGTCAATACCGTATTTTGATCCTTCACGTCCTAGACCGGACTCTTTGATACCACCAAATGGTGCTTCGGCTTTCGAGGTTAAACCTGTATTCACCCCTACCATACCGTATTCTAATGCTTCAGCTACTCTCCATATTCTTCCAATATCTCTCGAATAAAAATAAGAGGCCAATCCGTATGGGGAGTTGTTGGCAAGCTCGATCACTTCCTGCTCATCTTTAAACTTATATACAGGAGCTACTGGGCCAAATGTTTCCTCAGATGTGATCTTAGCTTGAGGTGTAACATCAGTTAAGATTGTGGGCTGGTAAAAATTCATACCAAGCTCATGGCGAGAACCCCCAATAGCAACTTTAGCTCCCATTTGCACTGCATCTTGAACGTGTTCTTCCACTTTACTTAAAGAATGCTCATCAATTAATGGTCCAGATGCTACAGCTTCGTCCAGTCCATCGCCTACTTTTACCTTAGACACTGCCTCAACAAATTTTTGACAAAACTCATCATATACTTTTTCTTGCACATAAACTCTATTTGCACAGACACAGGTTTGACCCGTATTACGGAATTTACTTTGCATAGCTCCAGCAACAGCATCATCAATATTTGCATCATCAAATACAATGAAAGGAGCATGGCCTCCGAGTTCCATGGATACTTTTTTTACAGTTCCAGAACATTTTTCTAATAAAATTTTTCCAATTTCGGTGGATCCAGTGAATGATAATTTTCTAACAATAGGGTTTGTGGCTAATTCATCACCAATTTCTGAAGCTTTTCCCGTTATTACATTCAGAATTCCTTTTGGAAAACCAGCCTCTTCTGCTAGTACGGCTAAAGCAAGTGCAGAAAAAGGAGTTTGACTTGCTGGTTTGATAACCACTGGACAACCAACTGCTAGAGCTGGTGCACATTTACGTGTGATCATAGCATTAGGAAAATTCCAAGGGGTAATAGAGGCAACAACGCCTACTGGTTGTTTTAAAACTACAATCCTACGATCGGTCATTGGATCAGGAATTGTATCTCCATAAACTCTTTTTGCCTCTTCAGAAAACCACTCAACAAATGATGCACCATATCCAATTTCACCACGTGACTCATTGATAGGCTTGCCTTGTTCGACTGTCATCATTTGAGCTAATTCTTCTTTATTTTCAATCATCAGATCAAACCATTTACGAAGAATGTCAGATCTTTGACGAGCAGACTTGGCTCTCCACTCAGGCCAAGCGGCATTTGCTACTTCTATTGCTCGCTTTGTTTCATTAGTGCCACATTTAGGAACTGTTCCAATTTCGTTCAAAGTAGCAGGATTATTAACACTGATAGTTTCACCAGAGTCTGCTTTGACCCACTCACCGTTTATATAACATTTATCACGATAAAATTTCGACTCAGATATTTTCATAATTTATTTTATAACAATTTTATGAGAACTATTCTACTGTGGCTATTTTACCTCCAACCGGGACAGTCTGACCCTCAGGCGCTGTGATTTCTGTGAGTGTGCCATTTACAGTAGATGGTATTTCAGCGGCTGTCTTATCAGTCTCGACCTCACATAAGATATCACCCTCTTTAATTTCGTCCCCAACGTTTTTTAACCATTTAATCACTTTTCCTTCATCAACAGTTTCTCCTAATGTTGGCATTATTATTTCCATACTATTCTCCTTTAACTTTTTTTATAACTTCTTGAACTATCACATCAACTGATGGAATTGTATTGTCTTCTAATATATCAGCGCTTGGTAGCGGTACATGTGGTGTAGTTAATCTAGTAACTGGTCCTTTTAAGTTATTAAAGCAATGTTCAGTAATTAAAGATGAAATTTCCGCACCCCATCCACATAATCGTGGATTTTCCTCTACAGTCATGGCAAGACCAGTTTCATTAATTGCGCTTTTAATTGATTGAAGATCTAATGGCACCAAAGTTCTCAAATCAATAACTTTAGCGTTAATATTGTGTTTTTCTTTTAATTCTATTGCTGCCTTTTTTGCTCTTTGAGCCATCAAAGCAAGACCAATTATAGTGATATCACTACCTTCATGAAGAATATTAGATTGTCCTAATGGGATTGATAATTCTGTAGACTCTAATTCCTCTTTGGACGCATAAAGAGATTTATGCTCATAAAAAATTACAGGATCAGGATCATTTACTGCGCTGTTCATTAATCCTAACACATCTCCGGGTGAACTTGGAGCAACAACTTTTAATCCTGGAATCATCATCGACCAGTTTTCTAAGCTTTGAGAATGTTGGGCTCCAAACTTAGAACCACCTCCATTTGCTGTTCGAATAACTAAAGGAATGTTTATTTGCCCATCAGACATGTATCGAGTTTTAGCAATTTGATTAGCAACAATATCCCAACATACGGCCAAAAAATCTGAAAACATAATTTCTGCAATAGGTCTAAGACCAGCCATAGCTGCTCCCATAGCTGCTCCTAAAATAGCTTGTTCAGATATAGGAGTATCCATCACTCGATCTTTTCCAAATTCATCGAGAAGTCCCACTGTAGCTTTAAATACTCCCCCTGCAGCACCTACATCTTCACCAATGAAAAATACCTTAGGATCTTTTCTCATAGCTTGTGCAATGGCTAGCGAAACACTCTCTCGATATGTTAATTGTGCCATTTGTAGCCTCCATCAGCCCAAACATCTGTAAAAATTTCTTTAACATCTGGTATAGCCGATGCTTTAGAAATTTCAGTAGCTTCTTCCACTTGTTCCTTAACTTTATTTTCAATCTCGGAGATAATCTCTTCATCAATATTAAATTCTAAAAGTCTTTTTCTATAATTAGTAATAGGGTCTTTGTTCTCCATCCAATCTTTGACTTCTTCATCAGGTCGGTACTTTCCTGGATCTGCGCGTGAGTGACCACTATGTCTATATGTTTTAGCCTCAATTAAACTAGGTCCGTCACCATCTCTTGCTTTTTTGATAGCAGCTTGAGCAGTTCGATACATCTCATCTGCATCATTCCCATCAACGATGATTTTCTCCATATTGTAGGCAGAGGCTCTGTCAGCAGCAGGGTTTTCAACCGCGGTGACTTCTCCAATAGGCGTATACTCCATATAAAGATTATTCTCACAAACAAAAACGATAGGTAGTTTCCATATTTGAGCCATATTTAAGGCTTCATGAAAAGCGCCTATATTTGTAGTACCATCTCCAAAAAAACACACACTAACTTCTTTAGTATTATTATATTTCGATGCTAGAGCAGTTCCATTTGCTATAGTTAAATGTGCGCCAATGATTGCGTAAGAACCCATGACACCTTTATCAACATCAGTTAAATGCATAGAACCACCCTTACCCTTCATAAGGCCACATTGTCTGCCCATTAATTCGCCTAAAACTCCTTCAATAGAAGAGCCTCTTGCTAAAGTGTGAGCATGGCCACGATAAGTGCAAAAAGTATAATCACCCTCTTGAAGAGACACTCCAAAAGCTCCAGCAATAGCCTCTTGACCAAGAGCTAGGTGACTAGTTCCTTTAATGAGATTTTGAAGAAATAAATCATAAGCTTTTTTCTCGACGAGTCTCAATTTGAGCATCATCTCCCAAAGTGCTAACCGATTACTCTCTCCAATATCATCATTAGTAATATCAACCATTAATATTTGTTTGCGATTGGAAGTTCTTCAGCGGGGAATAAAGAGATGACTTGACATCCCTTATCAGTCACAATTAGCTCCTCTTCAATTCTTGCAGCAGAATAACCATCCTTTGCAGGACAGTAAGTCTCTAAAGCAAAAACCATACCCTCTTTAATTTCTGTTGGAGAGTCCATTGAAACTAATCGACTAATAATAGGTCTTTCATGAATTGCTAAACCCAAACCGTGCCCAAACTGAAGTGCGAATGCATCCATCTCATTAGCAAAACCAAACTCCTCTGCTTTGGGCCATACCGATGCAATTTTATCTGTTGATGCACCTGGCTTTACAAGTTCAATTGCCTTGTCTAGCCACTCTCGACATTGTTTGTATGCATCATTTTGAACATCCGAGGCTCGGCCTATATTAAATGTTCTATAATAACATGTACGGTATCCCATATAAGATTGTAAAATATCAAAGAAAGCTTGGTCTCCGGGTCTGAAAGTTCGATCAGTGAAATTATGAGGATGAGGGTTACATCGCTCACCAGAAATTGCATTTATAGCTTCCACATCATCTGATCCAAGTTCATAGAGAAGCTTATTTGCATTAGCTACAATTTGAGCCTCACTCACACCAGGCTTCATTGTTTCATAAATTTGGTGATAAGTAGCATCGACCATAGAAGCTGCTTGATTTAATAACATTAATTCATCTTGAGATTTGATTTCTCTAGCTTCTAATAAAATTTGTTGTCCATCGATAATCTTTAAACCCTCAGCCTGAAGAGCAAACATCATTGAAGGTTCAACCAAATCTACTCCAACGGGTTCATTTGCAAGGCCTTTTTCTTCCAACATTGACTTGATTTCTCGGGCAGCACGCTTCATAAGACCTGCATCAGGATGGACTGTACCTCTCAAACCTACCATTCCAGCTTTCCAATTTTCTTCAGGTAGCCAAGGTGAAAAGATTTGATGATGTTTTGCTGCAGATCCAAAATCCCACAAGACAGGGTCATGACCTTGGGGTAATAGTGAGTATCGAGCGATTTTATCTCTAGACCACTCGCCAATTACTGTGCTTGTGAGATATCGGATATTGTTATTATCAAAACAAAGGAGGGAACCTGCTTGAGAATTATTTAGGGCTTGTTTAGCTCTACCCAGTCTGTATTTATGGAGCCTCTGGAAATTAATTCTTTCCTCGTAATCAACATTCATCGTTCCATGCGAGGGAACTCGACGATGCCATTGATAATTAGGATTAATGTCCTCTGGTTTTATAATTTTAGGTTCAGACATTTATTGAATGACCATTCCTCCATCAATCATTAAAATTTGCCCAGTCATATAATCAGACTCGCCAGAGGCTAAAAATGATGCTGTACCAACGATATCCTCTGGATAAGAGTATCTTTTCATTAAAATCATATTCTCAGCAATCGAGTCCATGGACTCACCGTGATTTTTAAATTTACCCATAGCAACCAGTTCTTTGTCTAGCTGTTCCCACATTTCAGTTCGAACAACTCCTGGACCATATCCATTTACATTAATTCCATATTCAGCTAAACCTTTAGCACCACCTTTTATCAATCCAGCTACCGCATGTTTGCTCGCACCATAAATGACAACATCATCAAAAGTTTCACGAGATAAAATTGAAGCAACATGAAGTATTTTATAAGGTTCTTTTTGTTTTCCTTGTTTAATCATTTGACGAGCTTGCTCTTGCATACCAAGCCAAGCACCTCGAACATTAATATCAAAAATAAAATCATAATTTTCTTCAGTGACATCCATAAACCATAGAGGTTTATTCACGCCTGCGTTATTCAGAGAAACATTTAAGCTACCAAAGGCTTCTACGGTAGCATGAACAGCAGCAACATGATCTTCTCTTTTTCTAACGTCTAATTTGCAAGAAATAGCCTCTCCACCGGCAGAGCGAATTCTCTCCTCTACCTCTTTGCATCCATCTAAATTAACGTCTGTAATACAAACTTTTGCACCTTGGGCACAATAATGTTCAGCGATTGCTGCTCCCATTCCTTGGGCAGCTCCAGTAATTAAAACGTTTTTTCCCTTAAGTCTTTCCTTATCCATGAGTATCCTCCAAATACATACTTATTATAATAATATAGTTAAAAAAGGTAGATATTGAATATATTCAAAATGAATATTATTTACCTAAGACAGTTCTCTTCTTTTCAAGCAATGCTGTTTTTCGTTCATCAATAGTTTCTAGCAGACTTTTCCTAGCTTGCCGTGAGTCAAATATTCGAGACATTGTTTGGAAGACAATGACAATAACTAATAGTACTGAAGTGAATAATTGAACGAAATGGACCTGAAGCGCATAGAAAACGAGCCCTGTATTTAAAAAGTTTACAGTCAAAGCTCCAATTGCAGCTCCTAAAACACCACCTTTACCTCCCAAGATACTAACACCGCCTACAAAAGCTGCTACAGTTCCAGCCAAAAGTAAATACTGTAAACCCAAGCCTTGAGCTGTGCCAGATTTCAAACCGATAACAGTACCAGCAAAACCTGCACAGAAGCCAGAAAGTGCAAAAGCTATAATCATTGGACGTCTTAATGGAATACCGGCTGTTAAAGCTTCTTTACGGGCTCCGCCAATGGCATAAATCTCTCTACCATATTTTGTATAACGCATAAAGATACCCACACATATAAAAATGAAAATAACAGTAAGACTTGCTGGAGAAAAATACATTAAAACTTTTGTTGTAATAAAGTCAGGAACTCTGAAATCAGTAAGCATTACTGTTTTCTCCTCTGCTATCAAAAGAGCGACACCTCTCAAAAGCATTAATGTTCCTACAGTAATAACGATTGCTCTTATTCTTATAAAAGCTATGACGAAACCTTGAGTTGCACCAATAAGAGTTGATACAGATAATCCAATTAACATAGCCAAGGGAGCTCCTAAAGGGTCAGTTAGCTTTACAACAATAACGGCACAAAGCGCTGCATTGGATCCAATTGATAGATCAATTTCTCCAGCAATGATGCAAATAGTTAAAGCCAATCCAACTAGGCCCAAAACAGCAAATCTCTCTAAAATTGCAAATGAAATGTTATGGCTAAAGAAAACTTCAATGTTCATGGCAAAGAAGACATATACACAAAAAGATAATAAAATAGCAAAAGATAAGTCAACGTCTTTGGTAATTCTTTTCATTAAATTGTCCATTATTCCTGTGCCCTACTTCCTTTTGCAAACAATCCAAATACAATAATACTAAATACAATCATTAAACCTACTCCTACAATTCTAGGACCACTATTAAAACCCTGTAAAACCATCATATTATCTACCATAGCGATAAATATGGCGCCCAAGCTTGTTCTCAAAGTAGATCCATAACCTCCCATGATTGAGTTTCCACCTACCATGACTGTTGCAATAACCAAAATTGTCATATCACCAGAAGAACCAAATTCAGCAGAAAAATAGTTTGATTGTGCGCTATCCATTTGGGCAACAAATGCTACAGCTACAAATGCACAGCAAACAGAACAAATAGTGAATACAATTATTGCCATTGAGAAATTTTCATGACCGGTAGCTTTTCCTGCTGCCTTATTAGCACCGACTAAATAAACTTTTCTTCCAAAATTAGTGTGTCTCAATACAATTTCTGCTGCTATAGCAATAAGAATAAAAGACCAGGTAATACTTGGCAGACCCAAGAATGAGCCCGTTCCTAGCCACTCAGCATCATGAGGTCTTGTAAAATTTATAACAAGATTATCACTCCACCATGCGCCTATACCATATAGTATTCCAGCACCACCAAGAGTAACAACAATGGGGTTACCTCCCATTCCAACAAAATATCCTTGGATAACTCCACTCACAACTCCCACAGCTAGAGCTGCTAGAAGTGAGACCATAAAATTTCCTGCTAGGTCTGGTGAACCAAATCCAGTAGCCATTCCCATTGCAAAGGTAACACCACAAATGGAAGCTGTTTCTTTGAGTGACAGTAAAAAGAAATTTCCCGATAAAGTCACAAATGTTAAGCCAATTGCCATAATGCCATATAAAGCAGCATCTCTTATTATTGCCTTAAAGTTAGTAATAGTTAGGTAATTATCTGTGAAAAAGATTCCATAAACAAACATCACGGCAAAAAGAGATAATAAGATAGCTAAAAGCGTTCGATCTTTATAAAATTGTAAAAATTTGGCAGAAATTGGTTGCTGGCTTTCTTGGATAACTGTGCTCATAAATTTGTCTCGTTAAATGGATCAGTAATTTCTTTTAGGATAGTCGGTGTCTGAATATTTTCTAAACGATGTTCATCAATCATCATGCCTCTGTAGAAAGTGATTACTCGGTCTGGTAAATAAGTAATTTCTTGTATGTCAGTAGATGCGAAAATTATCGTAATTCCTCTTGCAGCAAGGTCTCTCATTCTTTGATAAATTTCTGATTTTGCTCCTACATCTACCCCTCGGGTGGGTTCATTTACCAATAAAACATCTGGTTTGATTGAAAGCCATTTACCAAGTGCTACTTTTTGTTGATTTCCTCCACTTAAGAGACCCGATTCATCAAACATTCTTCTAACATCGATTAGAAATTCTTTTGCTAAGTTCTTGGAGAAGTCTTGTTCTGTAGCTCCAAAATTAAAACCATAATTAGAAATAGCGCTTAATGCCGGAGAAGTTAAATTTTCAAATATGGGCCTACCCAAAAATAAGCCATCTTTTTTTCTATCAGAAGAACAATATGCAATTTTTTTCTTAATAGCCTGACTGGGAGATTTAGGCAAAAAAGTTTCACCATTTAAAGTTAACGAACCAGAGCGTGATTTAAGAGCACCAGCAATTGAAGCTAAGATTTCACCAGCCCCACTTCCAAGCTGACCAGATAGTCCTAGTATTTCTCCTTTATAAGCTGAAAAGCTAACAGGTTCCAAAACTCCATCTGGCCATAAATCTTTAATTTCTATTTTAGGATCATTGCTAATATGATCTGCCTTGGCAGGAAACATATTTGCTAATTCTCTACCGAGCATAATCTCTACTAATTTATTAACATCAATATCTTTAGTCTGCTGAACACCTTGACTGACTCCATCTCTTAAAATTGTAATTCTTTTTGTAATTTTAAAAATTTCATCAAGTCTATGGCTAACATAAATAATAGATTTGCCATTTGCAGCTAAGCGCTCAACCATTTCTAAAATTCTTCGACTCTCGGCTTCACCTAAAGCTGCGGTAGGCTCGTCTAAAATTAAAATTTTTGCTTCTCTTGAAATTAGTCTTGCTACTTCCACTAAATGCTGCTCACCGACAGAAAGTAAATTTATTCTTGTAGTAGGATCAACATCTGTTAAACCGACCTCATTAAGATAAGGACGAGCCATTTTGGCCAATGTATTTAAAGTAGCAAACTTTTTGACTTTAGCGCCCGTAAGAAAAATATTTTCAGCCACCGACATGTTAGGTATCAAACTTAATTCTTGTTGTGCTATAGCAATACCGGACTCCTCCGCTTGAGATGGAGTTTCAAATTTTACTTCTTGCCCATTAATTTGATAACTGCCTTTAAAGCCAGGATCAAAACCGCTTATAATTTTAACTAAAGTAGATTTTCCAGCTCCGTTCTCCCCAACAAGACCCATAATCTCGCCCTCATTGATTTCAAAATTTGCTTCTTTTAGGGCTTGAATAGCGCCAAAGGTGCGAGAAACTTTTGATATTTTGAGGATTGGATTTGAAGCCATATTCCTTTTAATTTTATACCTTTTTTGAGATCTTAACTACACACAGGGATAAATTTCCCTGTGTGTAAAAAATATGAATTTGTCAGCTTTTAGGAATTAATCCCAAGCACCTGAGCAAAGCTCATTGATACCGTATAACTTACCGTCAAATCCTCTTAATGCAGTGAAGTCCATAGTGGCGCCTGTCACTGAAGGGTTTGGAGTAAAGTTAATGTACTGAGCTAACTCACCATTTTCCATGTACTCTTTAACAAGAGCGATAGCTAACTGACCTTCATGAAGAGGTGATTGAAGAGTTGTGCCGAATTGCTTACCATCAGTAATCATCTGTTTATCACCATTACATACAGTACCTACAGTTATAACAGCATCGCTATCTACGCTACCGCTTTTACCAGTACCTGCATACCAATCAACATTATAACCAGCTTCTTCAAGAGCTTTAATACCACCAGTTAGGATCGCATCATCCATTCCGTACACGAAATGAATACCCTGATCTTTAACCTTTGCAATTAATTTTGCTGCACCCTTATAGCCATTAGCTTGACCAAAACCTTCACCGATATCTCCGATTAAATTTAGATCTGTACCAGCAATAGCTTGTTTGAATGCATTAATTGAAAGACCATATCCACCATAAGAGTGTGGGTATGATAGTGCGATTACGTTAAATCCATCACCGCCCGCAGCTTGTTTCATCTTCATAGCTTTAACCATCATTTCACCTGCGTTGTAAGCACGAAGGCTATCGTCTGGTCCAGCATATCCAAAGATAAATGCCTTATCCTGTTCGTTAGGTAATTGATTAATCTTTAAAACCGGAACTCCAGTTTTTGCTAATTTTCTAAGTGAACCTAAGCCCGCTACTGCATCAGGTGGCCACCAAATAAATACATCTGGAAGTGCACCACTTGATAGGTATTGTTCAACTTGTTGGTTTTGCTCAGCTTGGTTATAGTTGTTTTCAAAAACAGTAATGTCATAACCATATTGCTCAGCTGTTGCTTTAATTCCTTTTACGAACGCTCCCACATAAGCCTCAGAAGACGCCGCGTTAAAGGAAACGATTTCCACTGCCTTAGCAGAACCGAAAGAAAAGCACATCAAAACAGCTAATACTTTGATTAGTTTGTTCATCTATATCCTCCTTATATCCTTATAACTAAATTATCTATCATTTCAAAAGAGATATAATGACTAATATATTCAATTTGAATATTTTAGATAATTACTATTAACTTAGACAGTAACCATGAATAGAAACGAAATTTCAACTCTTTTAAAGTTTGTAAGTAAAACAAGAATTTTATTCAATAAAACTGTCTCTAATCAAACTATTGATGCGGATTGGAGAATATTTTCCTATGTCATTTCAAATCATCTTGAAAACAAATTATGTACCACAACCAGCATCATACAGGTATCAGGCTTACCTTTTGCAACAGGTTTAAGAAAAGTAAATAAATTAATCAAAGAAAAAAAACTAATTAAAAGATCTAAGACAAAATCTGGAAAATCTTTTTCAATACATCCGAGTGGTGATTTGATTAAAGAATTTACAGAATACCTTTTACTCATCAAAAATGAATTTGCATCCCAACTTGGATTTGGTGGTATCGATAATAATTTTTATTTTGGAACTTCTTTATCTCTAGGAAATATAATTCCTGCACCAACTGTAATTACAAATCAAAGTAAAAAATTTAAAAGAATTCGATTTTTATCAAATGACAATCCTACCTTTAAAGTAATAAATAAAAATTTAGATTTCTTTGAATACATTTTTGATTGTAAAATTGAACTAACGATTGAAAGTGATTTAAAAAAACTTTTAAATAAAATTATTACGAACTCTCAATCAAATCTAAAATCTAAATTTGATATTGTTGCATTTAACATTCCCTGGATAGGTCAACTAGTAAATTTAAATTGTTTAACCCCCCTAGATCAGCATGTTGAGAAAATAGGCTTAAATTTAAATGACTTTCATTACTCAGGTATTCGATCAAGTTCATTCAAAAAACAACTTTTTGGAATTCCGATAGAGGCCATTCCTGATTTATTGTTTTATAGGAAAGATTTATTCCAAAAGTATGGAATAAAGCCTCCAGTAAATTATGAAGAACTATTTTCTGCTTGTAAAATTCTCAAAGGTGCTAATGAAATTGAGAGTCCCATTTCTTGGCCTGCTAGAAAAGGTCAACCTCTAGCTACTAGTTTTATTTTAGCGATGGCTAACTTTGGTAAACCCTATATCAACTTAAGATATATTGGAGATAACATTTATGATCTTGACTTAGAAAAGATATCTTTAAAAGCAAATTTTCTATCTGAAGCAGCATTTCATGCCGCTGAAATGCTTAAGGAATTGACTTCATATTCACCTAAAAATATTTCCGCTCATTCTAATGATGAGTGTGTTGAATATTACAGCCATGGTAAATCTGCAATGGTTTTGAATTGGAGTAGTCGAGCTCATCTTTTTGAATTAAATAAAAATTCCCCTGCATATAATCAGACTAGTTACTTACCCAGACCCGCTGGGCATCCCTCATTTCAAGTTTCGCCTATAGGCGGATTTTCTTTGGGTATTCCTTCTAATATTTCCTATGAAAAGATACCTTTTATAATGGCAAATATTAGAAAGTTTGTGTCACCAGAAATAATTAAGTATTACATTGAGCACGGAAGTTTATCCTCACCTTTATTTAGTGTAGTGAACGATCCTGAAGTAAGAGCTCTGAGTCCAATCTTTAATGAGCTCGATAAGATGGAAAAAGATGAAAAATTTGTCGAATGGGCAAGATATCCCTTGCCCACTTATTCAAATATTATTGAAGAAGTTGGTAATAAAATTTTCAATTACCTTTTTCTAAATGAAGATCTTAGTTCAACTTTAGAAAGTTGTCAGGCGACCGCACAAAAATATTTAAAATAATTATTTGATTTCCATTTTTTCAGCTGGCTGAGGTGGTGCAAATGGATAACCTCCCCAAACTGACTGATCAAAGTTTACAACTGATCCTGTCATCATCCCTGAGTCATCAGATGCAAGAAAGGCTACAGCTTTAGCAACCTCTTTTGGATCAAGCAACCTCTCAAATGGCTGAGCTTTTGCAGCATCTTCTAACCAATTTTCAGGAGCGTTGTGATATTTTGTTTGAATTTCGTGCTCACCATCTGAAGCCATCCATCCAATATTAAGTTGGTTGACGCGTATTTTGTTTTTAAGCAGAGCAAAGGCGGTGTTTCTGGTTAAAGTGGCTAATGCCCCTTTTGAAACACAATAAGTTGAAATAAATGGCTGTCCCGTCATCGCAGCTACTGAACCTATATTAATAATAGAACCTTGAATATTTTGTTCGATCATAATTTTGACAGTATCTTGAATCAAAAAATATGGGCCCTTTAAGTTGACACCAATCATCTTATCGAAAAGTTCCTCTGAGGTGTCAACGATATTTCCTCTATCAGTAATGCCGGCAGCATTAACTAGGACATCTATCTTTCCAAATTCTTGTTTAGCAACTTTAACTGCATTTCTACATTGATCTACTTCAGGAAGGTCTGTCTTTACGAATAAAACTTTACACCCTGTATCCTCAGTAATTTTTTTTGCAACCACTTTTCCTTTTTCCTCTGATCTTCCAACAGTAATTATTCCAGCTGCACCATTTTCTGCCAAACGATGAGCTATAGCAGCTCCCAAACCTTGTGTTCCTCCTGTGATTAAAGCAAATTTTCCATCAATTCTATTCATAACTTATACCCTTCAATTTCATATCCATGCATATTTAAGCACTCGACTAATTCTTTGTTTCCAATTTTTGCATACTCTAAGGGGTTAGCTTTAGCTGGGTCTTGTTCAGCTTCCACAATAAACCACCCTTCATATTCATTTTCAGCCAAAGTTTTAATAACCTCTTTAAAATCAATGCTGCCATCCCCAGGTACCGTAAAGGCACCCTTTAATACAGCATCAAGAAAACTCTCTTTTCTGCGGTCTAGACTATTTACCACTTCTGATCTTATATCTTTAGCATGGAAGTGGTTCATTCTTTTAGCATACTTATTAATTACATTAATAGAGTTACCACCAGCAAAAGTCATGTGTCCCGTATCAAAAAGTAAATAAACAGCTTCTCCTGTATGACTCATTAATAAGTCCAG
Organism: uncultured Alphaproteobacteria bacterium; assembly: GCA_902529795.1. Taxonomy (GTDB): domain Bacteria; phylum Pseudomonadota; class Alphaproteobacteria; order HIMB59; family HIMB59; genus HIMB59. The sequence goes on from CABZXY010000002.1 coordinate 29,699, forward strand.
TTCCTCTTCTGTTTCAATTGCTGTGCCCATGTGATGATGAAATGAAATTGGCATTCCAAAATCAGCGCAGTATTCAGCAAATGCAGTTAATTTTTTGCCATATTCTTTAAAGTCCTCTGGATGAATTTTTCTTTTGGTGTTCAAGGGAGCATTTCGAACATTTTGAATTGTTCCAGCAGTCTCTCCATAAACTAAACAGGGTGCATTCAAATCTCTAAACAAGGTAAGCTGCTCATGTGCTTTATCTTTTTCTTTTTCAAGATCATTATCTAAGATGGTTCCTGAATACCATCCAGATGCCAGATAAAGTTCATGTTTTTGTAAAATAGGACCAAGCTCATCAGAAGTTTTAGGAAATTTGCCTCCTGTCTCAACTCCTGAAAATCCAGCAAGTTTTGACTCACTTAAGCAAGTTTCTAGTGTGGTCTCCCCTCCAAGTTCTGGGAGATCGTCGTTAGACCATGCGATTGGTGCTATTCCAAGTTTAGCTTTCATATTTTAATTCCATTATGAAGAGATGATCATACTTAAAAATAAATCTTTGTGAAAACTTTTTTATTTTTTTGTCTTATAACTAGTTTATAAAATTTCTTTATGAAAAAAATTAATATAGCAGTTCTTGGTTGTGGCAGGATCGGCCAAATGCATGCAAGAAATATAGCCCTGCATGAAATGACTTCTTTGGCATGTGTGTACGATATCAATAAAGAATTTGCCAATAAAGTATCATTTGATTTGGGCGTATCTGCTGTAACGAATGACCAAGAGGTATTTTCTGATGAAAACATTGATGCCATACTAATTGCTTCTCCTACAGATACCCATATTGAATTTATTGAAAAATCGGTGGCAGCAAATAAACCTGTTTTATGTGAAAAACCAATTGATCTCGATATTAATAAAGTCAATGAATGTGCTGAAAGATTAAAAGGTAATTCCGTTCCCATTCAATTAGGCTTTAATCGTCGATTTGATCCAGGTCATCTTTCGGCAAAAAATTCTTTAATAGCTGGTGAAATCGGTGATCTTCATCAATGTATTATCACTTCAAGAGATCCAGGTCTTCCAAGCTGGGATTATTTAAAGGTTTCAGGTGGTCAATTTCGTGATATGACAATCCACGATTTCGACTTAGCTCGATTTATGTTGGGAGAAGAGCCTATTCGAGTCTTTGCTATATCCAATGCCTTAGTTGAGCCTAAAATTAAATCAGAATTAAATGATAGTGATACATTGATGGTAATCATGGAGACCGCTTCTGGCAAACAATGTAACATCATTAATTCACGATCCGCTGCTTATGGTTATGACCAGAGAGTAGAACTCTTTGGGTCTAAAGGAATGGTAATCAGTGATAATCGTAAAGCTCATGAAGTTAAAAAATTCTCATCTAATTTTGTTGAACAAAAAGATCCCTACTTAAATTTCTTCATTGAGAGGTATCAAGAGGCATACATGAATGAAATTACTGCTTTTGTTGAGGCAATTGTAAATAAAACCCCACCTACTGTAGATTTTGAAGATGGACGTAAAGCACTAATTTTAGCCGAGACTGCTTTCAAATCTATTGCGAGTGGGAAAATGGAAACTATTGATTAACTCTTCGCATAAATAGATTATTTATTACGAATTATTATTACTATAATATATTCTATTCTGACAAACCATGATTAGTAATAACGTTAAAACAAAATGGGAAAAAAAAGAAACTGTCCTAAACAGTTTTCTTTCTATAGCTAACCCTTTTACAGCAGAAATTATGTCTGAACAGGGCTATGATGCTCTCACAATTGACCATCAACATGGCATGATTGCATTCAATGATGTTTTGGCCATGCTTCAAAGTATAAGAAGTAGTGGTGTTACTCCAATATGTAGAGTTTCTGGACTAGACCATTCCGTAATATCAAAAGTAATGGATGCGGGCGCTTTAGGGGTAATATGTCCAATGATTAATAACCGAGCTCAAGCAGATCAATTAGTTCAAGATTGCAAATATCCTCCAATTGGAATAAGGAGCTTTGGACCAACTCGAGCAAATTTTACGGTAAGTTCAAATTATTTTTATGAGGCAAATGAAAGTACCTTTTGCTTAGCAATGATAGAAACCCAAGAGGCTTTTGATAATTTGGAGGAAATAGCCTCGACCCCAAATTTAGATGGTTTATATATTGGTACTGCAGATCTAACCATTGGCCTTAATAAAGGAAAGCTCGTTCCAGGATTTGATAGACAAGAGCCTGAGATGATTGAAGCCAAAAAAAAGATTTTAGAGGTTGCTCATAAGCATGGAAAGGTAGCATGTCTTCATTGTGGTACTCCAGAGTACGCAGCTCAGGCTTCAGAATGGGGCTTTGATTTAGTTACAATTACAAATGATGTTAGATTACTAGCTGGTGCTGCTGGTGCTCATGTAAAAAAGTTTAAAGAGTTAACAAATCAAGATTTTGATGACTCTAATAAAGATAGGAGTCCTAGCTCTTACTAAAAACTAAACTGCTTCAAGTTCTTTTGCTAGATCGCCGATCTGCGCACCACCTGCCATTAAACGTTTTACATCATCGCCGCCTAGCTCTGATGATAAACCTGCACCAATAACTTCTCCAAGACTTAGGAAGGTAAACCGATCCGCAATTAATCTTGCATGAATCTCGTTATGGGTAATTAAGATAATTGCAATGTTTCCAAGTTGTTGAACTTTTTTGATTGTTTTTAAAACTTCCATTTGCTGTTTTTGACCAAGAGCAGAAGTTGGCTCATCCAGAATAAGAACTTTTGCACCAAAATAGATCGCTCGAGCAATCGCTAAAGTTTGTCTTTGTCCACCTGACATTGTACCCACTAATTGAGTGGGATCTGAAATATTAATTCCAATTTTTCCCATCTCTGCGATAGCTATTTCATTCATGGCATCGAAATCTAAAATACCTAAAGGACCAGGTCCTTTTTTTAATTCATTTCCCAAAAAGAAATTTCTTGTAACTGAGGTTAGTGCATTTAGCGCTAGATCCTGATAAACAGTACCAATACCTGCTGCAGTCGCTTCTCTTGGAGATCCAAACTTCACTTCATTACCTGCAACTTTAATAGTTCCAGATGTAGGTTGGTGAACCCCAGATAGAACTTTAATTAAAGTAGACTTTCCAGCTCCATTATCACCTAGTAAGGCGTGAACCTCTCCTGGTAAAACGTTCAAAGAAACTCCGTTTAATGCAGTGAATGTCCCAAATTTCTTTACTAAATCAGTAATTTCAATAAAAGGTGTTTTGCTATCAGCCATTTTATATACTACCTATAATACGTTTTCTAATATTTTCGTTAGTTAAGGCTGATGCAATAATAACCAGGCCTAAGAAGACACGATAGAAAGAACCATCAATACCTGGAATATAAAAGAATGCTTCTTTGGCTATTCCAAAAATAAAAGCACCCACACATATACCTAGTATGGTTCCAAAACCCCCTGTCAATACAACTCCACCGATCACCGCAGCAGCAATTGCTTCTAATTCTTTTAGATTTCCCTTTGCAGCATCTGCGGTATTAACCTCAAATACTTGGCAAGTAGCAAAAACAGTTGCACAAAATGCAGAGAACATAAATAAAGAAACTTTCACTTTGTCTGTAGGCACACCGTTTGCTTTGGCTGCGCTTAAGTTTCCACCAGTTGAATAAATCCAGTTACCTGCTTGAGTACGACTTAAAACGATATAACAAACAATAGCAATAATTAGCCAAATCATTACACAAGAATAAAGACCTGGCGCAAATTGATTTCCAAAATTATTTGTATTCCAATCAATTGGGAAGTATAACCAATCAAACATCGGCTCTAATATATCTCCACCAAAAAAGTTTGCGACAGGTTGGGCTGAATATAAAGAGTCAATGTAAACTCTTGCTATATCAACATCAGTAACAGTTTTAGGAACTACTGGGTCAATTTGAAAATTAGCAATTTTTTCTTGTATCATACCTACCATGTATTCATTTCCAGTAGACTGAGCATTAGCTAGGGCTTCTTGTAATGGTTTTGTTCCTTTATCAACTAAGATTTGAGTCTTTGCGTCTGCTACTCTTTGATAAGTGTATTCTAATCTTTCTGTAATCTTTGCGATTGTATCTGCAGGCAAAGATTGTGCCATTGATACTAGATCTGCTTCTGGCAGAGCTTTTGCTTTTTCTCTTACCATCTCGCCGTGGCCAGGAACATCTACGATATTTTTAATATCAGGTATTTCAGTAACTGTTGTTGCTCCTTTGGCTTGATCGGGTCGGTGGTTAAAGGAACGAAGAGAGACTTCAGTTAATCCTCTGAGAAAGAATAATCCTCCCAAAGTGACGATGAAAGAAGGTAATCCAGATCTTACAACAATCGTTCCCTGGATCCACCCAAAGAAAAGAGTGAAAATTAAAGTAATGAAAATTGCTAGAATTGGAGAGACGTCAGATATGTGAAATAAAGTATAAAACTCAATATGAAAACCGCCTTCAAATGAGAAATAAGGAATAATAAAAGAAAAACCCCATCTTAATATCATCGCCATGCAGGCGCCAGCAAAGCCGATCATTGAACCAATGGAGAGATCAAACTCTCCAGCAATGATTAACATACCAGCTCCAATAGCAATTATTCCTAGCTGAGAGATAACTCGAAGAAAGTTTCTAATGCCTAAGGCATTAAAACCCTCTCCGGTAAATGGGTTCCAGGACATTTCTCCTGCAGGAATAGAAAAGTAACCAAGCATACCAAAGAGTAAAAGCATAACACCAATAGGACCTATTTCTGGTCTGGAAATAAGTGCTGTTAGCCAAGTTTTCTTTTGATGTCTGTCTGACTCTTGTCTTTGAGGGGTTGATGTTGCGGACATATATATTTTTAATTAATAATTTTTAAATTTAAGTTCAAGTAGTTGTTAATTTTTTTAAAAAAAAAGTGGGTAGTTTAACTACCCACTTTTTATAATTTATAGATTAATACTATCTGTCAATACCTGCTAAAGCAGCCACTGATGAAGCATTTGACTTGTCAACAAATCCAGGTCCTGATGGAATGTTTGCACCAGGTAGAAGGCCAGCACCATTGTTGTATAAGTGTAATACTACAACAGGCATATAACCTTGTAGACGTTGTTGTTGGTCGATAGTGAAAGCAACTTTACCCTCATTAATTAAGTCCATCACAGGTGGGCTTAAGTCGAAACAAGAGTGGTGTACAGACATACCTAACTCGTCAATAGCTTGTTGAACACCTACACAAACGTGTGGTCCAACAGATAATACAGCGTCAACATCTGGGTTAGCTTGTAAACCAGCAGCCGCTCTTGTTGGGATAGTAGCTGGGTCATTTGAGCTATCTACTAAAGTAGTAGGAATAGCTTCACCATAACCACCACATCTATCAGTTAGAGCAGTGTTGTAAGCTTCTTGAATCATACATAGAGCTTTAGTAGCACCTTCTGCTTTAGCTCTTGCACCAGCTGACTGACCAGCTAAAAATTCTGGCTGACCAACGTGCATTAACGCACCTAAAGAAGCTGAAGACTCAAGACCTGAGTTCATTGTGATAACTGGAATACCAGCAGCAACAGCATCTTTAATAGCTTGACCTAGAGCTTCAGGATCAGGTAGAGAAACTACCATACCGTCAGGCTGAGTAGCTGCAGCAGCAGCAATTGACTTAGCCATATCGCCCATATCACCTGATGGGTTGAAAATGTATTCAAAATCTGCACCTACGTGTCTAGCAGCATCTTCACCACCTTTTTGCACAACAGGCCAGAAAGGGTCTTTACCCTCACCGTGTGTAACCATTACATATCTTTCAGCAAAAGCTGATAAAGATAGGAATGATACCAATATTGTAAGAATTATTTTTTTCATAAATTCCTCCTATTTTAATAACGAAAGTACAATACTAAAAATTCACTGACATATCAAAAAATAACTGACATTATTTAATGCAAAATACGCAAGTGTGCCAATTTTGCCTAATGTTTATGAAAAATCTTCTTAGTGCCTGTTAAATTTAACAGGATTCATGTTAATTATCTTTAAAGTTTCTAATTATGTATATGTACTTCCCAGCCTAAGTAATTAAAACATGACTCATATAATATGTCTGAGGTTTTAGAAGCATTCATCACGACATGATGCTCATAACCATTATTACAAACATATCTCATTAGTTCTTGCAGGTTAGGAACTTTAGCAACTGCCCTAGTACCAAAGGTATTCAAGGGATCATCTGTCAAATCTCCCTCACCAAAGTAACATTTAATTTTTCCCAAATTATCATCTGTAGATATTCGACCATAGGTCAAAGGACTAGCTGGTGTTCTGCCATCAAGAGCACCATGGGTTTTCTCTTCACCAAAGACACTGCCTAAAATTGGAGCAGTGCTAATTTTTAAGTCTGGAAGGAAGCTTTTGGCCCAGTTACCACAATGAAATAAAACACATTTCTCTTCATCTTCTTCATAATTATTATTCCAATCGACAAGAGCGCTTGGACTGTTTGATGCTAATTGCATTGCGTACATCGTAAGAGTACCTGTTACATCTACTTCACAAGCACTCGGTAACATGTTTTCACTCATCATGCTCATTGAAGTACAAACATTACATCCATAGTTTTCTTGGATACTTGTCCAACATTGTATAGCTGTTGCATCTAATTTATTTTTCTCAACAAATTCATTTAGAACTGCATCGAGTCTTGATAGTTGTAATAATTTTTCAGAAGGTGTTGATGTTGTATCTCCATAACCTGTAATTTTTGCAAGAGACTCTTTGACTGGTTTGCTATCATCTTTTAATTCCTTTGCTCTTCCTAATACTTCTGATAAATCCATTGTCGTCACACTAATACCATGACGCTCTAAAATTTTTTCACTGTATCGGACTGTGTTAAAGGCTTGAGGTCTAGCACCGACAGCACCAATACGAACTCGACGCATTCCTTTAACAACCTTACAAACAGAAATAAAATGATTTAACTCCTGATCAAAATCACTGCTTGATAGGCTTAAAACATGGCTTTGGGTAAGTGAGAATTTGATACCGTATTGATATAAATTATTACAAACTGAGATCTTTCCACAGTAGGCATCTCTTCGATTTGAGGGTTGCATTTTATCTAAATCATCAGGTGTGGCTTGAACTAAAACTGGAACATCAAGACCTGATAAACGGATAGCATCAGCCACTCCCTTCTCATCTCCAAAATTAGGTAGAATAACTAAAATTCCTTCTATTTCCTCTTGATGCGCTTTAAAAAGATTGGCGCATTTTTGGGCCTCAAGAAATGTCTCAACGCCCCCTAGTTTGGTATCATTGTCTCCTAATAAAATTGGATTAATTTTTTTATTTTTAAAAATACTTAAGATCTCATTTCGAGCTTCAGTAATTAAATGATCGGGAAAAAAATCTCTATTACCTATGATTATACCTAATGTTGTTGACATCTTCGCCCTCCTCCAAGTGTCTTATTATATAATAATTGAACTACCCTAAAAAGGGCATATTCTTGTTTTTTTTAAACATGAAACATAAAGAACTTGAACGTAAATCAATTGAGTATCGAAAGACAATTTTAGAAATAATTTACCAATCAGGTGCAGGACATACTGGAGGAAGTCTGTCCTGTATTGATATTTTAAATGTTCTCTACAATGGTGTCATGAATATTACCCCTGAAAATTTTTCTTCTTTTGATCGAGATCACTTTATTCAAAGCAAAGGTCATTCAGTTGAAGCCCTCTACACTGTCTTGCAAGATTGTGGTTTTTATAGTCAAAAAGATCTAAAAAGTTTAAATCAATTTCAATCTCATTTTATAGGGCATCCAACTAGAAAAGTTCCTGGTATCGAACATAATACAGGAGCCCTCGGTCATGGTTTGTCAGTTGCTGTTGGTATGGCTTTAGGATTAAAAATGGATAAAAAAGAATTTCGCGTTTTTACTTTATTAGGTGATGGTGAATTATCAGAGGGATCCATATGGGAAGCAGCAACTACAGCTTCAAAATATCAGTTAGATAATTTGATCGTTATTATAGACCGAAATAAATTACAAATAACAGGCAATACCGAAGAAGTTAATCCAATCGAGCCTCTCGCTGATAAGTTTACTTCTTTTGGTTTTAGTATTTCAGAAACCCTTGGCAATGATATCTCCTCCTTAATTGAAATTTTACAAAAAACCCCAACTGAAAAAAATAAACCTAATCTTATAATTGCTAATACAGTTAAAGGTGCGGGTGTAAGTTTTATAGAAAATCAAATTGCTTGGCATCATAAAGTACCAAGTGAAGCAGAGTATAATATGGCCATGAAAGAGCTAGATGAGGCATTGTTAAATGTCTGATATAAAAATAGGCAAGCCTAATCTTGAAGTTTTTGCAGAAACACTTCTTTTAGAAGCTAAAAAAAACTCTTCGATAACAGTGGTCACTAGCGACTCTCGCGGATCTGGGAAACTCGTTCCCTTTGGAAAAGAGCTCCCTAAACAAATAGTCGAAGTTGGTATAGCAGAACAAAACTTAGTTGGAATTAGCGCTGGACTTGCCGCCTCTAGAAAAAAAGTATTTGCCGTATCTCCTGCTAGTTTTTTGACTGCTCGCTCTCTTGAGCAAATAAAAGCAGATATTGCTTACTCTAATCATCCTGTTTGCTTAGTAGGCATTAGCGCTGGAATTAGTTATGGGCAATTGGGTTCAACGCATCACTCTATTCATGATTTTGCTGTCCTTCGTTGTATTAACAATCTCTCCATCGTGGCACCTTCAGATAATTTTGAAACGACAGAAGCTATTAAACAAGCGGTTGATTATCAAAACCCTCTTTACATAAGATTTGGAAAAAAGCCTATGATGGATATCCACTCCCATAATGCATCTTTTAAAATAGGAAAGGCGATAATTGCAAAAAAAGGTGAAGATGTTCTTTTAATTGCTACAGGAGAAACTGTACAACGAGCTTATCTAGCTGCTCAAATTCTTGAGCAAAACGAAATTCATGCAACAGTAATTAGCATGCATACTATCAAACCCTTTGATGAAGAAACTTTTTTAAATGAGGCCAGAAAAGCAAAAGTGATTGTGAGCGTAGAAGAGCATAGCATTTATGGAGGGCTAGGTGAACAGTGTGCAAGCCTACTAGCTCAAAATAAAATCAATACCTGTTTTAAAATTTTAGGAATTCCTGATGAATATATGATTAATGGATCTCAGTCTGATGTATTAGATCACTATAATATGAGTCCTGAAAAAATATCAAAAACTGTTTCCGACTTATTAATAAATAAGTGAGTTATATCTCTTTAGACTCAAGTACTTCTTCAACAACAGTTGTTGTTTTTAATGAAGATTTATCTATTCAAAAAAAATTTCAAAAAGAACATCAACAAATTTATACCTCTGAGGGATTTGTTGAACATGATCTTGAGGAAATTTATAACAATTTAATAGAGCTTATCAAAGCAGCTGCTGAGATAGCACCCGACCCTCAGCTAATTAGTATCACTAATCAAAGAGAGACGTTCACTCTTTTTTGACAAATTTACAGGTAAGCCTGTAAGAAATGCAGTTGTATGGCAATGCACTCGTGGTGAAGAAATTTGTGAAAAAATATTGAATAACAAAGACCATTCAGAACTTATTACTCAAAAAACAGGTTTAAAGGCGAATACTTTTTTCTCAGCTAGTAAGCTTAAATGGGTAATAGAAAATGAACCACACATCAAAGAAGGTCTAATAAAAGGGAATATATTATTTGGAACCATAGACACTTACCTTCTTTATCGCCTCACCAAGTGTAAAGAGTATGTGACAGACACAACGAATGCTTCTCGAACTTTATTATTTAATTGCATTGATAATCGTTGGGATAATGAACTATTTTCAATTTTTGAAATCGAACAATTTAAACTTGCTGATGTGAAGTCTAGTTCAAGTAATTTTGGTCTTAGCAATTTTGAGAATAGTTTTTTAAAAGAAATCCCGATTACGGGTGTTGCTGGCGATGCACAAGCGTCTTTCTTTGCCAATTTATGTTTTAGCCCCGGAGACAGTAAGATTACTACAGGCACAGGCTTTAACATACAAACAAATATTGGAACTTCATTTAAAATTGATCCTAATGCTTTTACTACTCTTGCATTTAGTCATAATAAAAAAAATTATTACTCTTTTGAGTGTCTGGGCTCAGTTGCTGGCGCTACAATTTCTTGGTTAAAAAATAATTTAAAATTGATTGATAAAGTAAGCGAAAGCGAAAGCCTCTCTCAAGAGATTGAAGACTCTGGGGGTGTCGCTTTGATACCAGCTTTTACGGGACTAGGTCCTCCTTTTTGGAAGGCAAACGCTCGTGCTGCTTTTATTGGTATCAGTGCATCAACAACTAAAAAACAAATTGTAAGAGCTGCTCTCGAGTCAGTTGCATTTCAAATGGTCGTATATCTAGAATTTCTGCAGAGAGATAACAAATTTGAATTAAAAAATCTCATAGTGGATGGAGGGATGATTAAAAATAAATTATTCCTTCAAATGATTGCAGATCTTTTAAAGATTGAAATTATGGTACCCGAAATAGAAGAGATGTCTTTGTATGGGGCGTTGCTATTTGGAATACAGCAACAAAAAAATATTTCTGAGTTGAAAGATTTAAATAAATTTGCGGTAAAACGAAAAGCTATAAAATACCAAGAAAATCAGGGTCTTCAGAGATCTTTTCATCATTGGAAAAAATTAATTGATATATATTTCATATCAAATCAAGAGAAAAATTAAGAATTATTATTACAACAATTCCTAAATTTAAGTTAATCTTAAAATGATATAGAAGGAGAAATGCTATGAGAAAATTATCTCTTGTACTAGCTTCATTATTGGCTGTTGCTTTTTCTTTTGCAACTATGCCTGCAAAAGCAGGAAGTCATGCTATTGAAGCTTGCTTAATTACTAAAACTGATATCAACCCGTTCTTTGTAAAAATGAAAGAAGGTGCAGAAGCACGTGCACAAGAACTTGGTGTCAAATTATCATTCTTTGCGGGTAAAATTGATGGTGACCACGAAACTCAAGTGAGAGCTGTTGAAACTTGTATCGCTTCTGGAGCGAAAGGTATTTTAATTGCCGCTTCAGATACAAAAGCGATCGTACCTGTTCTTAAAAATGCACAAGATAACGGTCTTCTAGTTATTGCACTAGATACTCCGCTTGAGCCTATTACTGCTGCTGACTCTACTTTTGCAACAGATAACTTTAAAGCCGGTGAATTAGGCGGTGCTTGGGTTGCTGCAAAATTAGGAGCTGATGCTGCTAATGCTAAAATTGCAATGTTAGATCTTAATGAAAGTCAACCATCTGTTGGTGTTCTTAGAGACCAAGGTTTCTTAACTGGTTTTGGTATTGACGTAAAAGACGTATCAAAATGGGGTGATGAAGATGACCCACGTATCATTTGTAACGAAGTTACTAATGGTAATGAAGAAGGTGGAAGAACCGCAATGGAAAAATGTCTACAAAGAGATCAAGACATTAATGTTGTTTACACAATCAATGAGCCAGCTGCTGTAGGTGCTTATGAAGCGCTTAAGGCGATTGGTAAAGATGATGGTAGTGTTCTTATTGCTTCAGTTGACGGTGGTTGCCCTGGTGTAGCTGACGTTGAAAGAGGTATTATTGGAGCAACATCTCAACAGTACCCACTATTAATGGCTTCACTAGGTGTTGAGGCTATTAAAGCATGGGCTGAAGATGGAACCAAACCTGAAAATACTCCAGGACTTGATTTCTATAACACAGGTGTGAACCTAGTTACTGATAATGCAGCTGCGGGTGTAGAGTCTATTAGTGTCAAAGAAGGCATGGATAGATGTTGGGGCTAATCCAATAATAAATCAATTTTTCAGGGCAGATTAAACTCTGCCCTGATATCTAAAAGAATATTTGATGAATAAAATATCTGATGACATCTCTAAGGATCTTAAAGACCAACCTAAATTTTCTAGTGATATTGGTTCAAAAGATCAAGATCACCATTCATTTGAATTAGGTGAACAAACAACATTAAAAAAAATTCAACATTTCCTTCATGGAAATCCTACCATTGTTCCAGTAATTATTTTAATTCTCAGCGTTATAGGTTTTGGTTTTATAGCCGGTGGGAAATTTTTCTCTGCATTTAATTTATCTTTAATTGTTCAACAAGTGACAATCGTTGGAATTTTAGCTGCAGCTCAAACTTTAATTATTTTAACAGCAGGTATTGATTTAAGTGTTGCAGCCATGATGGTGCTTGCATCAGTGTTCATGGGAAAACTTTCTGTCGAAATGGGGATCCCTACTTTGCCTGCTATCATGGTTGGAATGATTTCAGGGGTTGCTACTGGTGCCTTTAATGGGTTGTTGGTTACAAGACTTCGACTTCCTCCCTTTATTGTTACTTTAGGGACATGGAATATATTTTTTGCTTTAGTAATTTTCTTCACTGGATCTCAATCAATTAGAAGTTCAGATATTGAAATTAATGCCCCCCTTCTTCATTTTTGGGGTGAAAGAATAAATCTGGGTGGTTTTGTATTTACTTATGGTGCATTTCTTATGATTGGTATATTTGTCTTTTTGTGGTTTTTACTGAACAAGACAGCATGGGGTCGCCATGTTTATGCTATAGGAGATGATAAAGATGCAGCAGAACTATCTGGGATAAGAACAGATCGAATGTTGGTGTCTATCTATGCCGTAGCAGGTTTAGTTGTTGCAATAGGTGCTTGGGTCTCTATTGGTCGAGTGGGGTCTGTTTCTCCAACAAGCTTTTATGAAGGAAACCTTGACTCAATAACAGCAGTTGTGATTGGTGGTACATCCTTATTTGGAGGTCGAGGAACAATTATAGGTTCTCTTTTTGGAGCGTTAATCGTTGGTGTTTTCAGCTCAGGTTTGTCTATCGCGGGTTTAGATGTTTTATGGCAAAGATTTGCCTTAGGTTGTCTAATAATTATTGCTGTTGGTATAGATCAGTGGATTAGAAAGGTGTCAAATTAATGGAACCTATCCTTGTAGCTAAAAATTTATCTAAGAAGTATGGTAAGGTTGTGGCATTAGACGATGCTAACTTAGAGCTCTATCCTGGGGAAGTTCTAGGAGTAATCGGAGATAACGGAGCAGGAAAATCAACGCTTATTAAGGTACTTTGTGGTGCTGTCATTCCGGACAGCGGTGAAATTTTATTGGATGGTAAACAGGTTAGTTTTACATCTCCAATAGAGGCCAGAACACTTGGAATTGAAACAGTTTATCAAAACTTAGCTCTCTCTCCTGCTTTATCAATAACCGATAATATGTTTTTGGGTCGAGAAATCAGACAAAAAGGTTTTATGGGTAAATTTTTAAAATTTCTGGATAAAAAAGCTATGGCTGAAGAAGCTAGAAAAAGACTTTCAGAATTAGGACTTCTAACTATACAAAATATAAATCAGCTTGTAGAAACTCTATCAGGTGGTCAACGTCAGGGTGTCGCTGTAGCACGCGCCACTTCCTTTGGTACTAAGGTTGTAATCATGGACGAACCTACTGCTGCTTTAGGCGTAAAGGAAAGTCGAAGAGTTTTAGAGTTAATTGGTGAGGTGAGAGCAAGAGGGATACCTATTATATTGATCTCTCATAATATGCCTCACGTTTTTGAAGTAGCTGACAGAATTCATATCCATCGTCTTGGCACAAGATTATGTGTTATTGATCCCAAAAAATATGAAATGTCTGATGCTGTTGCTTTCATGACTGGCGCAAAAGAAGCGCCTGCAAATTAATTCTCCAAATAGTAATCTGCTTTAATACTATTTTTAATTACAATAACTCCATTGGGTAAATCATTTTCATAAACTTTTTGATTTATTTGGTCCTGATTTAAATCAAAACCTTTCCATCTTTCAATTAATCTATTTTCAAGAATTGATTCTTCGCAATGAATCATGATGCTTGAGTCAAAATAATCTTTAAGAGCGTTCCATGGATGTGAATTTAATAAAAGATAATTCCCTTCAACAATGATGGTTTTTTTATTTTCCGTAATGGTGACTGCTGACGATCTTGATAACTCTAAAGAGCGATCAAAAATGGGGATAACAACCTCTGGTTCATTAGCTAACCTGATCAGAAAATTTTTTAGACCCATGACATCAAATGTTTCTGGTGAACCTTTACGAGGAAGAAGATTTTTAGAATTTAAAATTGCATCATCAAAGTGAAAACCATCCATTTGCAATATTTCTGAAGGAAAGCCTTTAGCATTAAGATCCTCGTTTAATTTATTAGATATTGTACTTTTCCCAGATGCCGGGGGCCCGGCTAGAGCAATAAAATAACGATTTTGAGAATTATTTTGGTCTAGATTATAAGTCAAGATTGACAACAACTCGTAGTAATCAAGAGTTTTCATAAGTTCCTTTTACTCCTCTTTGATGTAAAAATTTTTCCAGTTTTGAAATCTTTCATTTAATAAATCAGAAAGCTTAGGATCTCTCTCGATTGTTTTGATAACTTTTGGAGCAGAAAGGGATTCTTTAGGTTTTAGATTATTAAATCCCATAAATGCAATACGAGCCGCACCATAAGCAGCCATCGCCTCTGATGCATCAGTAAGAGATAAATTTCGATTTAAAATTGAAGCAAGTAATTTTAGCCATGAATCATTTTTGGAACCACCGCCGATTGCATAAATATTTTCTAATTTTATTCCAGTTTTTGATAAGGCTTGATAGTTGTCATTGAGGCCAAAAGAAATTCCTTCAATTAAAGCATAAATAAGAGAAGTCCTATCACTGTCAATTCCCATTTGATGAAAGCTTGCCCTTGCATGAGGATCATTAATTGGAGTCCGTTCACCAGTTAAATAAGGGAGAAAATAAGGAGCATTATTTATTTCCTCTTTAGAGCTTAAAACTTTTGATAATTTTTCTGTAATTTCATTAATAGAAGAGTCGAAAGTATTTATAAACCAATTAACATTGGAGGTGCACGAAAGCATCACGGACATTAAATGCCAAGTATCAGGTAAGCAATGACAAAAAGAATGTATAGCATCATCATAATTATTTAAAAAACTTTTTGTTGAACCAAAAATTACACCCGATGTTCCTAAAGAAAGGGAGGCATCGCCTTCTTCGTATAATCCAAGTCCAACAGCGGCAGCAGCATTATCTCCTGCCCCACCATAAACTTTACAGCTTGCATCAAAACCATATTGTTCGGCTATCTCTTTTTTTAAAATTCCAGTTTGTTCAGTTCCCTCACATAATGCAGGCATTTGGTCTAATCTCATTGAACTAGCCTCTAATAAAACAGATGACCATTTGCGATGACCAACATCTAACCAATATGTTCCAGATGCATCAGATAAATCGCTAAAGTATTCTCCAGTGAGATAAAGTCTTAGATAATCTTTTGGTAACAAGACTTTATGTATTTGATCAAATATTTTTTGTTCATTGGACTTAAGCCATAATACTTTGGGGGCAGTAAATCCAGCCATTGCAATGTTTCCAGAGATATCCAAAACTGAACTATCTGACATAATTTCCTTACAAGCTTGATGGCTTCGGGTGTCATTCCACATCATACAAGGTCTTAAAACTTCGTTATTTTTATCAATACAGGTCGCACCATGCATATGACCAGAAAAGGAAATAGATTTAATTTGATTTAATTTAATATCTTTTTTTAATTTAAGAAGGCATTGATCGAGGGCCTTAATCCATTGTCTTGGATCTTGCTCAGACCATCCAGTATGAAGGTTTGTTAATGGAATTTCTTCACTGGATACTGATTTGATAAGTTCTTGTTCTTCACCGATAAGCAGACACTTCATAGAGGAAGTTCCTAAATCGATACCTAAATACATTGTAGATATTATATACAAGTCATAGGGTTTTTCTATTTATACAATTAAAGAAAGTGATAAATTATATTAATGCCAAAATCACTTAAATTAAAGTTAGAAAAAATTAGAAATCAAAAATACAAATCAAAGGATTTTATCATAGCGGATGCTAAAGATGGAGATCTAGCTATGGGAATAACTACCCCTGGGCCTCTAAGAGATAATCAAGGAAAAATTATTCAAGGCTTTAAAAAACTTAAAGATTATAAAAAGGCAATGGAGGTTATGACGAAATCTAATTTAGTTGACATTATGTTAATGTCAGCTTCTGTGGGAGAGTATTTGGTAGAAAAAAAAATATTTAAAAGCTCTCCAGTTACCCCAGCTATAAGAATGAATGATACAAGTGATATTTGGTTAATGAGAAATAGTAATTATCGCTCCACCAATCCTCGTCCCTTTCGATCTGCAAGAATTGATAGAGTTAGTAAATTAGTTAATCTTGGATTGTTTTCTGTGACATTTTCTAAAAATGTAGATTTTGATTTAGCAATGCTTAATTCTTATAGAAATTTTAGGATGGAGTCCTTGAAATATAAATTTTCCCATTTTTTAGAAGTATTTAACCCCCCTATAGATATAGGAATGAATAATGAGGAATTAGGTGACTATGTTAATGATTGTATTATCAAAGCTATTGCAGGACAAACAAAAGAGGAAAGACCACTTTTTTTAAAGATTGCATACAATGGCCCAAAAGCCATGGAGGATTTAGCAAGTTACGATCCAGAAAATTTAATAGTTGGGATTTTGGGAGGCAGTAAAGGAACAACGAGAGATTGTTTTGAATTAATTCATAAGGCTAGTAAATATGGTGCAAAAGTTGCTCTATTTGGAAGGAAAATTAACCTATCAGAGGATCCGATCGGCTTAGTTAAATTAATGAGAAAAGTTGTCGAAGAAAATACGACCCCGAAAGAAGCTGTAAAAATTTACCATGATCAACTTAACAAGAAAAAATTAATCCCTGATCGAAGCCTTAAAAAAGATCTTGAAATTACTGACTCAATTTTAAAATTATAATTTCTTTATATTAGGAAGGTTTCCTGATGATGAGTCTATTTTCATCATAGCGCTACCCGCAGCATGTGCTTTTTTTAATATTTTTTTCATATCCCAAGACTCATGCACTCCATAAATAAACGCTGCGCAGAATGCATCGCCCGCACCTACAGAATTAATTATTTTTTTTCTATTTATTGACTTAGAACTAGTGTGAATAACTTCTTCTCGAGAAATATACAATGATTCTTTTGAATGATGTATAATCAAAGCTTTACTAATTCCTTTTGAAAATAATTTTTTTGATATATTGATAAGTAATTTTTTGTTTAATCTTTTTTTTGAGTTAATTACTGTTTTTTTAAATAATAATTCTGCTTCGATTTCATTTAAAAGCAAATAATCAGTAAAAGGTAGTGCGCTTAATACTATTCTTTGAAAAGAAGGATCATTATTAGAAACTAAATCTAAAACTGTGGTAATATCTTTTTTTTTTGCTTGTGATAAAACTCTAGAAAGGCGAGTGTTTTTTCCAGAAAATTTATCTAAATTTCCTAAAAGAGTAATATAACCAATGTATAGAATTTTAAGATCAGATTTTAATTTTTGGATTTGAAAATGATTTATATCTAATAAGTTATTTGCTCCAGCATGATACAAAAATGTTCTTTCATTTTGTTTTTCAAACATACATACCGTATGGGAAGTAGGAGCTTTTTGAGTCGGTTTTAAGAATTTTGTGTCAATTTTATTTTTGCGACAATGTTTTTTTATATAACTCGCATTTTCATCTACTCCAATCGAACCCATGGCAATCATAGGATATTTAAATCCAAGGGAGTATAAATCCGAGAGTACATTTGAAGGCCCACCTCCCACACACTGGAAGCTCTCAATTATAGGTTCTAATTTACCCCGCTGTGGTAAAGTGTTGATTTTGTATGTCGTATCTACACACCACATACCAAGTCCAATAATTCCTTTGGGCATTAAATTTCATTCCACAAAGGATGAACGGGTTCCTCATCTTCTTCTATTTTTGTAAAACGACCCACTGGCTCTAAGAAATAATTATCATTATTATCATCATTTACTTGTGAAACTTCACCAGCCATTACCATTCCAGTGCCCTTAGCTGCATAAAATTTATGATAAATATTTCTTTCAACAGTTACACTTTGGCCTCTTTTTAAAATTAAAGGCTCATGAGGTAAGACTTCAACTTCAAAACCATCGACTAAAATATTAATTTTTTCATCTTTCTCTTTGAGCTCTTCGTCAACCTTTACAAATTCAATAGCTAAATCTCCACCACCACGATTAATGATGTCTTCTAATTTTACTTTATGACTATGATAAGGAATTTCTTGACCTTCTTGCATGAACAAGAGTTTTTCGGCGTAAGGCTTATCTTGTGTATTTCCTTGAATGCCATTTCTTATACAAAATAAAGTTATTCCTTGTTGCTTGAATAACCCTTTGCCAAAATCAGTAACATCCCAACCCATTTGGTGCTCTTTTAAATATTTAGATGTAATGGGTTGATCTAAATATTCAGCTTTAGACCAATATCCCCATTGAGGCAAAACCCAAAGATATTCCTCCATCATCTTTTTTGCATTAACAATAGCTTTGTTAATTTCAGATCTTTTCATCAAAGATAGATTATCAAAAAAATAAATAATTGGTATAATCGTTTGATGCAAACAATTCTTGTAGATCCTTACCCAAGAGAGATGAAGTTAATTTTTACTCCAAAAAAATTACAACTTTTAAAAAAAAAATATCAATTAATTAACGCACCCAATAAGAATAAACAAAACTTTTATGAAAAGAATATAGCTAAAGCAGACTTTATTATTGGACAACCTAACTTGCCCTCCTCTCTTTTAATGAAAGCAAAAAAATTAAAAGCAATATTTAATGTTGAAAGCAATTTTATGGACAATATGGACTATGAATATTGTTTTTCTAATAATATCTATGTTTTATCGACAGCCCCTGTATTCGCACAAACAGTAGCCGAGATAGCGGTAGGTTTCACATTTTCTTTAAAAAGAGATATTCACCAATCGCACTTGGACTTTATTAAAGGACAAGAAAAATATGGCCTTGAAGGAAATAAAGGCAGTAGTTTATTAAAAAATAATCAAATTGGATTTATTGGCTATGGGGATCTTGCTAAAAACCTTCATCCATTATTAAAACCTTATACTGATAATTTTTTTGTATATGACCCTTGGCTTTCTGAAAAACAATTAAGAGATTGGGGCACAACTCCTTGCTCCCTAAATAAAATTTTCAAAGATTGTGATGTTATTTATATTTTAGCTACAATTACTAACAAAAATCAAAATATGATTGATCACAAACTTTTAAATTTGATGAAAGAAAATGCTTGCTTGCTTATTTTAAGTAGAGCAAGTGTTATCAATTTTAATGATTTAATTAAAACAATTAAAAAGAAAAAAATTAAAGTAGCTACTGATGTCTTTCCTGAAGAGCCAGTTAAAAAAAATGACCCGATAAGAAAAGAAAAAAATATTTTGTTTTCTGCCCATCGCGCTGGTGCTTTAACTGAGGTTTTTTATGAAATGGGAGAGATTGTTTTTGAAGATTTACTACTACTGAGCAAAGGATTACCACCAAGACTATGCAGAAAAGCAGAATTGGAAACTGTGAAAAGTCTTCGTTCTAAACCTGTGGATGTTAATTAATTTTATTGAATTGATGCAATTTATTTAGTTCTATCATTATATGTTAATTAATATCGACCCAATTTTGAGTCCCGAAATCCTTCATACTCTTCGATCTATGGGTCATGGTGATAAATTAATTTTAAGTGACTCTAATTTTCCAGCTTACTCAATGAATTCAAGAGTGCACCGCTTAGATGGCGTGGATGCCGCCAGAGCTGCAAAAGCAATTTTATCTATATTTCCTCTTGATAGTTTTATTGAGTCCCCAATCCAAAGAATGGAAATTGATGGAAAACCTGAAGAACTCAATGAAGTTCATAAAGAAATGATGCAAATAACAGCTGAAGTTGCTGGTGATCATTGGAAGATTTCATCAATACAGCGATTTAAATTTTACGAAGAAGCCAAAAAGGCTTACGCCATTATTACCACCAATGAAACAAGACCATTTGGTTGTTTCATTTTTACCAAAGGGGTCGTCAAACCCGATGGCTCTGTTTGGTTATTAGATCAGTGAGTATTTCAATACTAGGAATTTTTGTTGCAGATTTATGTTTTTTTGGTGATGAAATCCCTGTACCAGGAAAAACAGTTCTTGGGAAAAAATATATTATTGGACCTGGTGGGAAAGGTTCTAACCAAGCAATAGCAGCCTCTCGAGCAGGAGGTGATGTCTCATTTATTACTAAGCTAGGTCAAGATAATTATTCTGACATGGCCCTAAAACTGTATCAAGAAGTAGGGGTGAATACTCAAGCTGTTGTACTTGACTCTAATTTAAGTACTGGTGCTGCTGGAATTTTAATTAATCAACAGACTGGAGAGAATGCAATAAATGTAGTTCCAGGTGCCGCTGCAACAATCGATCGTAACTTCATTGATGATAATTTATCCATTATCAATAATTCTAAAATTTTTTTAGCTCAATTAGAGACTTCCATTGATGCTACGATGTATGCTCTTAAATTGGCAAAAA
Organism: uncultured Alphaproteobacteria bacterium; assembly: GCA_902529795.1. GTDB lineage: Bacteria > Pseudomonadota > Alphaproteobacteria > HIMB59 > HIMB59 > HIMB59. Next base: position 50,318 of record CABZXY010000002.1, read on the forward strand.
AAAATGGATGCACTACTATTTTAAATCCTGCACCAGCCACAAATCTTCCTGAAGACTGTTTTGAGAATGTTGATTTTTTTACACCTAATGAAACTGAGGCAGGTTTTTTTATCAATCAATCAATTGAAAGTGAAAAGGACTGCCAATCTGCCGCTAAAGTATTTTTAGACAAGGGAATAAAAAACATTTTGATAACTTTAGGAGAAAAAGGATGTTTCTTTAAAAATAATGAAGAAGAGTTCTTAATTCCTGCAAAGAAACTCGTAGTCCCCGTTGTAGATACAACAGGCGCAGGCGATGCTTTTAATGGTGCTTTAAGTGTCGCTTTATCAAAGAATAAAAACTACAAAGAAGCAATTGAGTTTGCTAGTTTAGTAGCAGGAATTTCGGTTACTCGTGAGGGTGCTGCAAATTCAATGCCCACAATTGAAGAAATAGAGGAGAATTTATAATGAGTTATTCAGCTAATAAAAATCGATATCAAAATATGCGGTATAGAAATTGTGGTAGTAGCGGATTAAAACTTCCCCTTATATCGGTTGGTCTTTGGCATAACTTTGGTGGAAGCAGAGGTATGTCTCCTGAGTCCAAAAAAATTCTTTTTACCTCTTTTGATGCTGGTATCACGCATTTTGATTTAGCCAATAATTACGGTCCTCCTTATGGTAGTGCAGAGGCTAATTTTGGAAAAGTAATGCAAAGTGATTTTAAAAAATATCGTGATGAAATGATCATTTCCTCCAAAGCTGGATATGATATGTGGGATGGTCCTTATGGAGAATGGGGATCTAAAAAACATGTGATTGCAAGTTGTGATCAAAGTTTAAAGAGAATGAAAGTAGATTATGTAGATATTTTCTATTCTCATAGATTTGACCCGAATACGCCATTAGAAGAAACTGCTGATGCTCTTGAGAGCATATATCGATCTGGTAAAGCTTTGTACATAGGTATTTCTTCTTATTCAGCGAATAAAACTAGAGAAATGATAAAAATATTAAATAGCCGTGGCATCAAACTATTCATTCATCAGCCCTCTTACTCTATGATTAATCGATGGATTGAAAAGGACTTAACTAAAACATTAACTAAAAATGGAGTTGGATGTATTGCTTTTTCTCCACTCGCTCAGGGCTTTCTATCAAATAAATATTTAAAAGGAATTCCGAGAGGAACAAGGGTAAGTGAAAATAGTTCTTTTAGTAAAGATTTAATTACAAAAAATAATTTAAAAATAATTAATAACCTTAATTCCATTGCTAAGAAACGTAATCAATCACTCTCTCAATTAGCGTTGGCTTGGGTTTTAAATAATAAGGCAGTAACATCAGCTTTAATTGGAGTTCGCACTGTGGCCCAACTTAAAGATAATTTAGCTGCACTAAATAATTTAAAATTTACCAAAGATGAAATCAAAAAAATTGATAAAAATGCCAAAGAAGGAAATATTAATCTTTGGGCTCCCTCTAGTTCATATTGAAAAGAATTTTAGTTTTTGGTGACTCCAATAGTTGGGGTTACACAGATGAAGATAATGGTCAAAGATATGAAAAAAGATGGCCAGTATTATTGAGTCATGAGTTAATTCAAAAGGGTGTTAATACTGAAATTATTGAGGATTGCCTTCCAGGAAGAACAACAAATATTGACGATCCTCAAGATGGCATTCATCTAAACAGTGCTAAAGTATTAAAATCATCGTTACTCTCACACTCCCCTATCGATTTAGTAATATTGATGTTAGGAACTAATGACCTCAAATTCAGATTTCAAAGAACTGCTGAAAATATTGCCGATGGAATAAAAGAATTAATTCAAATTGTTTTAGATACAAACTCCGGATCGGGAGGCTGGCATGATGTTAATAAATCAAATTTGGTAGTCATTTGCCCACCTACTTTAGGAGAAAAGTCTTACGATCCTAATTGGATTAATTTTAAAGAGTGGGAAGGTGGTCTAGAAAAGTCTACAGAACTTCATTTTTCATTTGAAAAAGTATGTAGCCAAATGGGTGTGCATTTAATTGATGCTAATGAATTTTGCCAATCATCAAGTATAGACCCTATTCATTGGTCAAAAAAAATGCATCTAAAATTTAGTGAAAATCTAGCAAAAATTATAGATCAAAAAATTAAACTTTAACCCAAGAGCCTTTTTTGATTGATTTGAAAGTAGCATCTAAAACTTTCATATTCTTTTTCGCATCTTTTAAATTGTAATCAACTTTAGTTTTTTTAATCAAGTGATCAGAAAAAGCTGTAGCCTGTTGTTCATATTGATCTGCTGCTGTAAAGACTTTTACTGTATTTTCTTTTCGATAAATTGATTGTCCATTATAAATCACCACAGTTGTAGGTTTAGAAGCAACAGCATTAAAAGGGTTTTCTACAACTATAGTTTTTTTGGTTCCTAAAATAATTACTTGTTGAGATACATTGCTTTGAGTAGCAACTGTATAAGAAGAAAAAATACCACCAAAATCTAGCATTACAGATGATAAGATATCTGTCTTAAATTTTTTATCCTTTATTGCAGTAGCCACAACTCTTTTAGGTTCCTTATCAGTAAGAAATCTAGAAATGATTGTAGGGTAACAACCAATATCGTAAATAGCACCACCGCCATATTGTAAGATATTTCTGATATTCTTCGGGTCTTTATTTGAATAAGAAAAGACAGTAGAGATATTACTAATGCTTCCAATATTTCCATTTTTAATAAATTTTTTTATCCATTTCCATTGAGGGTGATGGCGCACCATAAAAGCCTCTTTAATGATAACTTTATTTTTTTTGGCTGATTTTATTAAGGGATCGATATCTTTTGCTTTAAGCGAAAGTGGTTTCTCTAAAAGAATATGTTTTCCATATGACGCTGCCTTTAAACTAGTTTTAATATGTAAATGATTTGGAAGAGGATTATAAACAATATCAATATCTGGGTCCTGATAAAGCTCTTCATAGGAGCCATAGCTCTTTGAGATTTTTAATTTCTTACAAAGCGACTTTGCTTTTTTTAAATCTCTACTTGCAAGACCTAAAACTTTACTATTTGTAGATTTTTGGATAGCTGGAATGACATGCTCCCATCCAATTTTAGCAGTGCTAATGATACCCCAATTCACAATATTTTTTTTCATAGTTAAATTTTATCCTAATTTAAAAAAATTTGAAAAAAATTTGACTGGACAATAAGAAACTTGAGAAAAGTTTAAATTGATATAAATGTTCATTAAATGAGTGAAAAATTCAAAATTGGAATTGATTATGGTGGTACCAAAATTGAGGGTATCTTAATGGACCAATCAGGAAAAGAGGTTCTAAGAAAAAGATCTACATATGATAAAAATTATCAAAGTGGTCTAGACACCGTTAATTCACTTGTTGAGGAATTTGATCAATACAGCGGGTCAAAAAATACAGTTGGTATTTGCATCCCAGGTTTTTCGTCTTTGGAAACAGGGTTGGTAAATAATGCAAACTGTGTTTGGATTAATGACCAACCTTTTCAAAAAGATTTAGAGAAAACATTAAACAGAGAAGTAAGAATGATGAATGATGCTAATTGTTTTGCTTTATCTGAAGCTATTGATGGGTCTGGTTCCAATTATCGTTCTGTTTGGGGAATTATTATTGGATCTGGTTTTGGAGGCTCATTTGTATACAACAAAGAGGTTGTCGAGGGAGTGAATCAAGTAGCAGGAGATTGGGGGCATCAACCTTTGCCTTACCCTACCAAGGAAGAATATGATCTAAATGTTCAATGTAATGTTGGTAATTGTCAAAGACCTCTTTGTGCTGAACAATTCATTTCTGGAATTGGTTTTACTAAAATTTTTAATCAAAAATATGGAACAGATTTAAGAACACGTGAGATTGTTGCTCTTGAGGCTAACGGAGATGAACGAGCAAAAAAAGAATTTGAATTATATGAAGATAGGTTTGCACGTCTAATCGCAGTCATGATTGGCATAGTGGATCCAGACGTAATAGTTTTAGGTGGAGGTATGTCAAATGTTGGAAGAATTTATGATAATATTCCAAAACTTCTTCCAAAATATACATTTAGTGATAAAGTGCGAAACAAAGTTCTTCGAAATACTCATGGCGACTCTAGCGGCGTGCGTGGGGCAGCTTGGTTATGGGACTCAGATAAGTTTTAATGAAAAAAATAGGAATTTTAACAAGTGGTGGTGATTGCGGCGGATTAAATGCAGCGGTTCGTTCTATTTTTTTTCGTGCTAAAAATACCTACGGCATGGAAGTTCTCGGAATTCGAGATGGTACTGTAGGCTTAATGCAACGACCAGTTGCATTTCTTCCTTTAGATTATCAAACATTCAGCGGCGCTCTATTAAGACAGGGTGGGACTTTTTTAGGAACAACTAATAAAGGTAATCCATTTAAGTTCCCTATGGCCGATGGTTCTTTTAAAGATCGCTCTCAAGAAATTATAGATGGTTACCACGAACTAGGACTTGAGGGTTTAATTGTTATTGGTGGTGACGGAAGTATGGCAATTTTAACTGAAATTGCTAAGCGAGGTGATTTGAAGATAGTCGCTATTCCTAAAACTATTGATAATGATGTCGGAGCCACAGAAAGTTCAATTGGCTTTAATACTGCGGTAAATGTCGCTACTCAAGCACTTGATAACCTTCAATCTACTGCAGCCAGTCATCATAGAACAATGATTTTAGAAGTAATGGGAAGAGATGCTGGTCATATAGCTATTAATGCAGGTATTGCCGGTGGGGCTGATGTAATTTTAATTCCCGAGCTTAATTACTCAATTAAAGGTGTGGTAAATAAGTTAACTGAAATAAAAAACAGAGGAGTTGTTCACTCTTTAATTATAGTTGCAGAAGCTGTCAAAACTGAAGATGGAAAAACATATGAGTTTGAATTTGCTGATGGCCAAAAAAGACTTGGTGGCATTGGTGCTTATTTATCTGAAGCTATAATGAAAAATACGGATATAGAATGCCGTGTAACTTCATTAGGTCACGTCCAGAGAGGTGCGCCTCCGACACCTAGAGATAGAATTTTAGCAAGTGCATTTGGTGTTTACGCTGTTGATTTACTCGCTGAAGGTAAATTTGATCGTATGGTAGCATGGAGAGATCGAAAGGTAATTGATGTTCCAATCTCTGAAGGTATTTCTACCTATAAAGTTGTTGATCGTACCGACCCTCTCATTGAAACTGCATTAGCACTCGGCGTGTACGTCGGTGATATTTCTTAATTGTTTGTACCTATATCACAGATAGAAAATTTAAACCAATTTAAAAAAGAAATTTTTAATGGCAAAATTTATGTTTTTGAAAAATCTAAAATTACAAGTCAATTAGTAGATCAAATTAAAAAAAAAATTGGGATTGATTACTCTGGGGAATTAGAAAAGTTACATCATCTTTCTAATTGTGAGGAAATAAGCACCCATTTAGTTGCTAAACTAAAAAATACAGAAATTTTTAAAAACTTATTTTATGAATTCCTACACTCTATAAATTTTTTACAAGGAGAGAGTTATTGGGATAAGTTTGTTGTTCGTGTTGCGCCAGCTAAAAATAAATTTAAATATCGAGAAGCATCAAGAATAGGAGTGCATCGAGATACTTGGGGCACCAACATTCACCAACAAATAAATTGGTGGGCACCAATCAGCTCAATTGAGGAGACGAACACCATGGTTTTTTTTCCTGATTATTTTGATCGACCTGTTAAAAACTCTACTGGCTCTTGGGATTTAAATATCTATTTAGAGAATCGAAAAAAAGGAGATTTTTCCTATCCCTCAGCCCCAGAATTACTAGATAAACTACCAGAAAATGTAAGAATTTTGCCCGTTACTATTAAACCTGGGGAAATCTTGTGCTTTTCTGGAAGTCATCTTCATAGCTCCTCAAAACACAAATCTGAAAATACTAGATTTAGCTATGAAATTAGGACAGTTTGTCAAGACGACCTGGACTCCAAAAATGAGGCGCCCAACATCGATTGTGAATTAAAATGGCAATTTCCCAAAATTTTTCGAAATATGAAAGACAATTCGCCAATGAAAATAACTAGCTGAATAAATATTTTTTTGTTAATTTTCATTCGTGAAGAAAAATTATTCTATCTTTAGTATTGCAAGAAACGCTCTTTCAGGACACAAAAACTGGCCTAAAATGTGGCGTAGTCCTGAGCCTAGAGAATTTTATGATGCTATTATAATAGGTGGAGGAGGTCACGGATTAGGAACCGCTTACTATTTAGCAAAAGAACATGGATTAAAAAATATTGCTTTAATAGAAAAAGGCTGGCTTGGTGGAGGCAACACAGGTCGTAATACTACTATTATCCGTTCAAATTATTTATGGGATGATAGTGCTCACTTATATGAGCATTCTCTGAAGCTTTGGGAAAATCTTTCCCAAGAACTCAATTACAATGTGATGTTTAGCCAAAGAGGTGTGATGAATTTAGCTCACAATGAACATGATATTAAAGAAATTAAAAGACGTGTAAGCGCTAATAATTTAAACGGTATCGACTCTGAATGGTTGTCTAAAGAAGAAATTCAAAAAATGGTACCTATTATGAATACAGATAATCTTAGATATCCAGTTCTTGGTGCTTCATTTCAACCTCGAGGAGGTGTGGCTCGTCATGATGCTATTGCCTGGGGTTTTGCGATGCGTGCAGATGAAATGGGTGTTGACATCATTCAAAATTGTGAGGCAAAACAAATTAGAACTAAAAATGGGAAAATTGAAGGAGTTGAAACTTCAAAAGGATTTATTAGAGCTAACAAAATTGGTGTTGTGGCTTCGGGTCATACGGGTGTTCTGGCGGAGACTGCTGGAGTAAGACTTCCACTTCAAAGCAAACCTCTTCAAGCCCTTGTCTCTGAACCTATTAAACCAATTATTAATACTGTTGTCATGTCATCAGCAGTTCATGCTTATGTTAGTCAATCAGATAAAGGGGAGCTAGTGATTGGAGCAGGAACAGATAGTTACAATTCTTTTACCCAAAGAGGAGGGTTTAATATTATTGAAGAAACAATTCGAGCGATGGTAGAGCTCTACCCTGTTTTTGGTAAGATGAAAATGCTTAGACAATGGGGTGGAATTGTTGATATTTGTCCTGATGCAAGTCCCATAATAAGTAAATGCGATGTTGAGGGATTATTTTTTAATTGTGGTTGGGGGACAGGTGGTTTTAAAGCAACACCAGGCAGTGCAAATGTATTTGCTCATACAATTGCCAAAAATGAGCCTCATCAAATTAATGCCGCATTTAATTTAGACCGTTTTGCAAGTGGTAAATTAGTTGATGAACATGGGGCTGCAGCAGTAGCTCATTAAAATTCAATGTTAGTGATAGACTGCCCTTATTGCGGACCAAGAGACCAATCCGAATTTTCCAACGGCGGTGAGGCGCACGTTAAACGCCCAGATGGGTCACAAGATATAAGTGATCGAGAATGGGGAGAATATGTTTTCATTCGATCCAATCCAAAAGGTCTATTTTATGAGAGATGGGTCCATTCTCATGGATGTCGTAAATGGTTTAACTGTGTTCGTGATACCTCAACTGATGAAATTTTAGAAATTTATAAATTAGATGACCCACAACCGCCTTTGAAAAAATTTGAAAATAAAATTAAAACTCCATCTGGAGAGCCAGATGTGGGTTCAGGTAATTTTACTGTAAAGAAATGATCGAACTTAATAATCAAAATAGTCCGTTCATTCATTTTCATCAGAAGATTAGCTTCAAATTTGATGGAATAAAATATTTTGGATATAAAGGAGATACGATTGCAAGTGCCCTATTTCGAAATGGAATAAAATTAATTGGAAGAAGTTTTAAATATCACCGACCCCGAGGAATTTATACTTGTGGCATTGAGGAGCCTAACGCTCTTGTTCAAATTATAAGTGAGTATTCAGAACCAAACGTACGAGCAACTGTAAAAAAAATTTACGAAGGGATGGAAGTAGAGAGTCAAAATCGATGGCCATCACTCGATTTTGATATTGGCAGTATCAATAATGTATTTTCGCCTCTTTTCTCTGCTGGGTTTTACTACAAAACTTTTATGGGACCACATAAAAGTTTTTGGAAAAAAATTTACGAACCTGTTATCAGAAAAGCTGCGGGTCTTGGAAAGCCCCCTAAAGAGTTTAAAGCGATTAGCTCTCATCTCCACCATAACGTTGACATTGTCATTGTAGGCGGTGGTCTCAATGGTTTGCTAGCAGCAGTCTCACTTCTTAATACAAACTATGACGTTTTATTGATTGAAAGTGACAATCAATTAGGTGGGATATTAAATAATTCATCAAAGATAAATGAAATTAATGGCAAACCATCTCAAGAATGGATTAAAGAAACTATTGAAAACATTGAGAATTCTAAGAATATTAAAATTTTAAAAAATACTCTTGTAACTACATATAATTATATCAATCACCTTATTGCGGTTGAAGATAAATATGTAGGAGCCAAGCCTACTGAGGATAAAGTCAATAGCACTCTTCATAAAATTAGAACTGAACATGTGATTCTTAGTAACGGTCACATTGAGCGTTTTTTATCTTTTCAAAATAATGATCTTCCTGGAATTATGCTGGGTGCTTCATTTGAAAAATATATTTGTCGATATGGAGTAATACCGTCAAAAGAGCCAGTAATTTTTAGTAACAACTCAAACTCCAACAGCTTAGTGCAAACACTTCTAGAATTAAATATTAAGCCAAAAGCCTATATTGACTCTAGGTCAGGTGAACAAATAGAAGGACAATTGTTTGATTTAATCAGAAAGAACGACATACCTTTATATACTAATGCACAAGTTAAGGCTGCATATGGTAATAAAAAATTAGAGAAAATAATTGTTGAGGATAGTTCTGGTGGAACAAGCGAAATTGCTACAGATTTTTTATGTGTTTCTGGAGGAATAAATCCGGATGTGCATCTTTTCACACAATCAAAAGGTTTGCTTGACTGGGATGAAAAAGATCTTACTTATAAACCCTCTACTCCTTTCCAAAATACTATCACTTTAGGTTCGGCTAGTGGTCAATTTAATCTAGAAGAAGTTGAAAATGAGATAAATAAAAAGTTAAAAATTTTTAGCCCAAATAAAATAAAAATAAAAATTAAATCAAGCACAGCAAATGAATATCAAATACAAAAGCTTTGGGAAGTAGCTGCCCATAAATCATCAATGTGGTCTAAATCATTTATTGATTTACAAAATGATGTTACCACAAAAGATATCAGACAGGCAATTTCAGAGGGTTTTGATCGTATCGAGCATCTTAAAAGATTTACAACTAATAGCATGGGAACTGACCAAGGAAAAATTAGTAGTATTAATGCCCTAGGCATTGTTTCTGATCTTTTAGACAAAAAAGTAAACGAGGTTGGGACAACGATTTATCGACCACCATATGCGCCTCTTAGTTTTGCAGCTATCGCTGGTAGAAATTCATATGAATTTTATGACCCTGAGAGAAAGTCACCCATTCATCAATGGCATATTAAAAATGGTGCGGTTTTTGAAGATGTAGGTCAATGGAAAAGACCATGGTATTTTCCAAATTCAAAATCAGAGTCAATGCATGATGCTGTTCAAAGGGAAAGTAAAAACGTTCGTGAAAATGCTGGTGTTTTAGATGGAAGCACTCTGGGAAAGATTGAGATTAAAGGAAAAGATGCCCTTAATTTTATGAATTTAATTTACACAAATAGCTTTACAAAAATGAAGCCTGGGTCTGCCCGCTACGCTTTGATGTTAGGCGAAGATGGAATGGTTAAAGATGATGGGATTATATGTAAAATTTCTGATGAACACTTCATTGCTACTACTACAACTGGTGGAGCCGCAAATGTCTTAGCATGCATGGAAGAATATGCTCAAACAGAATGGCCAAATTTAAAAGTTTACATGAATTCGATCACTGAACAGTTTGCTACATTTAATATTAGCGGACCAAAAACTCGTGAAATCATGAGTAAAGTTTTTTCCGAGATTGATTTTTCTAATGAAGCTTTTCCTTTTATGACTTTTCAATTCCATGAGTTTGAGAAGACCCAAATAAGAATTATGCGTGCCAGTTTTACAGGAGAAATGGGTTATGAAATCTATGTGCCTGCTAGTTCCGCTCTTAAAATTTGGGAGAGAATTCATGAATATGGAAAAGAGTTTGGTTTAATACCATATGGAACCGAAACAATGCACCTTCTTAGAGCGGAAAAAGGATATATCATAGTAGGTCAAGATACAGATGGCTCTATTACTCCAATAGACTTAGGGTTAAATTGGATGATTGGAAAAAACAAAATTGATTTTCTTGGAAAAAGGTCTCTTACTCGTTCTGATACTGTTCGTTCAGATCGTAAACAACTTGTGGGCATCATGCCTACAAATAAAGAAGATCAAATTCAAGAAGGACAACATATTCTATTACAAGAAACCATAGAGACTCCAGTCCCAATGCTAGGGCATATAACTTCAAGTTATCACAGTCCTACAATGGGCCATACTTTTGGACTAGCAGTAATCAAAGATGGTCATAGCCTAATTGGCACCAAAGCTTTTGCTTCTACTTCTGATCAAAAAACAATTCCTATCGATATCGTTAAACCAATTTTCTATGATGAAAAAAACGAAAGGCTTGTTTCGTGAGAGAAGTTATTCGTTCTAACGATGTTGAGATTAAAACTTTTTCAACCCACCAAATAATTATTAGAGGATCGGGCAATTCCGAGTTTAACAATATATTAAACAAAAAACTGAAGTTACTACCGCCTTCGGACAATCTAAGGATAGTATCTGATGATAATCATATTTTAGCAAAAATGTCCTTTGACCAATGGAATTTGATTTTCCTCAATGACAATAAGAATTTTAAAGTTCAGAAAATTTGTGAGGATTTCAATGAAAAAGCATCTATTTTGGCAACTAATTTCTCTGATGCTCAGGTTTTTTTTCAAATCGGTGGGAACAACACCTTTTATACGTTGAATAAATTGACTCATTTCGATTTTAGAGAAAAGAATTTCAAAGCTATGACTGCAGCTCAAACACTAGTCGCTAGAATAGACTGTAATATTTATAGATTAGAAAATCATATGCTAATTAGTTGTAATCGATCTTTTGCTGATTATTTTGAAGATCGATTAATTGACGCAGTAAATTTCTAGTTTTTTTTTCGTATTGACATCAAAATTTTGAACTGATTAGCTATTTCTAACATCTAATATGTGGAGGGGAAATGTCTCGTAAGTCTCGTATCATTATCGTTGGAAGTGGTATTGTTGGAGCAAGTACTGCTTATCACTTAGCTCAACTAGGCTGGAAAGATATGCTTATTTTAGATCAAGGTCCCCTATTTGAAACTGGAGGATCTACAAGCCACGCGCCAGGAGGTGTATTCCAAACAAATCCCTCTCGTATGATGTGTAAGTTTGCTCAATACACTGTTGATTTACTTCGATCTCTAACTTATGAAGGAAAACCATGCTTTCATACCGTCGGTGGTATCGAGGTCTCAAAAACTAAAGAACGTCACGAAGATTTATATCGAAAACTAGGCATAGCTCATAGCTATGGTCTCACTGATGCAAAAATAATTTCACCAGATGAAGTGCTTAAAATGAGTCCTTTTATCGATCCAGAAAAAATACATGGGGGGTATTATGTTCCTACAGATGGACTTGCCGCGCCAGTTCGGGCTGTGCGAGCAATGGCAAAATACGTAACTGATTTAAATGCAGGGGAATTTATTGGAGACACTCCAGTAACAGGTTTTAAAATTTCTAATAATCAAATTCGTGGAGTGGAAACACCTCACGGCGAATATGAAGCAGATATTGTTTTGGTATCTACAGGAATTTGGGCACCTAAAATGGGCAGGCTTGCAAATATCTCTTTGCCGCTTGTGCCTTGTGAGCATCAAATGGCATGGTTAGAACCTTTTGATGAATTAAAAGAATTTCAAGCAGAGCACAAAGAAGCTCAAGTAGAACATGCGCTAATGAGACATCAAGATTACAGTCTCTATTTCAGACAGTGGAATGACACTTATGTTATTGGTAACTATAGACATGAGCCTCGTATATTAGAGTCGGAGGAATTAAAAAAACCCGAAGATGCTGAAGAAATGCCCTCTTTAGTTGATTTTCGACCAGATGATTTTGCAGGCGCTCATCAAGAGTCTAATTGGCTATTTCCTAAATTTGCTGAAAAAAAATTAACAAGAAAAATCAATGGTCTTTTTTCTTTTACTACTGATGGGAATCCTCTGATGGGAGAAACATCAATTAAAGGACTCTGGACAGCAAATGCTGTCTGGATCACTCATGCAGGTGGAGTTGGAAAAGCTATGGCAGAATGGATTGTAAATGGCGAGCCTGAGCTTGATGTTCGACAAGGGGACATAAATCGTTTTCACCCTCATCATCATGTAAGAAAATATTTACGCGCACGAGGTAAACAAAATTATCGTGAGGTCTATGATATTATTCATCCTCTTCAACAGATGGAACAACCTCGACCGCTGCGTCGAAGTCCTTTTTATAGTCGCCTAGAAGGACAGAAGGCGCATTTCTTTGAAACTATGGGATGGGAAAGACCACAATGGTATGAGTCTAATGTAGAATTAATTAAAGGAAAAAATTTTCCCAATAGAACCGGTTGGGCTTCTAAGTATTGGTCACCCATTCAAGCAGCTGAGCATTTAGTTACTCGTCAAACAGGTGCGCTTTTTGATATTACCGGTTTTGTGAAAATTGAGGTAAATGGAAAAGGTGCTTTAAATCTTTTACAAAAAGTTTGTACAAATAACATAGACGTTCCTGTTGGAAAAGTAGTCTACAGTGTCATTTCTAATATTTATGGTGGAATAAAAAGTGATTTAACAATTAGCAGATTAGAAGAAAATAAATTTTGGGTATTAGCTGGAGCAGGTAATGGAATGATTGATATTAATTGGCTACGTGTTAATGCGCCCAATGATGGAAGTGTTCAAATAATTGACTGGACGTCTGCTTTAGCTGGGATTGGCCTATGGGGACCGAATTCCAGAAGTGTTCTTGAAAAATTATGTGATGATGATGATATTTCCAATGAAGCATTCCCATTCTTTTCTATTAAAAGAATATCCATTAGCAATATTCCCTGTGTTGCTGTTCGAATTTCTTATATAGGTGAGTTAGGTTGGGAAATTTACACTCCAACAGAATATGGTTTAACTCTATGGGATGAACTTCGAAATACTTCCAGAGAATTTAACATGATTTGTTCAGGCGCAGGTGCTTTTGAGTCTCTTCGTTTAGAAAAAGGCTATCGCTCACTTGGCTCAGACATACACACTAATACCAACCCCTATGAGTCTGGATTAGGTTTTACAGTAAAATTAAAAAAAGATACTGATTTTATTGGTAAGGAGGCACTTTCTAAAATCAAAGAGGCACCTATTCAGAAAAAATTGGCCTGTATGGTAATGGACGACTCTGAGGGAATGGCCTTAGGAACAGAGCCAATTTATAGTGATGGAAAAGCAGTAGGCTATGTCACTAGTACAAATTATGGGTACTTTGTAGATAAACATATTGTTTATGGATACCTACCCTCAGAGCTTTCCTCTACAGGTACAAAATTGGAATTAGAATACTTTGGAAAAAGGTATCCATTGACCGTAACTACTGAACCTCTTTTAGATCCTGAAAATACTAGATTAAAATCTTAATCCTCTGTAATTTAATCACATGAGCAAAGATAATATTGTCTCTTTAATTCAAGGATTTACGATTGAACTCAATCCTAAAGTTAGATTTAAATTAGATACAATACCCTTAGATACTCAAAACCATATTTATATAACTTATCTTCCTGATGCTTCTGAAAACGATATTTTAGAAACTATAGAGTTTGTATCTAATCAAAAATTAATTCCTATCCCGCATCTTCCTGCCAGAACAATGAAAGATCTAAATCATGTTAAAAATTTTTTAACAGAAATTCGTAATAGAACAGATAGCGAAAAGATTTTAGTCATCGGTGGAGGTGGAGACCAAGCAGGAGAAATTAAATCTTCTTTAGATATCTTGGAGTCTGGTTTATTGACTGAGTTTGGATTTCATCATATTGGAATAGCTGGTCATCCGGAGGGATCTCCAGATATCAATCAAGAAACTATTGATCAATTTCTTAATAAAAAATTTGAGCTATCTAAATTAAAAAATTTAAATTTTGAATTAGTTACTCAATTTTTCTTTAACGCTGAGCCATTCATTACATGGTGTGAAAAACTAAAATCAGAAAATATTGATCTTCCTGTTAGAGTGGGCTTCCCAGGTCCTGCATCTTTTAAGACTTTACTTAACTTTGGTTTGATGAGTGGTGTTGGAAACTCTTTAAACTTTTTAAAAAAGAATTCTTCTAAAGTCTCTGATTTGCTTACCAAGACTTCCAATGATGAAATGCTATTGGGCCTCTCTAATTATGCTGGCTCGGACTCCCCGCTTAAATCCTTCCATTGCTTTCCTTTTGGGGGCTTTGAAAAAACCTGCGTGTGGCTAAATGAGGTTCAGTCTGGCTCATTTTCTCTTGAAAATGATAAATTAAAGCTCCACAAAAAAATCTTCTAAGATTGAATTTTTTGATTGCAACATAAAATAAAAGAAATTAATTTTTCGGGATTGCTAAAGAATGGCTTTATAGGAGGGTAAATGAAGCTAACACATCCAAGTACTGTGGATCAGTCTGATAGACTTGTCCCCTACAACTTAAGACAATCTGGACCAACTCCACAACAAATGTTGATTTCTACGAGAGTTAGAAAATCACCATATTGGCATTTAGCTGTAGAGGCTGGTTGCTGGAGATGTACAGTTTATAATCGCATGTATCATCCAAGAGGTTATGTAAAACCTGAAGATGGTGGTGCAATGGTTGAGTACGATGCGCTTGTTAATCACGTTACAATGTGGAATGTTGCTGTTGAAAGACAAATAAGAGTTAAAGGACCAGATGCATTAAAATTTACAAATTATGTAATTACAAGAGATGCGTCACGAATTGAAGTTATGCATGGTAAGTATGTTATTTTGTGTAATAGTAAAGGTGGGGTTCTTAATGATCCAATCTTATTAAGAGTTGCAGAAGATGAATTTTGGTTTTCTCTTTCAGACTCTGACATCATGTTTTTTTTACAAGGCGTAAATCATGACAAGAGTTTCAATGTCACTATTGATGAGATAGATGTTTGCCCAGTTCAAATTCAGGGTCCAAAATCTGTTGATCTTATGGCTGACTTGGTCGGTGATGCTGTAAGAGATATTCCTTATTATGGACTCATGGAAGCAAAAGTTTGTGGTAGAGATTGTATTATTTCACAAACTGGTTTTACTGGTGAGAAAGGTTATGAAATATATTTAAAGGATGCAACAAAGTATGCTGATGATATGTGGTATGCTGTTCTTGAAGCTGGAAAAAAACATAACCTAAAGGTTATTGCTCCTGCTCATCATAGAAGAATTGCAGCTGGTATTTTATCTTGGGGTCAAGATCTTGATGCTGAAACATATCCTTTTCAATGTAATCTTGGCTATCAAGTTCCTCGAAAAAAGACTGATGATTATATCGGCAAAGAGGCGCTAGAAACTATGAGAGCAAAAATGGAAGCTGGGGAGAAACCATATAGCAACCAGCTAGTTGGATTTGTTCTTGGAGGTAAGAAAATTGAAGAGTATGCACCTGATTTTTGGTTAATTTCAGAAGATGGAAGCACTCCAATTGGATACCTAACATCTCCGTGGTACTCACCTGAACTTGAGACGAATATTGCAATGGGTTATGTGCCTTATGAAAAAAAAGACATCGGTAATAAATTTAAATTTCATTTACCAGATGAATATTGCGATACACCAGGTCAACCAGTAGATGGCGAAATAGTAGAAATGCCTTTTAGACCATCTGTGAATCCTAATGCAAGAGAAATTGCCAAATCTAAAGGCAGAGACTCAGCGTTTTAATTTATTAATTTTTTTAAAAAGCCCAGTTTATACACTGGGCTTTTTTTGTTGTTTTAATATAGTTATATAATTACATTAACCACCCAAATGGTAAATGATATAAATAGGTTACATAT
>CABZXY010000003.1 GCA_902529795.1 uncultured Alphaproteobacteria bacterium
GATCATATTTTCTGCTCTTTTCTATGCTGATATAAATTCCAACCAAGAATAGGTATAACCCCAATCATAATACAGAAGGCCAAGACGCTTCCTCTGCCTGAGTCACCACCACCTCTAAACATCCAGTCATACATAAGATTAGCTAAAACTTCCGTTTGCCATTGGCCGTTTGTCATGGCGTAAATGATGTCAAAAACTTTCAAGACTAAAATCGTAATAATTGTCCAAATCACCAAGATTGTTTGTTGAAGGTAAGGGATAATGATAGACCAAAATATTTTTAGCTCACTGGCCCCATCTATTCTAGCTGCATCTAGGGTTTCACTAGGAATACTTCTCAACGCAGCACTAAAAATTACTAATGCAAGACCGGTTTGTATCCAAATCATAATGGCCATTAAAAATAAATTATTCCATATCGGAATAGTTAGCCATGCTTGTGGTTCAAAGCCCAAGGCTACAATTATAGCATTTAATAAACCTATTTGTTCATCTCCGGGACCACGATAATCATAAATAAATTTCCAGATAACACCTGCACCTACAAATGAAATGGCCATGGGCATAAAAATTATAGATTTAGCAATCGTACCCCACCAAATTCGATCGGCAAGATTAGCAATAACTAAACCAAAAAACGTGCTAAGTGTTGGAACTATTAGAAGCCAACCAAAATTATTTAAAATACTTCTTCGAAAATCAGGGTCTTTGATTGCCCAAGCATAATTTGACCAACCTAGAAATTCTCTTCCTATTTTATCATAAAAACTAAGACGAATAGTTTCAAAAACGGGATAAATTATAAATACAAACAACACAATAAAAGCAGGTGCAATAAAAATTATCACACGAAGAGAATTTTCTAATTTAAATATCTTGGAAGATCGCTTGCCAAAATAATCTAAAAGTAAGTTAGAGAGATGAAAAAAAAGAACAAAGACTAATATTCCTACCAAAACTGTTAGAGCTAGAGAAAATATTGTCATAAGAAATAATTAGTAAAGAAATATGTAGGGCGAATAAATAAAATTATTCGCCCTTAAAAAATTATATATTATTCGCCAGCTTCCCAGCTTGCCTGAATAGCATCAGCAACTTCTTGAGCTGATTTACCATTAGTGTAGTCAACCATTCCAGTCCAGAATGATCCTGCACCAACCCAGCCCGGCATTAGATCTGATCCATCAAATCTGAATGTTGTAGCTTGCTGAAGAATCTCATGCAATCCTCTGAATGTATCACTAGCATATTTACTAGTATCAACCCCAGTATGAGGTGTTAAAAAACCACCTTTTTCCATGAATCTCTCATGAGCTTCAGGGTGCATCAAGAACTTCATAAACTCAGTAGTAACTCTGTTCATGTTAGTTGCTGTTAAAACAGTACCACCACCTAAAACAGGCTTTCCTAGATCCTTATCAGCATATGCTGGGAAATAGAAGAAGTCATAGTCTACTCCAGCTTCTAATCCTTCCGGAAAAAACGCAGGAATAAAGCTAGCTTGTCTGTGCATCATACATTCTGCAGGAGAAGTAAATAGTCCATTAGGAGCATCTCTAAAGTCAGTTGTTGCAACTGCTTTAGCGCCACCATTTACATAAGAGTCATTTAGAGCAATTGAACCAAAGAAGTCCATCGCTTCTAAAACTCTAGGATCATTAAACTTCATATCATTAGATACCCATTGGTCATATACCACTGGTGAGTGTGTTCTTAGCATAATATCTTCCATCCAGTCAGTAGCAGGCCAACCTGTAGCGCCACCTGATCCAAGACCAATACACCAAGGAGTATTTCCATCTGCTGCCATCTGGTCAGTTAAAGCTAATAACTCTTCCATTGATGATGGTACTTCGTAACCATTGTCTTCAAAGTTATCTGGTGAATACCAAACTAAACTTTTGACGTTAACTCGATAAAAAACACCATAAAATTTATCAAAACCAGCTGCATCTTTATATGTAGATAGATCTATCCAAGACTGAGCTGCTGCATAATTGCTTCGAACTAAACTTTCAACATCTGGCCCTAAAGGCTTAAGACATCCAGTTGCTGCTATATTAGCTGCAAGACCTGGCTGTGGGAAGACAGCTATGTCCGGGGGGCTACCTGCCTGACAGTCAATGTTAATGATTTGTTCAAATTCATCAGAACCTCCATATTCTACAGTAGCACCTGTTGCATTTTCAAATATTGAGATTACATCTCTAAACGACTCATCTTCTGGAGCCATCCAAGGACCAAGAATAGTTAAGCTTTCGCCTGATAGATCCGGTCCTGTATAAGCAGAACTTGCATTACCAAAGCTTGTAGTAAAAATTGATAATGTAAGTACGCTTACTATTAGTTTAATGAGTTTCATGAAACTCCTCCTTACATAAAATAATAGATCACAGGTTTTACCAAAACGTTTTGGTTGTCAAACGAAAATTACACTCTATTCTATGCGTATTATGAATATCATCAAATTAGCCAAGAAACTCAACCTTTCTATCACCACTGTATCAAGGGCTCTTGGTGGGTATTCAGATGTTAGTGAAGCAACCAGAAAGAGGGTTATGGACTTCGCCAAAAAACATAATTACAACCCCAACCCATATGCAAGCAATTTGGCTTCTCATAAATCTAATGCTGTTGGTTTCGTAATTCCACTTTATGGACTTAATAACAATACCTTAAACCAAATTGCTTATTTCAAATTTGTTGCAGGAATGTCATCTAAAATTAATCAAGATAATATTTTGTTCTATATGTTATTTGCTAATAGCGCCAAAGAAGAAATGGACTCTTATAAAAAGTTAGTAGAGGTCAATAAAGTTAAAAATATTATCATTCATAATGTTCAAACAGATGATAAACGTATTGAATATTTAAATTCAAAAAAAATAAATTTTGTTGCATGGGGTAGATCAAGAAAAATAAATTATTCTTGGGTAGACTTGGATAATGAACTTGCTACAGAGCTTATAGTTGACTATCTTTATTCGAAAGGCCAAAAGTTATTTGCTTTTATTAATGTTTCTGAGAAATATAATTTTGCTCATTTAAGAAAAAAAGGATTTCAAAAGGCATTAAAAAAATATCAAATAAAATTTGATAAATCTCTTTATCGAACAACTAGTTTAGAGGATCCATCATTTTCTAAAGAAATCACGATTGATCTTCTTAGAAACAATCCTGAATTAAATTGTATTATATGCTCCACAGAGTACTCAAGTGTTGGGGCCATTCAGGCTTGTGCAGAATTAAATAAACAAATTGGAGAGGATATCTCTATCATTACTTTTGATGGCCCTGTTGTAGAGTCGCTCACCAATCCTAAATTAACTGCTATATCACATCCACTTGAAGAGCTTGGGACTAATGCCATTAATATTCTCTTAGGTTCTAAGAAAAAAAAACTATCTTCCAATTATTTAGTTAAACCTCATATTATTGAACGAGGTTCTGTAAAATCCCTAATTTAGTTATTATCAAATAAGAGATTTATATTCTTAAAATCATCCCTATATGATAAGTAATGAGTCAATCTCCGCTTCAGCGTACAGTTAGCCTTTTGGTGCCTTTTTTATGGCCAAAAGATAAAAACTCCATGAAATTCAGGGTTATTGGTGCTGTTATTTGTTTATTGCTAGCCAAAGCGGCCAATATTGGGACGCCTCCCATTTTGGGCTACGCGGTTGACTCCCTAACAGAACTCTCTCAAGGCCTTAATGTCTACATGTTAATACCTTTAGCTTTGATTATCTCATATGGAATAGCGCGTGTAGCCGCCTTAGCATTTGGAGAACTAAGAAATGCCTTTTTCTCTAAAGTCGCTCAAAATGCCATCACCCAATTAACCTTAAATACTTTCAAGCACTTACATTCTTTATCTTTGCAGTTCCATTTAGGAAGACAAACAGGAGCCTTAAGTAAGTTTATCGATCGAGGAACAAAAGGGGTAAACTTCCTTCTTACCTATGTTCTTTTTAATGTCATACCAACTATCATTGAAATCTTTTTAGTAGCTGGAATATTAGCTTATATCTATGGATGGAAGTATGCCTTAGTCACTTTAGTAACAATTGGTCTTTATATAATAGTAACTTTTACAGTCACACAATGGAGATTGCAATTTCGTCGTCGAATGAATGCCGCTGATAACGATGTGAGTACGAAATTAGTGGATAGTCTTTTAAATTTTGAAACAGTTAAGTATTTTAATAATGAGAACCATGAATATCAAAGACTTTTTAAATCGCTCGATCAATATGAAATCGAATCAATTAAAAATCAATATACTTTAAGTTATCTAAACATTGCACAAACTATCGTCATCATGACGGGTATTACGATTATGTTAGTTATGTCTGCATTTGATATCCGAGCTGGAAATTTAACGATTGGTGGATTTGTGGTAATTAACGCCTACATGCTCCAGCTTTACCAACCACTCAATTTTTTTGGAACGGTTTATCGTGAAATCCGACAATCTTTAACCGATATGGAAAATCTTTTTACTCTCTGGGAAGAAAAACCCAACCTCACAGATAGTGAGAAAACGCTTCATAAATCAGAAGAGGCTTCTATTCGATTTGAAAATGTCAGTTTTGATTACGATGCGAGAAGAACGATTATTCAAAACATCTCCTTTGAAGTTCCCAATGGAAAAAAAGTAGCGCTTGTTGGACCCACAGGTGCTGGAAAATCAACAATTAGCAGGCTTTTATTTAGATTTTACGATCCTAAAGTAGGTGCTGTTTATGTGAACAATCAAAACATTAAAGATATTTCTCAACAATCATTAAGAAAAATAATCGGTGTTGTCCCTCAAGATACTGTGCTTTTTAACGATACGATTTATTACAATATCTCTTATGGCAATCCTGAGGCCACAGAAGAGCAAATTCATGAAGCTGCTAAGAGTGCAGATATTCACAACTTTGTCATTAACCTACCGGATGGATACCAAACTATTGTAGGAGAAAGAGGTCTAAAACTGAGCGGTGGAGAGAAACAGCGAGTAGCAATAGCTAGAGCTATCTTAAAAAACCCTTCCATCTTCTTCTTCGATGAAGCCACATCAGCATTGGATAGTACAACAGAAAAAGAAATTCAAAAAAACTTACAAACTATTTCTCAAAATCGAACTACTTTAGTTATAGCTCATCGTCTATCAACAGCTGCCGATGCAGATGAAATTTTAGTTCTTGAACAAGGACAAATTACAGAGCGCGGAACACACAAAGAACTCTTAAGTCGTGATGGTAAATACGCTGAAATGTGGAATAAACAAAAAGATACTCAAGCCGTTCAAGACCTTGAGACTAGTGTTTTGTCATAGTCTTATATTTTTTTTGAATAGACTCGGGCCAAACAGATTTAATATATGCTAAGATTGACCAAACATCCTCATCGCTAAGCTTGTCATTGCCCTGCATTTTTCCTTCATAGTTTTCATTATAAAACTTTAAGCCGTAGCGAATGATATTATATAGTTGCTCTTCACTATGATGCCAAGTGTGGCCAGTTCCATTTAGGGGTGGGGCATAGTTATGTCCATCTTCATCTAGTGAAGTTTTCCATTTGGGTTGACCTTGTAAGTTATCACCATGACAAGAGGCACAATGGGTATAGTACAATGCTTTTCCTAATTCTAATTGAGCACTAACTTCCTCTAAAGAGGCACTTGAAGTAACGATTTCCTCTTCTGAGTGTTTTGATTGGAATAACAGAAAGTATCCACCTACTAAAAGTAAGATGATAATAATGAATAAAATCAGTATTTTTTTCATTAGGAATTAATTTTTTTAAACAAATCCGTAATTTCTTTTATTTTTTTATTTTTTTGAGAAGAGGTGTTAACCGCTGTAATCACACAGCTATTAATATGCTTTTCTAATATATTGTCCTCAAGGGATTTTATTGCTGAAGTGATCGCTCGGGTTTGCTGGAGAATATCCATACAATATTTTTTCTCTTCGATCATTTTTTCTATTCCACGAAGCTGTCCTTGAATGCGATGAATACGATTAATATTTTTAGTATGATCAGGGTTTCTTGACATATTTTATTTATATCAATATACTCCCCCCCAGTATATAAAAAAAAATAGAGAATAAATATGAAAGTAACCCTAATATTTTTATTACTAAGTCTTTTTTCTTTTCAAGCTTATGCCGGTTCCGGTGCTGATGTAGGCAAAGTGGGAGAGGCAAAAGATGTTCAAAAAGTGATAAGAGTCAAAATGTATGATAATTATTTAAAACCCACCTCTTATAAAATCAAAGCTGGTCAAACTGTAAAGTTTATTGTCGAAAACAAAGGTCAGTTTGTTCATGAATTTAACATTGGAACAGAGCCCCAACATCTAAAACATCAACTCGAAATGGCAGAAATGACTATGATGGGAATATTATACCCTGAGTATATTGATAAGGATAAAATGATGGAAATGGCAAAAATGAACCCTTCAATGAACCATTCTCATGGCAATAGTCTTTTACTTGAACCTGGGGAAAAGGGAGAATTAATCTGGCAGTTTTCTGATAACCAAGAAATTCTTGTTGCTTGCAATGTTCCTGGCCATTATGAAGATGGTATGGTCAATGAAGTAACCATTAGATAACAGATATTACATGACAACAGCAGTAGCAAATTTTCACTGGAAGTGTAAACACACGTGGAAACGTAGTGCTCATAACACCAAATGGTGTTTAATTGGTTGTGCTATTGGCGATATGGGAACTATCTTATTTTTTCAAATGACGGGAATTCCTTGGCCGACTTTAGCGATCATGTCACTTGCCATTATTAATGGTCTTTTAACGAGCATCGCTTTAGAGACCATTATATTAATGCGACAGCAATTTAATTTTCAACAGGCGATAAAAACCGCGCTAGGTATGAGTTTTATCTCCATGATATCAATGGAGGTCGCAATGAATATTACTGATGTTCTTTTAACAGGAGGGGCAATGCTGACTTGGTGGGTAGTTCCTATTATGCTTTTTGTGGGATTTATCACTCCATGGCCATACAACTATTGGAGATTAAAGAAATTTAATATTGCGTGCCATTAATTAAGCTATCCTTAACTTTTCTTTTTATCTTATTTATTACTAACTCAGTTTATGCAGATCAATTGACTGTTACCGATGGAGATACCATCCGTATAGGAGAAGAGCGAATTCGTTTTAGCGGCATTGATGCTCCAGAATTAAAACAAACCTGTCTTTACCAAGAGATAGAGTTTAAATGTGGGGAGTTTTCTAAAAATCTTTTAATTAAAAAAATAGCCAATCAACAAGTTAGCTGTATTAGAGAAAGTAAAGATCAATACGGAAGAACTCTAGCCGAATGTTTTGTTGGAAAAGAGTCTCTCAGTAGTTATTTAGTAAGAGAGGGTTACGCTTTCGCTTATCGGAAGTATTCCGACAAATTTATTTTAGATGAAGAATATGCCCAAAGTAAAGGCAATGGAATGTGGAGTATGGAATTTCTTTTTCCATGGGATTTTAGAAAATAAAATTAATATGCATTTTACTAAATTTTCATAAAACTATCATCTTAACATGGTATTAAACGTACATTAAATTATGAATTTTTTTCCTTCACTTGCTGACTTTGTTCTCAAAAGAAGAATAATAGTTATTGTTTTTGGCTTTCTAATTGCCTTGTTATTAATGGCAGGTGCGCCTAATATAAATTTTGATACGGACGCTCGTGTTTTTTTTGATAAGAACAATCCAGATCGTATTGCTCTTGATAACTTTGAAGCTGCGTATTCAAAAGATGACAATCTTGCTTTTGTGTTATCTCCAAATGATGGAAATGTCTTTTCAGCTGAAACCTTAAAGGCAGTCGGTCAGTTAACTGAAGACGCATGGCTTCTTCCTTATGTGAGAACTGTAAACTCCCTAACCAATTATCAAAATAGCTACGCCGAGGATGATAGCCTTGTAGTAGAAGACTTAATAACAGATATCAATAATATTTCTCCTTCTGATATTACTAAAGCTCAAGAGGTAGCAAATTCTAGAATTGAACTTCAAAACACGTTCATAAACGAAAATAACTCTATTACCCAAGTCAATGTTTTATTTCGACTTCCAGGCGAAGATGCCATTGTCGAAGTACCTTTTGTCATGGGGGAAGCAGAGAAGTTAAAAGCAGATTTTGAGGATAAAAATCCTAATATTGATGTTCGAATGGTGGGCTTTGTGCCATTGAATAACCAGTACAGTGAGTCAGGCCAGGACGACACGGCGACCTTGACACCATTAATGTTAATTTTGATATTAGTTGCTGTCGCCATCATTTTAAGAAGTGTTATTGGAGTTGGGTTAATATTCATCATTATTATTTTATGTGCCGGTTCGTCCTTAGGCGCGTTGGGATGGTCAGGAACCAATATAAACAATGCAACAGTCGTAGCTCCTTTAATGGTGATGACCTTAACTGTGGCTAGTGCAGTTCATATTCTCTCTTCGGTTCGACAAACAATGACAACAACCTCCGATAGGAATGAATGGGTGAGAACGGCAATTATTGATCATGGCCCCGCCATTACGGTTGCTTGTCTGACGACAGCTATCGGATTTTTATCCTTGAATTTTTCTATTTCTCCTCCTTTTAGGCAGTTGGGAAATATTGTTTTTGTCGGAGTTATTGCTGCTCTTTTTTATACTTTAACCATGTTGCCAGCGCTGATCAGCTTACTGCCTCTAAAAAAAATTAATGCTCAGGCCTCAATGGACAAAGGAATGAAAGGCTTAGCAGAGTTTGTTATAAAAAGGAAAAACTTTCTTTTATTTTCAACCGCCGCTTTAGTTACAGTTCTTATTTTTGGAATTACAAAAATATCTTTAGAAGATGACTTTCTCAGATACTTTGATGAAAAGTATGAACTAAGACAGTCCATTGATTATTATGAAGAAAACTTTGGTGGTCTTAATGCGCTTGAGTATTCCGTGAACTCGGGTGTAGAAAACGGTATCAACAACCCTGAGTATCTTCAAAAAGTTAGCGATCTTGTAGAATTTATGAGAAGTCAACCTGAAGTGACCAGTGTGAGATCGTATACAGACGTTGTAAAAAGACTGAACCAAAATTTTAATAATGATAATGTGTCCTTTTATAAAATTCCCACTTCAGAACTAGAAGCGGCCCAATACCTTTTTCTCTATGAACTCTCACTAGGTTATGGATTAGACTTGACAGATCAAATCAATGTTAATAAATCCGCTCTTCGAGTAACAACCAATGTGGCAAACACCACAACTAAAGAATTTTTAAACCTTGATAAACGTATTCAAGGATGGTTTGCAGAAAATGCCCCTGAACTCATGACCAAATCCACCGGACCTTCTCAGGTTTTCTCTCAAATTTCTTCTCGAGACGTACCAGCGATGTTGCAAGGGACAGGGCTGGCTCTCATTGGAATTTCATTTATTATTTTGCTCGTCATTAGAAATGTTAAATACGGGTTGATGAGCTTAATTCCCAATTTACTCCCTGCCGCCATGGCTTTTGGTTTATGGGGATACTATACCGGAGCCGTAACCTTAGCGGTATCTATCGTTGTCGCGATGACGTTGGGTATTGTAGTTGATGACTCTGTTCATTTTATGTTGAAATACGCAAAAGCGAGAAAAAAAGGTAAAACACCGGAGGATAGTGTGCGAGAAGCATTCCAAAAAGTGGGGATGGCTCTAACAACAACAACTATTGGATTGTTTTTAGGATTTTGTGTTTTGGCTCAGTCTGGATTTGCAGTCAATAAAGATATGGCCCAGTTAACGGCGATTACCGTTGTATTTGCCCTTGTGGTGGACTACTTATTATTACCCCCTGTGTTGATCTGGATTGATAATTTTAAACTAAAAAGGAGAGCATCAGCATGAAGTATCTAATTTCGATTATTTTAACTTTAACACT
Source organism: uncultured Alphaproteobacteria bacterium (assembly GCA_902529795.1). Lineage (GTDB taxonomy): Bacteria > Pseudomonadota > Alphaproteobacteria > HIMB59 > HIMB59 > HIMB59. The sequence continues at coordinate 9,922 of CABZXY010000003.1, forward strand.
TTCGAATACATCATTGCATGCTCAAACCAATGAAGAAAAGGGTTTAGAGATTATTGAAAAAAGCATTGCTTTAGATGATGGCTTCATTGACAGCACCGTGGAAGGTCAAATGGTCCTCAAAGACAAGTCTGGAAATGAGAGTGTGCGAAAATTTAAAAATATGATTTTTGAAGAATTAGACTCTACTCTGGGGGATAAAAGTATTATTATTTTCACTGAGCCTCGAGACGTTAAGGGCACCTCTCTTTTAACTCATGCCAACATCGAACCTCAAGATGACGACCAATGGTTGTATCTACCTGCTTTGAAAAGAGTCAAAAGAATTTCTTCCTCCAATCGTACAGGTAAATTCGTTTCTTCAGAGTTCTCGTATGAAGATTTATCCACTGATGAACCTGAAGATTTTAACTTTACTTGGCTTGAGGAGGGACCATGTCTAATTGAGACTGCTCTTACTTGTCACCTAATCGAAGCTACCCCTAAAAACAAAAAATCAGGTTACTCCAAAAGATTGATTTATGTTGATACGGAAGAATTCCGCTACCAATCGGTTAAATTTTACAATCGACGTGGCGATTTAGAAAAAGAACTTCATTTCAAAGATTATCGAAAATACTTAGATAAATTTTGGAGAGCAGACATACTAGAGATGACTAATCTTCAAACAGGAAAATCAACTGTCATCGCTTGGGACAACTACCAATTTCAAACAGACCTGTCTTTAAATGACTTCAAACCTGAAAAATTAGCCAAAATGGCTAGATGAGTAAGCTTTTATTTTTCTTCCTCACGCTCTTTAGTTTTAACTCCTTTGCAGAGGTTTACACCGAACAGTACGGTAAAGTTGAGTTGAGCTCCTCGATATTCTTTGAGGATATCTCAGGTGACAATCGAAAAAATACACTGAACTCCGCCGCACTCGAGTATAATTTTTTTTTTGAAAATAATAGTTTATCAGGAAAATTAAAAGTGAATGCAGCTTTGTCTGATCCTGAGGCAGCACAAGATATGGACTTTAATGAAGCATACCTGGATTATGCTAATAATGATATTAATGTTTTAGTTGGGAACAATATTGTTTTTTGGGGAAAAAATGAATTTTACAACCCAGTCGACATAGTAAATTCAAATGATTTTTCTGGGGGGCTAGCGCAAGGAGAGAAAATTGGCCAACCTATGATCAATGTAAAAAGATATTTCGATACCAGTGAATTAAATTTATTTATCTTGCCCGCTACAACAAACACTTACCCTACCTCAAAAGTGCGCTCACAATTAGCTCTTAATATTGACAGTGCCAACACATTTGCTGATGGGGCAAGTAAAAACAATACCGGTATGGCGGCGCGCTGGTCTGGATATATCAATGAGTATGATTATGGTTTTTCTTTTTACCAAGGAAACACCAAAGACCCAGCTCTCGTCGTAACTTCTGGCCAACTCGTTCCAAAATATTCTGAGATAACGCAGTTAGGATTAGATTTACAAGCAACCCGGGGTGATATTTTATATAAAGGAGAAGTGATTTACCGCGATAATCAATACGATTACAGCGGAAATATTAGTGATTACACTAATTTGATCGTTGGTTTGGAGCAGAGTAATTTTGGTATTTTTGGCCAGAACTGGGATTTGGCCAACATTGTCGAATATGCTTATGACACGAGAGGTTCAAAATCTCATCACGGATATCAAAACGATGTTTTTTTTGGCGCTCGCCTCGTCTTAAATAATATTGAGGATACGCAGTATTTTATTTCTCTTCAAAATGATTTAGATAAAAACACTCGGGCTCTTACATTTAATTATGAAAGTCGATTTTTCTCATTATTTAGAGCTGGAATAGATATCTATCAACCTTTAAATTTAGTGAGTGACTATCATCAATCCGCCTTTAAAGATGAAGCCAATCTTAAAATTTATACCAGCTACTCTTTTTAAATTTTTAAATTTATTTTTTATTTTTTTTTGGTCTCTCACTGTAAAGGCTGAAGACTTACATCATGACTTTTGCATCGGATATTTCGAAGAAGTTTATTGGTCGTTGGATACTATTGAGGAAGAGGAAGTTCGTGATCAAATTGCAAGCTTTTTTGATGAATATTTTCCTCACTCTAAGAGACTAAATTTTAATTTGTATTATAACTCTTCGACAAGGCAGTTTATTTTTGATGATCAAAACACAGACTATAGTCAGTTCATCGAAGTCAATTATCCTAATTTTGAAATAATGCTTTTGGACGCTTATATCAATTTATTTACCCTAGGAGATAATTATTGTCCTGCCTTTTGGAATGATTGCCCAGAGGAGTCCTTAGATCGTTTTTTTTCAGGAGCTCAAGAATTTAGCGATACTTGGAGGGGCGAAGAGAATGTTTTAAGTTTTCTTGAAAATGACTTTATAAACAATCAATGCATTTCTCTCCTCAATACTGACATTGATCGAACTCAATTTATTACTGATTTAAATACTCTTATTAAGGAGTTAACTAAAACTTAATTACTTAATATATTTATTAATAGTTTGCTCTACACCATTTTTATAGAGTTCTGTTAACCAGTATGTAAAAGAATTTGCAAACTGAGTCTTCTGAAAAAGATCTCCATAAACTTCAGATTGTTTTAACCATTCCTCAGGCTTGTTTTTGGACTGCTTTGCGATGGAGTTTAATTTGGACCATTGCGGATCGTTAGGTTCAATATTTGTTCCATCTTCTCGAGTTCCTTCACACATTCGAGCCCATAAAGCTTCTACAAGGCTGAGACCCTCGATTGAATTATTCTTAGAGAGACCATCGCGAATAGAAGGCGTGATGAACACAGCGTGGCGTGAAGACCCATCAAAAGCAATTCTTCTAATCGTATCTTGAATGGAAGGATTGGCAAATCGTTCAGATATCAATTTCAAATAATCTTGCGGTGTTAAACCTGGAACAGGTGATACATGTGGAAGAACATCATTTTGCTCAACTTTCTCTAAAAGGCTAGTAAGTAGTGGGTTTTTCATCGCATCTCGAACAGTTTCAATATGAAGAAGTTCAGCGGCATTAGCTAAGATCTGGTGACCTGCGTTTAGAATTCTAATTTTCTGGTTTTCATAGCCATGAACATTATCAGAGAACTGAACGCCTATTTTTTCCCAAGCAGGGCGACCCGCACAGAATTTATCTTCAATAACCCACTGTCTGAAATCTTCATGAGAAACAGGAACTAAATCATTAATTCCTAAATTTTTGACAATATTAATTTCTACATCTCCAGTGCGAGGAACAATGCAGTCCACCATCGCGTTAGGAAATGTGCAATTTTCTTCAATCCAATTGGCTAATTCCAAATTTCTGTTGGTGGCAATTCCTAAAACCACTTGTTTTAATTTATTTCCGTTTTCAATGAGGTTGTCACAACTTAGTCCAGTAAAAGGGCCAAGACCAGCTTGACGTCTGATATCAAGAGCACTCACCATTGCTCCAAAGGCAGTACGAGGACTATCTGGGTTTTCTATATCATGAACTAAATCAGGGTGATCCAATATCAATTCTCCTTTCTCATTAATAAAGTATCCCCCTTCGGTTACTGTTAAAGACACAATACGAATATTGGGTTGCGACATAGCTTGGATGAGTGGTTGATTATTTTTTTCGACAGCCACATAGTCCATCATCGAACCTACGATTTCACATGATCGATTTCCCTCAGGGTCTAGTTCAATTAATGTTGTTAGAAAATCTTGGCTTGCTAACTTCTCTCTCATTGGAATATCGTATTCCGTGACACCAGATCCAATGATGGCCCAGTCTAGGTCCATTCCTTTTTGCATCAATCGATGGAGATACCATGAAAGGTGAGCTCGGTGGAAATTTCCTACCCCAATATGAACGATACCTGCTTGAAGCTGCGAGCGATCGTAAGTAGGTGTAATGGTGGACCCATTAATCTGAGCCAAGGCTTCATTGTTTAAATCTAAAATTGGAAGTTGTTTTGAAGTGACAGCCATTAGCTCATCCACTGGCCTCCATCCACATTATAAGTTTGGGCTACTACATAATTGGACTCCTCACTGGCAAGGAACATAGCCATCCCAACCAAGTCACTCGGTAGGCCCATTCGTCCGTAAGGAACTCCTTCACTCACCTCTTTTTTCTTTTGACCCAAGGGTTTTTCCTCATATTTCGCGAAAAATGCATCCACGCCGTCCCAGTGCTCGCCGTCCACCACGCCTGGTGAAATGGCATTTACATTAATTTTATGTTTAATCAGGTTTAATCCTGCAGATTGAGTCAGACTAATCACCGCCGCCTTGGTCGCACAGTACACCGCTACGAACGACTCGCCTCGACGGCCTGCTTGACTGGCCATATTAATGATCTTTCCACCTTTGCCTCGTTCAATCATCTTTTTAGCAACAGCTTGAAGGGTAAACAGCGTCCCTGACACATTAATATCGAAGACTTGCTGATAGTCTTCTCGTTTAATTTCAGTAATGGGGGCTGCGGTAAAGATGGCGGCGTTATTAATCAAGATATCAACTCCGCCAAGTTGATCGACCGCGGTATTGACGGCTTGATCAATGCTCTCTTGTTTGGTGACGTCCATCTCAAGGGCTAGAGCGTTGGGACCTATTTGGTGAGCTGTGCTCTTTGCCTGATCAAAATTAATATCAGCAATGACAACTCGACATCCCTCTTTCGCAAAGGCTGCAGCAAAAGATTTTCCAATTCCTCTCGCGGCACCTGTTATAAAAACTACTTTATCAAGAAATCGCACTACTGGCGCTCTCCTTTTTCATTAAATAAATGCAAACTTTCTTTTTTAGGCTTTAAAAATACTTCTTGGCCTCGATTGAAGCTTTTCTCTCCATCTGCTCGAACGGTGAGGGTCTCGGCTACGCCACTATCTTGAATATGCAAAAAGGTATCTGACCCCAAACTCTCAGCCATTTTGACAACTCCTTTCCATTCACTCTGCTCTGCGGTGATGGAAATATGTTCAGGTCGAATACCTACGGAATGTGCTCCTTGTGCTTGAGCCCATGACCCTTCAATAAAATTCATCTTCGGAGAACCAATGAATCCTGCCACGAATAAATTTTTAGGATTTCGATATAGCTCAAGAGGTGTACCCACCTGTTCGATCACACCATGGTTCATGACTACAATACGGTCTGCCATGGTCATGGCTTCAACTTGATCATGGGTCACGTAAATCATCGTGGTATTCAAACGCTTGTGTAATTCAGAGATTTCAAGACGCATTCCTACACGCAGAGCTGCATCTAAATTGGAGAGGGGTTCATCAAATAAAAAAGCAGAGGGTTCACGAACAATTGCTCTTCCTATAGCCACACGCTGACGTTGTCCACCAGATAGTTGAGCGGGTTTACGCTCCAAATAATCATTTAAATTCAATACTTCTGCTGCTTTGCGAACCTTTTTATCAATGGCGTCTTTGTCCATTCCCACCATTTTTAACGGGAAGGCAATATTCTTATAGACGTTCATATGGGGGTAGAGAGCGTAGGACTGGAAAACCATCGCCAAGCCTCTTTTGGCCGGAGCATCTTGGCTTGCCTCTCTTCCATCGATTTGAATAGATCCGCTGGTGAGATCTTCAAGACCAGCGATTAATCTTAACAGAGTGGACTTCCCACAACCCGAAGGTCCCACGAAAACCGTAAATTCTCCATCTTTAATTTCTAGATCTAAGGGTTTGATAACCTGAAGATCTCCGAAGTTTTTGGTTACTTGTTTTAATTCAATAAATCCCATTTTCTCTCCTTTACTTCACGGCTCCAAAGGTTAATCCGCGCACTAATTGTTTTTGACTAAACCAACCCAAGATCAAGATGGGGGCAATCGCCATTGTTGAAGCTGCACTCAGCTTCGCAAAAAATAACCCTTCAGGGCTAGAGTAACTAGCAATAAAGGCAGTCAAGGTTCCTGCCTTTGCAGCAGTTAAGTTCAATGTCCAGAACGATTCATTCCACGCTAAAATTAAATTCAATAAAATAGTGGAGGCAATTCCAGGGATTGCCATGGGAGTGAGCACATAGATAATCTCTTTCCACAAAGAAGCACCATCCATCCGAGAAGCCTCTAAGATATCACGAGGAATTTCTCGAAAGTATGTATAGAGCATCCATACAATAATAGGTAAGTTAATCAACATTAAGATGATTACTAAAGCAAGACGGCTATCCAATAGACCTAATTTAATACAGCCAATATAAATAGGATACAGAACCCCGACGGCAGGAAGCATTTTCGTTGAAAGCATCCACAATAAAATATCCTTGGTGCGCTTGGTGGGAACAAAGGCCATCGACCAGGCCGCCGGAACAGCAATTAATATTCCCAGCAAAGTAGAGCCCCCCGCAATAAAAATAGAATTCCATAAAAATTTCATATAATCGGATCGCTCCTGAACAATGGCATAATTCTCCAAGGTCCAGTCAAAGAATAAAAACAAGGGTGGGTCGTTAATCGCCTGACCTTCTGTTTTAAAACTCGTGAGCACGGTCCAAAGAACAGGAAAGAAAATAAGAAGTCCAATCGTCCAGGCGATGACGGTATTGACCATTTTTTGTTGATTTTTAACACTTCTAGCCATTTTAACTCTCCTTCGCGTCGAGGGATTTACCCACGATCCTCATTAAAAAAATGGCCACGATATTGGCTAATATAATGGCATAGACGCCACCCGCCGAGCCTAGTCCTATATTTTGGCTTTCTAAGACACGCTGGAAAATCAAATACGTAAGCGTTTTGGTTCCAAAGGCACCAGCAGTGGTGACAAAGATTTCAGCAAAAATAGAAAGTAAGAAAATAGTTTGAATGAGAATGACAATAGTGATCGCACGAGAAAGATGAGGGAGAATGATATACCCAAAGCGTTTGGTGTTATTCGCTCCATCCATTTCTGCTGCCTCCAGTTGCTCTCGATCCAAGGATTGAATAGCGGTTAAAAGAATAAGAGTAGCAAAGGGTAGCCACTGCCAACTCACAATTAAAATAATGGAGCCCATACTAAACTGACTTAGCCACTCGAGGGGCTGGAGTCCAAAAAATCTCCACAGGTGAGCCAAGATCCCATTGATCGGATCCATAAACATATTCTTCCATACAAGACCCGAGACAGTGGGCATCACAAAGAATGGGGCAATGACTAAGATGCGCACAATCCCTTGACCCCACATTGGTTGATCAAGAAGTAGTGCTAATAAAACTCCAAAAATAACGGTGATGGCTAAAACAAAACCGACAATAATTAATGTTGTATAGACACTAGGCCAAAAAGAACTTGATGTTACAAAACGAACATAATTATCAAAACCAACCCAACCAAGGTCACCACCTCGAAGAGGAAGATATTTTTTAAAACTAAAGTAGAGAGTAGTTGTCAGAGGGGCTAGCATCCAGCCCAGCAAAAGAATAACAGCAGGCGCCATCATAAGTCGAGCGACTCCTCGGGAATTGAGCTGACTGATCACTAGCTATAACCTTTGTATGAATTTGATTAACCTTAAAATAAGAGGGGTAGAAAATCTACCCCTCTTAAGAAGTGTGTTAGAGCTTATCTGTAACCAGCAGCTTCCATTGCGTCATTAGTAATCGCCTGAGCTTTTGCTAATGCTTCATCAATGGACTGTTGACCAGCGTATGCAGCTGAGAATTCTTGGCTGACATCAGTTGCAATACCAGCAAATTCTGGGATCGCTGCGAACTGAATACCCACGTATGGGCTTGGATCAACTGTTGAATTTAGAGGATCTGCAGACAAAATAGACTCTAAAGTCATCTTTGCGAAAGGAATATCCTTGTAGTTAGCATTTTCATAAAGTGAAGTTCTAGCTCCTGGAGGAACGTTTGCCCATCCTTCGTTTGCTGCTACTAGCTCGATATAAGAGTTAGATGTTGCCCACTCGATAAATTCCTTTGCAGCACCCTCTTTTTGAGTACCAGCTGGGATCGCTAGAGCCCATGCCCATAACCAGTTTGAGCGCACGCCCATGCCGTTATCAGGTGCTAAAGCAAAACCAACACTGTCAGCTACAGTAGAGTCATTAGGATTAGTGACGAAAGATGCAGCTACTGTTGCATCAATCCACATACCACATTTACCCTGTTGGAATAAAGATAGGTTTTCGTTGAAACCGTTCGTTGCATATCCTGCTGGACCTGCATCAGACATCATGTTCACAAAGAAGTTTAATGTATCTGACCACTCACGTGTATCGAACTGAGCGTTCCAGTCTTCATCAAACCATCTTGCACCAAAAGAGTTTGACATTGCTGTGATGAACGCGCCGCCTTCACCCCAACCCGCTTTACCTCTTAGGCAAATACCGTTGATGTCATTATCTCTGTCAGTCATTGCACGAGCTGCTTTGGCAATGAAGTTCCATGATGGAGCATCCGGCATTTCTAAGCCAGCTTTTTTCATTAGGTCAGTTCTGTACATCACCATGGAGCTCTCACCGTAGAAAGGTGCAGCGTATAAAGTACCCTCATGGGATAAACCACCAGCCATCGCTGGTAATAAGTCACCGACATTGTAGTCAGCAGATAGATCGTCTAAAGGAACTAACCAACCGTTAGCACCCCAGATTGGTGTTTCGTACATACCAATAGTCATGATATCAAAAGCACCACCCTTAGTTGTGATATCAGTTGTTACTCTTTGACGAAGTACGTTTTCTTCTAAAGTTACCCACTCAACTTTATGGCCAGTCTTAGCTGTAAAGTCGTCAGTTAAACCTTGCATACGGATCATATCGCCGTTGTTCACAGTCGCGATTGTGAGAGTCGTAGCATGACTTCCTGCATAGGTAACACTTGCAGTTAGCGATAATGCCAATACTGCAGATGAGATTAATTTTGTTATTCTCATGTTGTCCTCCTAATTTTAGATAAGTCAATTCAATAATAGATTTTTACTCGCGTCAATATTAAATTGACACGCGTAAAATACTTAAGCAGAGTCGCGGAGGACTAATTTGGCGGAATACAAGGTTTCTGTACGCTTTTTTGATTTACCCCCGTTGTTGATAAGTTCAAATAAGGCCAGTGCGGCATTATCCGATACAGTATGATAATCATGGGCGGCCGTTGTTAAAGGGGGAGAGGTAAATCGAGAGTAGGGACTGTCATCACATCCTGCTACCCTTAAATCACAATTTTTAGTTTTTCCTACTTTGACCCCCATCTCACTGCAGGCGGATAAAAAACCAATAGCAAGGCGGTCGTTACTACACAGGATGGTGTTAGTGTCCATTCCATTTTCTCGTAAAAGTTTTAAGGCGCCTTGACGCCCAATCTCTTCGAACTCCCATCCGGTCCCCTCTATTTTAATCACCTGCGGTTTGAGTTTTAAAGACTCCATAATTTTTAAATAGGCCTCTCTTCTTTTATTGGCGTTGGGGTTTGCCGGGTAGCGCATTTCAAAAAAACTAGGAGCGCTTCCCGTGCTATTTAGGTACTCAACTGTTTGGGAAACAAAACTATAGTTATCCGATCCAATAAAGGCTGCACCTAATCCTTCAATGTTACTATCAAACAAAATAGTGGGAACATTTTTACAGAACTTTTCAATTTTGTTTTTATCCGAACTTCGACGACCTAGTGGTGCCATTAACACACCCGCAGGTTTTAAAGAGCGAAGCGTATCGAGAATTGCATTTTCTTGAGCTTGTTCTCCATGGGAAGAAAATAAAAAGGGAGTGTATCCTACATCAATACAACGTCGCTCTAAGTTTCTGGCAATTTCAGCAAAGAAAGGGTCAGAGACATAAGGCACCACGATACCTATATTCTTTGTAAGCTGACGGTTTTGATTGATGGCATAAAAATTAGGATAGTAATCATACTTTTCTAAAGCCGCTTCGATTTTTGATTTTAAACTTTCACGAACGCTGGAGGGATCATTAAAGAACTTGGAGATAGTCGGTCTGGATATCCCGCTCGCCTGAGCGAAATCCTCCATATTTTTAATCTTCATTTTAACCATATTTCCAAAAAATGGATTTTAACGCGTGTAAAAATATTAAACAAGAATACTTTTACACACAATTTTTTGATGAAGTCTCTAAATTATAGGTAGAACCGGGGATACTATGTCGTATATAATAAGACAATGGGATGGTGGATTGGAGAAGAGGAAAAGCGAGAGGAATCAAGCCTTCCGTACGCCAAATGCAGTGAATGTGGTGATTATAAAGAGGTTTCCAAGAAATATCTCAATAAAATGACTGAGGAGATGGTTACTATTTGCTATGACTGTGGAAAGCAACGCTATATCGAGTCCTTAATGGTCGTCTCAGCCATTGATGGGTTTGACGATCTTTAACTTAATCTATTTAATTTTACTGAACTGGTTTTTTTCTACTTTTATCTATGGTCAGATTAAAAACATCGGGTCTAGAATAATGGCCTGTTGCATCAAATCTTCTTCGAGAAGCTTTTGACAAAGAAATATCTATATCGCTATATAAAATTCCTTTTTCTTGATGGAGTGGTCCAGCATGCAAACCACCGAAGGGTTTATAAATCACCGCATCACCGCAATTAATCCACTCATCTTTATTTGGATAGATATGATCTTTATGAGGCATGTCTTCTGGCAAATCAGAAGCCTGAATGGCAGTTGCTGAACTAATAACCCAACAACCTCCTTCTCGAGATATATGATTCATTGTGGAAAGCCAGGGTTCGCCCTCATCCCACGTGGGAGCAATATAAATATCAATATTTTGAGCATATAAAGAATATCTGGCGAGGGGCATGTAGTTTTCCCAACAAGCTAATGTGCCTATTCTTCCAACAGAAGTTTCTACGACATTCAATCCATTGCCGTCTCCTGGACCCCAAACCATACGCTCAGGATTTGTGGGCATTAATTTTCGATGGTTGTTTAAGATAGAGCCATCACTATTAATGATGATGATCGAACAATAAAGTGTCGACCCACTTACTTCTCCGTCAATTTCTTGGTAACCAGCAACGATGACAGCTTTATTTTTCTTTGCAGCATCTTGAAGGGGTTTCATATGACCCTTTGAAAGATTGACTGAATTCGCTTGCGAGATTTTAAACAAGTCATCAGTTAAACTCATTTCACTACCAGGTTTTAATCTCCAAACATATTCTGGGTAACCTGGAAACCAAGTTTCAGGGAATACAACTAATTTTGATCCTTGCTCAGCAGCAGTTTCAATAAGCTTCACCCCAAGCTCAATACTTTTAGTTAGGTTGAGATATTCGGGCGGTTGTTGAATGACAGCGACTTTTACCGGCTTATTTTCACTGTCGTTACTTTTATGATCAGCTACCATTAGAAGTCATATTATATAATAAATAATAGGTTAGCCCATGATAAATTCATTGGCTTAAGATGTAAATTTAATTGAAGGAGAATGAATTAATAAAAATTACAAATTTTCTTAATATTGATTTCACAATAATAATTTTACTTCTTTGGATGTTTAAAAAAATATTTAAAGGAGTAATTCCGTTTTTACTATTATTGATTCCAAGTTTGGTATCAGCTGAAAAATTAACAATTCTTCATATTAACGACCATCACTCTCACCTAGAAGCTAACAGCAGAATGGGTTTAGATTTAGATGGTGAGTCAACAAGAACAAAATCTGGTGGATTTCCTTCTGTTGTGACCAAGATCAAAGAATTGCGATCAGAAAACCCTAATTCGCTTACGCTTCATGCTGGAGACGCAACGAGCGGTACGTTGTATTTTACCTTATTTGAAGGGGAGGCTGACGCAGCTTTAATGAATTCTGTGTGTTTTGATGCCTTTGTGGTAGGTAATCATGAGTTCAATAATGGTGATCAAGGCTTAGTAACTTTCCTTGATTACCTCAAAGAGGGAAATTGCCAAACTCCAGTTCTTGGAGCGAACGTTCAACCTGAGGTTGGCGCTTCTCCTTTAGCGATGTCATCCGCAAATGATTATCTTCAGCCGTATACAATTGTCGAGCGCAACGGAGAGAAAGTTGGAATTATCGGGATCGTGATCTCCAAAAAAACAAAAATGTCCTCCAACCCCAATGACACGACAATGTTTTTAGATGAAGTTACAACAGCACAACAGTATGCTGATGAACTCAACTCACAAGGAGTAGATCGAGTAATTCTTCTTTCTCACTACGGTTACGATAACGACTTGGCTCTCGCCCAAAACACATCGGGTATTGATATTATTGTTGGGGGTGACTCCCACAGTCTTTTAGGAGACTTTGGTGATATAGGATTAAAACCGAGTGGCTCGTATCCAACCATGGTCAGTGACGCATCTGGCAATGATGTTTGCGTTGTAACTGCATGGCAGTACTCACAAATCGTAGGAGAATTGCACGCCGAATTTGATGGTCAGGGAAATATTACGTCTTGTGTGGGAACGCCCCATATGATGCTGGCTGACTCGTTTAAAAGAAAGAACGCAGATGGGGAAAGAGTTGAAATTGAAGAGGGTTACCGTGATGCTGTTTACAGTGTGATTAAAGTGAACCCATCCTTATCCATCGTTGAGCCAGATGCGGACGCCCAAGCTCTACTAGCTAGTTATTCCTCTAAAATCGATGAATTTAGTTCTGAGGTCATTGGCACCGTAAGCGAGGATCTTTGTTTAGAGAGAATTCCAGGTCAAGGAAAATCTAAAATGTGTGACCCTTCAAAGACGGCACAGAATGGATCGGATATATCGAATATCGTCGCCCAAGCATTCAGAGAAATGTCAAACTTAAGTGACATCGCTATTCAAAATGGTGGTGGTACACGTGTTGACGTTGCAGCGGGTGATTACACCCTCGGTGATGCATACACCCTTTTACCTTTCGGGAATACGATTGTCGAATTATCCATGACAGGCCAAGAAATTAAAAATGTTCTTGAAGATGCTCTGGATTACGCTCTTTCTCCTGATGGTTCAACTGGTGCATATCCATATGCGGCAGGTCTACGATGGGACGTCGACTCCTCAAAAACAAAGGGTGATCGAATTTCTAATTTAGAATTTAAGGGTAGATCTTACAGTTCCTGGTCAGCACTGAATATGACTCAAATGTATACCGTGGCCACGAACAATTATATCTCCAGTGGAAAAGATGGATACCTAACTTTTGGTGACATCTCCAAAGAGGGAAGAGTCGTGGATACATATCTAGGTTATGCTCAGTCTTTTGTCGACTATGTCAAGAAGGTAGGAACAATTAATAAACTTCCTCTATCCGAGTATTCCACTCAATCTTTCAAGTAAATTAATTTATTTTAGCCCGTGATTTTCACGGGCCACACTCTTATTGAAATTAAGTAAACTTTTATAATCTTTCAATTTGACTTCATTGTATATAAATAAGTTTGAGTAATTTTTATTTTTATAGGTGTATCGGAATATTTTTTTTACTCCTGCAGCTTTTGCGGATTTGATACCGGCATCAGAGTCTTCAATGACCACCACATCTGTCGGTTTGAGGTTAAGTTTTTTGCAAGCCATTTTATAGCCATCAGGGCTAGGCTTTGGTTTCACGTTATTTTTACAAGAAATAATGAAAGAAAAATATTGATTGATATTATGATATTTTAATACTTTAAGGACGCGTTCTTTTTTGGCATTTGTAACAATCGCTTTAGGTTGACTAATCATCCCGAGAGTTTTTTTTAGGTTTGGAAACAAAGAGGGAGTATTTTCAAAATATTCGTCCACTAAAAAATCGTATTCTCTGAGTATTTCATTTATTGTTTTCTTAGATTTTATATTCGGAAAATGTTTGTTAAGAATACTAATTACTGGTGTTCCGATAAGGTGGTGATATGTGATAAATTTTTCGAATTTCATGTTAAATTTTCTAAGGCATTTTTTTAAAATGTAAAAGCGTTTGGGCTCTGAATTAATTATTACGCCATCAAAATCAAATAGATAAGCCTTAAATATTTTTTCTTTCTTCATAAAAACAAAATTAAATTTTACTCTTTAACAATTATTTAACTTATCTCTTTTATATTAATTTAGTGTTAAGGCCGGAGTGGATTTCAATTTTCTCAAAAACAAATGAAAGTCTTCTCAAAAACTCACTTGATCATATAAACTTTAAAGAGAACTATGATGTTTTATTGGGCCCAGAGATTGGCTCAATTATGATCCAAGGAAGAGCAGGAGGAACCGGTGATAAATTTAATTTAGGAGAGGCTACACTTACTAAATGTATTGTAAAATTTCAGGAAAAAACTGGCTATTCTTATCATTTAGGTAGAAATCTCATCAAAAGTGAGTATGGAGCTATTCTTGATGCATTGATGCAAATCGAGAGCTACCACTCAAAACTGTTAATTTACGTCAAAGAATTTCAAGAACAAATACAAAAAGAAAAAATTAAAATTATTGCTGACTCTAGTGAGAGTAAAGTCGATTTTTTTACTATGGTTAGAGGGGACTAATTTTTTTGGAGCACGTCGGCTTTAAAAATAAAACATTTGAGTCTCAAGAGGCTTTTCATTTAATTTTACAGGCTACCGCAAACCCAGGAAAAAAAGTTAAATTTATGAATCATAATTATTCTCAAGAGGATCTTCACATCTCATCTGTTAACATCATCTTTACACTATTGGATCTTGACACAAATGTATTCATTCAAAGCGCTCAAGAAAACATTATTTCTAACTTTATTAAATTACATACCGGCTCACCAATTACTAAAAATAAAGTGGAGTCTGATTTTGCTATTATTACCCATGGTGATTTAGACTTTGAATCTTTTAATGATGGGCTAGATCAATACCCTGATAAGTCCACTACAATCATAATTCAAATTCAAAGTATGAGCGAAGGAGAAGATTTTGTACTTTCTGGACCTGGTATTAAAAATTCAAATCAAATCACTTTAAGAGGAATTCCTCATAATTTTAAAGAAAAAATAAACTCCAACTCTTCAAAATTCCCACGAGGTGTTGATATTTTTTTAACCTGTAATGATGAGCTTATCTCCTTACCTCGAACTATAAAGATAATTAACTAATGTATGTAGCGGTCAAAGGAGGAGAAAAAGCTATAAAAAGTTCAATTGAGCTTCTTGAGCAAAAACGAAAACATATCTCTTCTAATCAAGATATTAATATTAGCCAGTTAATAGAACAGCTTAGTTTTGCAGTTGACCGTGTGGTCTCAGAGGGATCTTTGTATGATAAGAACTTATCTGCCCTATCCATTAAGCAAGCCCAAGGAGATTTGGTAGAAGCGATCTTTATTTTAAGAGCTTATAGAACAACGTTGGAGAGATTTTCTTACAGTGTTCCGATTGATACCAGTTCAATGACTTTAAAAAGGAGGATATCTGCAACATATAAAGATATTCCCGGAGGTCAGATATTAGGACCGACATTTGATTATACACATAGACTCCTCGATTTTTCGCTGCTTAATGGAAAAGAAACATCCAACAAAAAAAATAATCCAACGAGTAACGATAATGTTTTTTTTCCAAGAGTAATGGAATTCTTGAACAATGAGGGATTGATGGAAAAAGAAATAGAAAAATTAAAGTCTAGGCCTTTTGATATTACCCGAGAGCCCATGAAATTTCCTGCATCTAGAGATCAGTGGCTTCAAATCTTGTCCAGAAGTGATGAGGGATTTTTGTTAGGGTTATCGTATTCTGCAATCAGAGGATTTGGCAGCAAAGGAACTCATCCTTTTGTCGGTGAAATACGATACGGTTTTGTTGAAGTCAAAATATATCCTGAAGAACTAGGGTTTGAAATTTGTGTTGGTGAAATTGAGGTATCAGAATGCGAAATGGTCGATCAATTTGAGGGAAGTAAAAAAATAGCCCCACAATTTACTCGAGGTTACGGCCTTACTTTTGGTTATAACGAAAGAAAAGCCATGTCTATTTCTATTATTGACAGAGCACTTAAGAGTGAGGAATATGGAGAAGAAATTAAATTTCCCATTCAAGATCAAGAATTTGTGCTTTATCACTCTGATAATGTGGAGGCCCAAGGATTTGTCTCGCACCTCAAACTCCCCCATTACGTAGATTTTCAAGGAGAGCTAAATCTCATCAGAGAATTAAGAAAAAAAATTTTGAAAGAGAACAAAGATGATTGATGGTTTCAATTTTGCCTATTTGGATGAAGCCACTAAAAGGATGATCCGAAGAACCATATTAAAAGCTATTTGCATACCCGGTTATCAATGTCCATTTGGAGGTAGGGAGATGCCCCTCGCTTATGGTTGGGGGACTGGAGGTATTCAAGTGACGGCTTCAATCATTGGCATTAATGACACGCTCAAAGTCATTGATCAGGGAGCGGATGATACTACCAATGCCATATCCATTAAAAATTTTTTCAAAAAAGTATGTAAAATTGAAACAACTGAAGATACTGAAAAGGCTACCATCATCCAAACGAGACATAGGATCCCAGAAAAAAAATTATCAGAAAATCAAATTCTTGTTTATCAAGTCCCTCAACCAGAACCTTTACGTCGCTTAGAGCCAAAAGAACAAGAAACCCGCAAACTTCATGCATATGAAGAGTATGCCTTGATGCATGTGAAGCTTTATGAAGAAATATCTCACTTTGGATCTGTGATAAAAACATATGCCTATCCGGTTAGAACAAATAAAAGATATATCACTGACCCCAGCCCGACACCTAAATTCGATAACCCAAAGATGGACTTTATGGAAGCGCTCCAATTGTTTGGCGCAGGCAGAGAAAGAAGAATTTATGCGATCCCTCCCTATACAAGTGTTCAAAGTTTAGATTTCGAAGATCACCCTTTTCAAATTCAAACTTGGGACGAGCGCTGTGATATTTGTGGCTCCAACAACAGTTATCTGGATGAAATTATAATAAACGATAAGGGAGAGAAAAAATTTATTTGCTCTGATACGAATTACTGCGAGAAAAATTTAAAAACATAAATGATAGTTAAAGACAAGATTTTAGAGGTAAAAAATTTAACTCACTATTATGGTGAACAGGTGGGCTGTGAGGATATTTCTTTTGATTTATATCAAGGAGAAATACTAGGCATAGTCGGTGAGTCAGGCTCGGGTAAAAGCACGCTGTTAAAATGTCTTTCAGGTCAAATTTCTCCATCTCAGGGAATGATAAATTTTTGTATTGATAAATCCCAACCTTTACAGGATTTATGTAAAATTTCAGAGCAGAAAAAAAGATCGCTTATGAGAAAAGAGTGGGGGATCGTTCAACAAAACCCAAGAGACGGTTTGAGGCTGAGAGTCAGCGCAGGGGGGAATATTGCAGAGAGAATTATCAACGAGGAAATTAAGAATTACTCCAAAATTCGAAATAAAGCCTTGGAATGGATGGATAAAACAGAAATGGAAAAATCTCGAATTGATGATTTTCCCGTAAATTTTTCAGGAGGGATGCAACAAAGACTTCAGATTTCTAAAATCTTATCCTCTAATCCCAAGCTCGTATATATGGATGAACCCACAGGAGGGTTAGATGTTTCAGTTCAGGCTAAATTGCTCGATACTATTACCATAATTGTCAGAGACTTGAACGTTTCCATGATAATCGTCTCTCATGATCTTGCGGTTGTGAAGTTTTTAACCGATAAGCTATTAGTAATGAAAAGTGGCAAGGTCGTTGAAAGTGGTTTAACAGATCGAGTATTGGATGACCCCCAACACTCTTATACACAATTACTTACTTCATCAATTTTACAAGTATGAACCCCTCCATCAAAACAACAAACCTGCAAAAAACTTTTACGCTTCACAATCAAAACTCAACAGAATTGAAAGTGTTGAAAAATATTAATTTTTCAATATCACCTGGTGAATGTGTAGCGCTCACGGGCAAATCAGGAACAGGAAAATCTACTTTTTTAAGGATGCTCTACGGTAATTACCTTCCAACTGCTGGATCAATTGAGATTTTATATAACGACACTTACTTCGATTTAATGAATTGTTTAGAACATCAAGTTATCTATTTAAGAAAGCATGCTATTGGATATGTCAGTCAATTTTTAGTTGTCATTCCGAGAGTATCAACATTTGATATCGTTTCAAATACGCTTAAACAACAAAATACATTGGAAGATAACTCCAACGAAAAAATTTCTCACCTACTGGAAACACTTAATATCAAAAAAAATATGTGGCATCTTCCTCCCATGACATTTTCGGGAGGTGAGCAACAAAGAGTAAACATTGCCAAAACATTTATAGGTAATTATCCCATACTTTTTTTAGATGAGCCCACATCGGCCTTGGACAAAGAAAATACAGAAATTGTCTTAGAATTAATTAAATCTAAGCTTAATAAAAATGTAGCAATAATCACTATCATACATGATGCAACCATTAGAAATCAAATTTGTACAAGGGAATTTAATTTAGAAAATTTTACAGAAGTATGATCATCACGAACGCAAATATTGTAACACCAGAAAACAATTTTATTGGCTCGTTGGAGTTCGAATCCGATTTCATGAGTATATCGGACAGCAACCACCATGGATTGGGAGCATTGGATTTCGAAGGGGACTATCTTTTGCCTGGTTTTATTGAATTACACACTGATAATCTTGAAAAACACTTTGTTCCAAGACCCAAAACTTTCTGGCCAAACAAACTCTCTGCAGCCTTAGATAATGATCGAGACATTATCGGCTCGGGTATCACAACTGTGTATGATGCAATCTCCATAGGAAGTTATACCCGTGCTAAGAACGAAATTGTGCATGATGTGATTAATGCAGTTGATGAGGGCATCAAAAAAAATATTTTTAAAGCAGATCATTTCATCCATTTGCGATGCGAGCTATCAGACCCTGATTTATTAGAAAATATTGAAAAATATAGTGATAACCAAAATGTTTGTTTTGCCTCTTTGATGGACCACACGCCAGGTCAAAGACAGTGGCAAAATAAAGAAAAAATGATCGAGTTCTATAAGAAAGATAATGTTGTTATTTCTAGTGGAAATATTGGAATTGACGAGGATTTGATCCGTTCCAATGATATAGCCATGAAAGCAGAAAGAGAAAATAGACCTAAGGTTGTGGATATTTGGAAATCTCGAAAAATTTTAATGGCAAGCCACGATGACACAACGGAAGACCATGTCATCGAAGCTAATGACTACGGTATCAAAATTGCAGAATTTCCTACAACTATGACTGCCGTTAAAAAAGCGAAAGATTTAAAAATGACTAACATTCTTGGTGCACCAAATTTTATTCGCAACATGTCTCATTCTGGAAATGTTTCAGTGAATGAAATTTTCCAAGAAGACCCATCTTTTGTGGATGCCTTATCATCCGATTATGTGCCATCTAGTTTACTTCAAGCTGTTTTTAAGCTTTTCAATCAAGGGCATAGCATTAGTAAAGCTGTTAGTTATGTCACTAAAAATCCTGCTTTGATTTTATCTTTGGAGCACCTAGGTGAAATTAATGAGAAAAAAAAATCTGATTTTTTAAGAGTTGCTCTTATTAATAATACCCCATTGATTAAAGAGGTTTATAAATCAGGAAAAAGAGTCGCCTAAGTTCGTAACACAAACTTAACTTTTTTTTAATCAAAAATATTTATTTGAAATATACGTTCTTGTCATAGACCTAATTGAAGCGGCTCAAAATGATTGAAATAAAAAATTTAAACAAATACTTTGGCTCAAATCATGCGGTTAAAAATGTAAATATTACCATTCAAGAATCAGAGATGATTGGCATCATTGGCCGGTCCGGTGCAGGAAAATCCACTCTTCTTCGAATTATGAACCGCCTAACTGAGGAGAGTTCTGGTGAGATTATCGTTGATGGTCAAGATATAACTAAACTTAACAAAAAAGATAAAAGAGCATGGCAAAAAAGCTGCGCGATGATATTTCAACAATTTAACCTTGTTCCAAGACTAGATGTCCTGACAAATGTTGTTTTGGGAAGACTGAATGTTCAACCAACCTTTAAAGGAGCCCTCAAGTTATTCACTAAAGAAGAAAGAGTAGACGCTCTTCTCGCTCTTGATGAACTCGGCATGTCTCAAACAGCTCTTCAAAGAGCTGAAACGCTATCAGGCGGACAACAACAACGAGTAGCAATTTGTAGAGCGATGATGCAAGACCCAAAAATGATTCTGGCAGATGAACCTATCGCTTCCCTCGATCCTTTAAATGCTCGTCTGGTAATGGAGTCTCTTAGAAAAATTCACGAAGAGAAAAAAATGACTGTAATAGCAAACCTTCATACTCTCGATACGGCCAAACACTATTGTGACAGAATTATAGGGATGAGCTTAGGAGAAGTAGTTTTTGACGATGTGCCCTCCAAGCTGACAGATCAACTTGCTAAAGAGATCTATGGTGCTGAGGCTGATGAAGCCTTTGAGGCCTCACTTACATCAACAAGTTTGGGGACTACCCAAAAGGCAGAAGCAAGTTAATGCATTTGTCTCAAAGCCTTAGGGCAAACTTTATTAAGGAGAATAACATGACACTTATAAGAACCGTGATCACAATGTTTGCTATCTTTGTGGGTAGTAACGCATTTGCTGGTGGTCACTACGATGGTCCAAAAATGGACTTAAACGCAATGACTGGGAAGACGTCATTTAACCTTGGTCACCTAGGTGATGAAGCGGCACAAGACATTATTGCAAGAAACCAATGCTTAGACTACTACGTCGAATCTGCATTTGGTGTCCCAGCAAAAACTTTTACCTTTAAAGACTATGCCGGAACTATGCAGTCTATGCTTGGGGGTAACCTTGACTGGACATGGTTTGGTGCATCAGGATACGCTGGTATGTATCTGGAAGACCCAACAGCTGTCGTTCCAATTATGACTAGAATGCAACCTACGGGTGATCTTGGTTACTACTCTGTAATGGTAGCAAGAGCTGACTCTGGTATCACATCTATCGAAGATCTAAAAGGAAAACACTTAGGTTTCGCAGATCCTAACTCTACTTCCGGTTACTTAATTCCTTCAATCGAACTACCTGAGCAAGGTATTGATATGGACTCTTATTTCTCAGAGACCTCTTTTAATGGTGGACACGAGAACAATGTTCTAGCAGTGTTAAACGGTGACGTTGACGCTGGTGTAACATGGGTATCTGGTGTTGGTGAATGGGAAGAGGGTTACTCATCAGGTAACTTAAGAAGAATGGTTGAGAAAGGTATCTTAAATATGGATGATATCGTTCAAATTTGGTCTTCAAAACTTATCCCTAACGGTCCGCTAGTAATGCCAACTAATCTTCCAGTAAGAGCTCACCAGGTTTTTGTTGGAATGATGCAGTGGATGCATGAAAACGATCCTGAGTGTTCAGAAAACGTTGCAAACGGCGTCGTAAGAGCATGGGTTCCTGTTGACCACTCTTTCTACGAGACAATTGTGGCTGCAAGAAAAGCAAAAATTGAGGCTCAAAAAAGTAATTAAATAATAATTTAAATAAGGTGGGATATTTACATCTCACCTTATTTTTTTGATATGAACTCAACTAAATCTATACCCGATCATATTCAAAAAATAGACAATGATCTGTTAAAGCTGGAGAGAGCAAAAAGAAACTACTCTTTTCTCTCTATTGGGATAGTGATTTTAGTTTGTTATTTGGGTATCAGCGTTTCGGAAAATAGTAACGCTGGGAGTTTCGCAAGGGGTATCAGCAGTTTTTTTGACTACCCAGTTGATATTATATCTGAAGCGTATCAATCTGGATTTAGTTTCTACGGATTAATCATCAAATACATTCCTGTTTTAATTGAAACCATCAATATGGCTGTATTTTCTACTACTGTTGGTTTTATTGGTGGTTTAATTTTTAGTATATTTTCTGCAAGAAATTTAATTAAAAACCCGACTGTTATTTTTTGGGTCCGCAGACTCATGGACGTTTGTAGAGCGTTTCCTGAGCTTGTGATCGCTTTATTATTTTTATATTTGATGGGAAAATCAGCTCTGCCAGCCGTTATTGCAATCTCCATCCATACCGCTGGCGCGCTGGGCAAGCTCTTTTCTGAGGCTGTGGAAAATTGTGATATGAAACAAATAGAAGGACTAGAGTCTGTTGGAGCAAAATGGATTATGCGAGTAAGATTTGGCATCATCCCTCAAGTATTTCCCATCCTTTTATCATACACTCTCCTTCGTTTAGAGATCAATGTTCGTGCTTCAACTATCCTTGGATTTGTGGGGGCAGGAGGAATTGGTGAAATTTTATCGAAAAATATTCAATGGAAATATGGTGCAGATATTTGTGCTGTAATTCTCATACTAGTACTTACCATCACAGCAATTGATTATCTCTCTAGGTATTTTCGAGGGATCTTGATTGGCGACGGAAAAAAAGGTTTGGGTTTCGGTGCAAAAATTTTACCAGGAAAGAATGAATAATGAGTGATGTATCAATTCCTTTAAGAGATAGAATTTATCAAGATAACATTCACGTCTTTGAAACCGCTTCCAAAAAAGCAAAACAAACCGGTATTATCTTTACTGTAGTCGTCCTTTACTTTCTTTTTGCCTTTTTTTCATTGGGCGTCGACAAGATTGCAGAGAAATGGAATCCTGAACGAGCGAGCTTCCTTGCTTTGGATATTTATGCGCATAAAGATCACTTTAAAATGCCTTGGAAAAAAACTGAAAATAAACTCCAAATAACTTTAGAGGGCAATCTTCGCCAAGAGTATAAAGTTACCCCAGAGTGGGCTGAGAAATCAGATGACAATAAATGGACAGTAACTTTTAAAAATGGTGGCAAAGTTGATGCCTACTATTTTCCTGATAACCCTTTAGCAGGTTACGCTGTTATGTACGATTTCCCTGGAGTGGAAGAAATATTCACTTTTAGAATTAATGAGGATAAAAGACCTTATGTGGAAGGATATGAGGACCGAGTTGAAGAATTACCAGGATTTATTCGACAAACCAAAAATAAGCTTGAGGTAAGACCCTCTCTTTTTTCAAGAATTCAATTTACAAAATCAAAAATTGAAATTCATCGTTTTAGTAGAGGATGGAAATATTTTTGGTTTGATAACAATGGCCCACTCGACGGATACTCACTATTTGGGGCTCTGAGTAAAATCTTTAGTGGAGATAGAATTGTTGAAGAGATGTCTAACGCTAAGTTGATTTGGGTAGAGTTCACAGAAAATGAATTATGGCAACATGGTAAGGCCTGGTACGCACTGCTTGAGACGATTATCATGGCCTTCATGGGAACACTGATTGCTATGTTAGTGGGTTTTCCCCTCGCTTTTTTAGCAGCTTATAATATTACCCCTTTGGCAGGTGTAAGGTTTGCGGTAAGAAGACTTTTTGATTTTTTAAGAGGAATAGACTTTTTGGTTTGGAGTTTAATTTTCTTGAGAGCATTTGGCCCAGGGCCCTTTACTGGTATCTTTGCCATCGCCTTTACAGATACGGGCACTCTTGGAAAATTAATGTCTGAGGCTATTGAGAATACAGAAAAAAATCAAAAAGAAGGTGTTGAGTCAACTGGTGCTAATAAGACCCTTCAAAATAGATTTGGTATTATTCCACAGATTCTTCCCGTTTTCATATCTCAATCTCTTTACTATTTGGAATCAAATACTAGAGGGGCGGTTATCATTGGTGCGATGGGTGCTGGTGGTATTGGCTTACAATTTTTAGGGGCCTTACAAACAGGTACTGATTTTGAAAATGTAGCTTATTACACCGTCCTTGTTGTTAGCGTTGTAATTGCCATGGATATGTTTTCAGCTTGGCTTAGAAAAAAACTCATCGTTCCTTTCGGACAATTTGGATAAACACATGTTTAATAATTTTTTAATAATTAAAAATTATAATATATTTATGAAAAAATTAGTTTTGTTATTCCTTTTATTTTCTTTTAACTCTTTTGCAAACGATCATGGTGAAAAAACAGATGAAGGTTTGATTATTCTAGATGAAAAAACTGCAGAAAATCAAATGGCAGGTTCTGCTGAGGATACCGACGCTGTCTTTGAAAAAAACTTGGCAAATTGTACTGACCTAAAAGTCGCCATGCTAAGAGGCAAACTACTTTTAGATATGAATAAAGCCTGCACCCAGGCTAAAGATGTTGCTTTGGAAAAGTTGGAAGAAGGTATTAAGCTTTGCTCAGAGGGTAATAGCTTTATGGCTCAAATGACGTTACAAGAAGGTATCGACGCAGCTGTTAAGGGAAATATATCCGGAAGAGATCTAACTGGGAAAGATTGTTCCGAGTTTGATATTACAATTAATTAAGAATTTTTTACTGAAGATTTAATAGTTCTAGAACTTTTTGAACACTTCCCTCATGGTAGGAGGCGTGCTGAGGCTTCAATTCCAAATTTAAATTTAGATGGTCGGGAAAACTATTGTCAGTAAAAATTTTATCAAAATTAATATCACCCCATCCCAAAGGTAAATGCAGGTCGCCTAATCCATAAGAAACTTCCTCGGTGGAGTAATAGGGCTGAAACGTTTTTAATTTCCCAAAAGAGTCATGAATATGAACGTGTTCGGCATAAGGAGCAATCGCATTAATTTCAGAGAAAAAATCTAAATTTAGCCAATTGGAATTAATATAAGCATGAGAGATGTCTAAACAGGCACGAAGATTTTTGTGATCAATTTTGCTAATTTGGTTGGAGAGCTCTGAAGGGGTGGGGCCGTAATGTTTAGGGGTTACACAAAATATGGTTTCTGTTGCAATTACAACATTATGTTTCTCGGCGTACTCAGCTAATTCACTATACGCATCTTGCTGTTGTGACATCAAAGATTGGTAAACGTCTTTATTTTCAAAATCCTCAATCTTACAAATCCCAAAATGAGTAACTAGGTGTGAGGCATTAATTTCTGCTGAAACCTCGATATCTCTTTTAATAATTTCTTTGTGCATTTCGAGATGGTCCGTATCAAATAAATTGGCGGAGAGTTCACCATGAACGCTGTAATCTAATTCTTGGGATAACAGTGATTGCTTCAGTAATCTGAGTTCATTTTGATTGATTTTTTGTCCGACAATCACATTAGTTGAACAGATGGGCACCTCGATCGAGGTCACACCGAAACTTCTAACTCTTTCTATTTGTGAGTTAAAGGAGAGTATATTTTCTTTTTCACATTGAATCGTGAAACCTACTTTTTTAACCATTTAACAATGTTAATCAGTAATGTTAAATTAGTGTGAATTTTCAATGAACTAAAAAAAAATTATTTTTTTTTCTGATAAATAATGCTTATTAATTTATAAGTTCCAAGTGATGCGATAATTGTTAAACACATCATTAATACGATTGTAATGTTGTATCCAAAAAATCCCCATAAAATAGATACAAGAAAAGGTCCCATCGCATAGGTGCTTATTCTTATACTGCTCATGTATAGGGCCGTCTTTCCAAAATTTGTTGTTCCAAATATTTCTTTTTGAATGAGAGGAGAAATAATGGAGTCGATACCAAATATGGCCCCTTGAAGGCACATATACAATATTGGTAAAAAAATAGCGGTTTCTGAAAATAGTAACATAATCAAACAAGCCACTAAAATAAATTCCCCAAAAAATCTAATATGGAGGTTTTTGATTTTTTTTGGAACAATATTGATAAGGACCCTCCCGGCCACTTGAGAGGGACCGAGTAAAGACATTATAAAGACTCCAAAGCTATTAGAATAATTTTTTTCAATTAGTATAGGGATTGTATGAGTGACTAGTGCAGCATGATTAAAGCCGATAAAGGTAATAGGGATCAAAATTAAATAAAATCGATAGTCTAAGTAAATTTTTTCATAATTGACATTCTCTACTCTTGTCACCTCAGGGAGTTTATTTTTTCGAATAAAATAGATACCCAAAAAATTACAAGGAATTCCAATTAATAAAGCTATTAAAAAAAATATTTCGACTACAAATTTCCAGTCCCCCATTGTTAAAAGAAAACTACTTAATGGAAAGGTAATAGTACTTGCAAACCCAGCGATGAGCGTAACAATCGTAATGTATTTTCTTGGATTATTTTGAATTCTAATCGTGAGAAACGAAAAACAAATATCATACCCAAGCCCCGCAGAACTCCAACCAATTAATATCCAAGAAAGAGCAAAAATATAAAAATTATCAAATGTAATTTGAAGAAAAAGCCCTATTAATAAAACAAATCCAGATATTGTCATTAAGATATGAGTTTTATCTTGATCGAGGTATTTCCCAATAAAAGGGCTAGTTACCGCATGTAATAATAAGCCAAAGGTAAAAATCATAGTGAGAGTAGAAATAGGTTGAGTTAGAACGCTATTCCACTCCAATAGTAAAGACGGGAAGAGATACCACGTACATCCATAGAAAACTGTTTGGGCAACGCCCAATAATAAAGCAGGTAGAATCATGGGATGTAATAAAACTTTAACTAACGTATGTGAATGTAATATTAAAATGGTACCAAATATTTCTAGATTAACAAAAAATATTTTTGCCCTAGTTGTTTATGTAAAAAAAAGAAATGCCTTTTTAGGAATTGATGATCCTATTTATCATCAATTTAATGAAAAATTCATTCAAGACTTAATTAATAAGGACCAGTTTAATTTTCATAATTTAATATGGAATAAGCATGCAATTTTATTAAATGATTTAAATCACCCTCAATACTTTATAAAAGAATATTCAAATACAATGATATCTGTTATGACCGATGTATATTTATCAGGCTACAGACTTGATACAAAAACTTAATGATTTTTATTTCCCTAGCTCTTATTTTAGTTGGATTTGTATTAATGGAAATTATGTCAAGAAGAATAACTAAAATGGAGCTTGAAATGAGGAAGAACATGCAAAATCAAGAAAAATTAAATAAAAAATAGAAATTATCTAATTTCATAAAAATTAAAACATTTGTAAATATTTTCTTAATATTTAAGTGTTACATCTATTTTATGATAAGTTTTATAGATTATATTAAAGCATGGGTAGAAGCGATGGAGAACAAGAATCCCGAACAACTTGAATCTATTTTACATGATGAATTTCAATGGACTTCACATCACAAATCCTCCCTCCCGATGCAGGTCAGATCTAAAAAAGAAACTATTGCATGGTGTTTAGAAACAAAAGCAAAATTCCTCGATGCGAAACCACTTTACACAAATGATGACGTATTCGTATTTGTGCAAGATATCGTCCCACCTGAAGAAAAAAATTCTAAATTTGTGACTATGGATCTTGTAAAAATCAAAAACGATAAAATTCTCTCACATAATCATGTTCGTGGGATTCATCCTGAGAGTTAAAATTAATATTTTTAAATAATTGATAAAAAAAGGCGATAAAATAGGTGAAATAATTTTACCAGACTCTGAGGGTAATAATTTTCAGCTTACTAGCACTATTGGAAAAAAAGTCCTATTGACGTTTTATAGGCATGCTTCTTGTGCAATCTGCAACTTAAGAATTAATGAATTTATTAAGCGTTATGATGAATTTGGTAATAAATTTACAATGGTAGGAATATTTCATGCACCTAGAGATTTTTTAAAAAAAAATATGAAAAAGCATAAACTTCCTTTTACTGTCTTAGCTGATGAAAAATTTGAGTATTTTAAAAAATTTAATGTAGAAAAATCATATTTAAAACTGATTTTAGCCTTTATTCTCAAACCTCATAAGTTCTTCTTAGCAGGTTTAAAAGGTTACTTACCAGTTCAATTTAAAGGCTATCTCACAATAGTTCCTGTTGATGTCCTTATTGATGAAAATGGAATTGTAAAAGACGTCTATTATGGAAAAAGCGATATCGCCGATCACATGTCATTTGAAAAAATTAAGTCTTTTTCCAATAGTTAAAAATATTAAAAATTTTTAAGATTTCTTTTTTTGGGTAGCCTTAGATGAAGACTTCTTTTTTTTTGTCACTTTTTTTTTGGGAGATGGGACTTTTGTTTTTTTCTTTTTGGCTTTTTGTTCTTTTGGTTTTTCTTCTATTTGGGTATCACTGGGGGAAGAAACCTTTGGAGTTGACTTTCTATTTTTAATAAAAATCCAAAAAATGAAACCTACCAAGCCAACTATAACAATTAATAATAAAGGATCCATAGATTTAGTTATGTAACTTTAAATTGAGAGAAATTATTTTTTTGAAATGTGGTGCAATGTATTTTTTAAAAGCTTTATAAGCAAAAAATCCAAGTATACATCCAGATATTAAGGCTAGTGTTGTTCCGATGCACATCTTTTAAATTTACCATATTTAAAATTATTAAAAAGTTTAAGTGATGCTTTTAATAAAAAATTCATAAAAAAAATTATATTAAATACAACCATGACTAAGATAATAAAGAAAAAAGGCAATATTCATAAATTAGCTAAACTTACCAAAGTCAAAATCGGTCAATGGAATGAGGTATGCGAGAGATCAGTAATTACTGACTCAGAAATTGGTGACTACTCTTATATAATGGAAGACTGTGATATTGCCAATACGATCATTGGCAAATTTTGTTCTATCGCAAGAAATGTTAGAATTAATGCAAGTAATCACCCCACATGGCAAATTAGTCAACATCATTGGACCTATCGAACGGAGTCTTACAAGCTTGGAAAAGACGACAAGGATTTTTTTCAATGGAGAAAAAAAAATGCTGTAATTATTGGCAATGATGTATGGATTGGTCATGGCGCCATTATTCTTCCAGGGGTAAAAATATCTGATGGAGCGGTTATTGCGGCCGGTGCTGTCGTCACTAAAGATGTTCCAGCATATAAAATAATTGGCGGCGTTCCATCTAAAATTATCAAAGATAGATTTAGCCCGAAATACGTAAAAAAACTTCTCTCAATCGCGTATTGGGATTGGGATCGAAAAATTCTCAAAGCCAGATTGGCTGATATAAGAAAATTAAATATAGAGAGTTTTATTGATAAATATTACTTTCCAACAGATAAAGATATTAAGAAAACCCCTTGATTGGTTTCATGGACTTAAGAAATTGAATTTAACCACAATTTTTTTTGCTTCGTTCTTACTAACGATTGTCACCGGAACCTGAGAGTTTCCCACGGTTCACTCTGTCTTGTAATTTGTCTATGTTTAATTTAGCAATAGACTCCAAATCCCAACCAATATCATCAGCCAATAAGCTGATATACCAGAGACAATCGCCAATTTCAGAGGCGATATCTTTACTAACATCTTTAATTTCTGTTTTATCTCGGAGCACTTTTTTTACTTTGTTTGCAACTTCTCCTGCTTCACCTGCTAAACCTAGTGCCGGGTAAACCACTGCTTTATCTTTTGGGTATATCGCGGTGTTCTTCGCTTGAATTTGATACTCGTTTAATTTCATCAATTTAACTCTCCCTACATTGCTAAGACACTTGTTTTTGTATCATTCCGATTCATATAGATAATATCATCATTTTACTCTTAGAAGCCCATGATAGTTTCATGGGCCTAAGATGAAAATTTAGTTGGTAGATTTTAATGGCGTAGCCCCAGATTCTGTTCTCCATAAAAGCCCATCCTTTTTTAGATGAACCATCATGACAGCTTCTCGGTCACCAGATGCAAAAGTAATGAAATCATGAACCACAAGAATGTCATCATTTTCATATAAACATCGTGGGTTTTCTCTCTTCATGTTCTGCATGAACTCCTTCATTTCTTCTTCAGGGCTATCATCGGCTCGAGTGATGACTTTACCCGAAGAATGAAAAGTAAATTGCCAATCATCATGAAAACAGGATCTGTAAGTTTGCACGTCTTGTTCGCTCCATGATTTTGCTAATTTATCAAATAACATCATTTAACCCCTAGCTTTTGTGATGATTGAGGGTGACTGTTCCTACTTTAGTTTCAATCGATACCCTTGAGGATTCATCAATACTCAACCTTTTTGCTCTTGCTTCATCTGCTTTTTGCATAGTTTGCTCATCAGGGTAAAGCGTCACTGCCATTACTGTGGTCTCATTGAGACGCGTAAATAAAAGCTGGGAGGCATCGGGAAATTCCTGTGGTGCATTATTGACATAGTCTTGCTCTCGAGTATCACAAGTCTCTTTAGTGTTCCATTCTATTGTAGTAATTCTTGCTATTGCCATTTTAGTTTCCTCCTTAGATTTCTATCAGCATTGTTTCTGGAAAGTTGGTAAACGCCGTATCTGCTATGGGTGTCATTTCCCCAGACTCAACATCCACAACTTCTGCTCTTCGTTTGGTCAACTCTTCATCTGATTGAAATTTCTTTAAATGCTCCATGGACTCAAAGTGAATGATGGTATGTAAAATTGTTGGATCATCCGCCTGAACTCCTGCAAAAATAAAGTTCATCCCATATTCTTTAATTTTATCACCACTGTCCCGAACCATATCTTTCCAATCTTGGAAATCTTTGATTAATGTAATTTTACCCTTTACTAGCATTGGTTTCCTCCTTTTTTAATTTGAAACTATTTTAGTTATTTATTCATCCTCATGAAAATAAAATCTAAAGTTTCATAAAAAATTCATATTGCCTCGATTGCTGAAATATTGAATTAAGAGTTTTGGGCAAAACTGCTTTTAAGCATCTTTCGTATGTTTTTGTATGTTTAAGTTAATTACAGCTCTTATGTTTTTCCCTGGAGTCCTTCTTTCAAATGAATTGATTTGCCATTCAAATAAAGATCGCAATGGACACTTGAGTTTTTCTTTCACATCAGAAGGCCTTTCGTTAAATTCGTGTGAAACCAAGCAACAAATCTGTAATTCTGTTGAGTTTAAACACCTTGAAAATCATACCTTTGAGACTTCAGGATCATTTATTTTTAACGGCAGCCAGTCGGAAACGCTTATTTTTGATGGAACTTTTGAAAATCTGATTGTGAAGACGGATTTCGCTCTGTCTCGATCTGGTGATCGCTTGAAATCAACCGACATTCAAGCCCAATTTGTTTGTCAAATAGCTAATTCCATTTAAGATTTCTTCGTGCATATTTTCTATCATCCTGATTATGATATTCCTGTCCCGCCAACGCATCGATTTGTAGGCTCAAAGTTCTCTGATTTATATAATCACCTTCAAACTCAATCGTTTGCATCAAAATTAAAATTAGGCCAGCCAACTCCAGCTCCCATAGAGCGCATTACTCGAGCTCACTCCTCTTCGTATGTAGAAAAAGTATTAAGCAATGAGTTATCCAAAGAAGATCTTCGTCTTATTAATCTTCCTTGGTCCGAGCGACTTCGCAATCGTTCCTTTTTAGCTATTGAAGGTACCTACCTAACAGCAAGACAAGCTCTGAAGTCAGGAATTGCCTGTCATGTGGGAGGGGGAACGCATCATGCCCACCGCGATCACGGTTTGGGGTTTTGTGTTTTCAACGATTTGGGATATACCACCAAAAATTTAATTGCTGAAGGCCATGTAGAAAAAGTTTTAATTCTCGACCTGGATGTTCATCAAGGGGACGGCACGATTGATATTTGCCAGGGTGACCCTCACATCTTTACTTGCTCTATTCACAGTGAGAGTAATTTTCCCTTTGAGAAAAAACAAGGTTGGATGGATATTGGCCTTCCTGCTGGAACAAAAGATGAGGTATATTTAGATACACTCAGTCAAACACTTCAATCAATTGAACGTTCTCTGACACCCGACCTTGTCTTATTTGATGCGGGAATTGACGTTTATACAGATGATGGATTAGGGAATTTAGAGCTTAGCATTGAGGGTATTCGAAAAAGAGATCAGTTAGTTTTGGAGCATTATCGAGGCAAGAATATTCCCATAGCCACAGTCATTGGTGGAGGCTATAGCAAAGACACTCAAGAACTAGCTCACCGACATGGTCTTATTTTTGAGTCAGCGATCAACTATTTATAGTTTCTCTATTTTTCAGTAAGATAGAAATACCAATGAAAGCAGAGATTATCTTTCCCCTTATTTATATGATTTGTCTGCTCGTTTTAGTGGGACCCAGGTTTCTAGATATGAACTCTAATTTCAGACAGTTTTTGAGCAATCTTTCCATATGGGCCATCATCGTTTTGGCGCTAGCGACGGGGTATCAGGGATATTTTTATTTTTTGGGTCGTTGAGGTGAAGCCCAATGACTGGGCTTAACTCAACTTCTTGATTAACGGACTTTGTTGTCGTCTTTATAAAAACGAGGATCGAATTCATTTAACACGACATCTTTAATAGCTAGAGAGGGCTGAGAAAAATCACAACCGTTAGTTAGCTTTTCAAAAGGGGTATCGATAAGCATCTTTTTTGCTGTCTCTGCAGAGTTAGCTTCAACTTCTACTTCGAAGTCATAAGTCTTGCTCATCTTCACTGTGTAAGATTTCATATTCTCTCCTTTCTTCTTGTTATTTTAACGAAACAAATAGTATGCAGGATTATTAAAAAAGAAAGAATTTATTTCCTCTGGTATATTGTATTACAGATACCAACAAATGATTCAATCACTATTGATTTTCAAATCTTTTAAGAAAAACAAAAATAGAATTCTTTGCCAATATTTAAATTCTTGCGACATTTTTTGTTCAATAAAATTGAGATAAAAATGAAAAATTTGAAGAAAAATATTAAAATTAAACTTCATGAAAAAACTCTTTGCTCTCATAATACTAGTGTCCAGTATTTCTTGGACTAGCCAAGCTCAACAAGAGGGCTTTCAATCACCTAAGTTAATTGGGGAGGGTACGCTGAAAGTCTTGATGTGGGAGGTCTATGATTTGCGTTTGTTGACGGATGGAACGCCCTTCTCATGGAATAATAAGTTCATGCTAGAATTTGATTACAGCCGCGAATTGAAAAAAGAAAGTGTCATTGATGCCTCTTTAAAAGAATTTAAACTTCAGCCCAATGTGACAGATAAAGAAATCGAAGCCTGGGAAGAGTATTTAGAGCAAGTCATTCAACCAGTGCAAAAGGGCACAAAAGCAAGCGTTATGTGGGTTCCAGAAGGTCAAATTGTTTTTGATTATGAAGGCTCTCCTCCCTCAACGATTGAAAATGAAGATTTTGCTCGAGCCTTTCTCAGTATATGGCTCGGTGAGAAAACTTCTCGGCCAAAATTAAGAAGTCAACTTTTGGGGAATTCTTGATCTTTGTTTGCTCATTCAAAAATATACTTATGTCGAATTGTAATTAATTGAAACATTTAAAGCAGTTCTTATCAGATTTTAAAATATCAGAAAAAGAAGCTATCCAAATCTTATATAAAAAAAGCATTTCGAAGAAGGTAGGTAGGCCTAAAAAATATATTAAATATAAAATATTTTTCGAAATACAAAAGATTCTATTAAACAAAAAGAAATTATCTGCAAAAAGTGCTGCAGAAATTCTTTTTAAAAGTAAACAGTTTATAAATATACAAAAGTTCTATGGTACTAATATCACTAGCTCTAACAGAGTTTATAACCTATATGTTGAAGTTAAAGCTATGAAACCATCAGAATTACAGGGATTACCATCTCTTATAAAATAGTTACACGAAAATAATTTACGGGTTTCGACTTTTTTCAAACTAACCATTAGTGTGCATTGTTATGAAATGCAAAGCTTATTTAGGTCGAGTCATAGTTAAGGTCCGGACAGAAAAACAAATAGAAGCAAGTCATAAGAATGGCACTAAGGGATTAGGGCCAATTACGCACATCGGAAAGCTGCGCTCATCCATGAATGCATTCAAGCATGGTGGGTATGCTCATCAATTTGTGACATTGGGAGAGGACCCAAAAGAATTCGAAGTATTCTATCAAGCGATCTTGGATTTCATTCAACCGGATAATATTCTCGATGAAGATGTCGTCGAACAATTCATTTTTTGTGCTTGGAAGCAAAAGCGATTAGTGATTATTGAAACTGCATCTTTGAGTACGGAGATGCTAGATTATTATCGTTCGGATCTTCGACCGGATTATCGTAAAACAAGAAAAATATCTAAAACCTATCTTACGAAAGGATCGAAAGCAGAACTGGGAAAAAACGAGGAACTGCAGGCAATTGCTTTTAAGTTAGATGTGAACAGTCACCAGAGTTTAGTAGTACTGGAGGAAATTCAAACCCGAACATTTTCAAAGTATCAAAAGCTTTTAGAAAAAATTTTGGAGATTAAAAAGAGGAGGCATTCATGAGAAAATATCATTGGCTAAAAAGAAGACGTCCTGCATCATACTTAATTAGCGAATACAGCAGTCAATCAAAATTAGAGGATCGATATTTTCAAGATTCCGGCATTCGATTTGTGCCACCTCCAGCTGAGTTGATTGAACTCCCTGAACTCTTAGAGGAGAGGGTCGAGATTCGAGTGGACTGTCAGGTATCTGTGGGCGGTTTGTCTTGTAGTGTGGAGGTAGGAGAATTGGGATCAGAGATTTCGGGGAACGAACCCACCGAACTCTTGAAAAATATGAATAAGGCTTTGCATCCTCGATTTGTTCCGAATGCTCCAGTCTTGTATCACGACCTTAAGTACGGAGGATGGATTGATCCTTATGAGTTTCGAGCCAAACCGAAAAAGAAGGAGAAGAAGTTTGAGTATTATTAGAGAAGTTCAGGCTTTGTGGGGAGGTTTTACTCCCCAGGGCCTTCATCGCTTCTACTTATTATTAAGCAGCGATCCTTTTGCTTTGGTTGCGGGGCTTGTTGAAGCCAGCAAAAGTAATCTTCTGTGTGTTCAAAGAAGAAAAGCGAAAACTCTCCGGCTTGGCACCTTTGAGGATATTCAATCTGATTTTGTTAATCATGGTCTGTATTCTCCTTATTTTCAGAGTTTTACTGGGAAGGTTGGGACCTAGATGAGGGTTGGTGAGGACTTGTGCAAAATGAGCATATCTGGCCAGGATTTCTGCTCAAAAGCATTGTATCTATTGACTTTTTTTATCAACAAACAGTTCATTTTATTGTCTCAATTCCTACTACCCATGAAGGGTTTTTTTGCTATGATCTCGTGCTTAATCATGACCGCGTTTAAAAAAATTGTTGTAATTGGTGCTGGAACAATGGGCTCAGGTATTGCTGCTCATTTAGCTAACTCGAAGCGTGATGTCGTGTTATTAGATTTAAAGGGCAAAAGCTCTCCTAATCAAATCAGTGATCGTGCGATTGATTTGATCAAGAAATCCGACCCTCCATTATTAGTCGAGAAGTCTCGCCTCGAGCATATTAAGCCTGGAAACCTCACCGATGACTTCGATCAGATCAAAGATGCAGACTGGATTATAGAGGCTGTCGTGGAGCGCATTGATATTAAACACCAGCTCTACGCTCAAATCGATAAAGTTCGAAACTCCTCTTCTATCGTCTCCTCGAATACATCGACGATACCGTTATCCGTTTTAACCTCGGAGATGTCCGAGTCTATGAAATCAGATTTTTGTATTACTCACTTCTTCAATCCGGTTCGCTTTATGCGATTACTCGAAATTGTCGAAACTCCAGAGGTGAATGCCGAGAAAATGAGTGCGCTTCGAGATTTTTGCAAGAATGAATTAGGTAAGGGGATTGTGAATTGTAATGACACCCCCGGATTTATTGGAAACCGTATTGGCGTCTACGCGATGCAAGTAGCTATGTACGAGGCTTTGGATCGAGGATTGCCTGTTGAGATTGCTGACGCTCTGTTTGGTCGACCGTTGGGTATTCCTAAAACTGGTGTCTTTGGATTATATGATTTGATTGGTATTGATTTGATGAAGGATGTCTTGGCTTCGTTTAAAAAAGAATTACAGCCGGAGGATCCTTTTATGGAAGTGGTCAAGCCTCATCCTACTGTCGAGGCTTTACTAGCAAAGGGCTATACTGGTAACAAAGGTCCTGGTGGTTTTTATGAGACCAAAGTGGTGGACGGCGATGAGATCGTCAAAGCACTGAAGACTTCAGATATGAGTTACTATGATTTTGATAAGGTGGACTTGCCGCTGGCACGTCGTGTGGAGAAGGAGGGCATCAAAGCTCTTCTCAATGATGACAGCGACTATGGTCAATATGCCTTTGCCGTTTTCGCTAAAATCATTAATTATAGCGCTTTTTGTGTCCCTGAGGTTTCCTCAAAGATTACCGATATTGATGATGCGCTTCGTATGGGCTTTAACTGGAATGAGGGCCCGTTTGAATTACTGACTGAGTACGGCATGACAAATTATATTCATCGATTACAAGACTTAGCGATCGAAGTCCCACCACTGTTAGCGACCATGTCTCGATTAAAGCAAGAGCCCTACGACTCCACATCTTCGCGTGCCTATAATCACGAGGAGGGAATGAAGTTTATTAACCGAGGCGAGGGAGTTCGCCGATTAGGGGATCATAAAAAGTATGCCAATGCCTTATCTCGCAATTATGCCTCAACGATTTGGCAGTTCAATGATGATGCCCGCAAGCAGCGCTTGCTGGTTTGTGAGTTTCACACTAAGGCAAATGCCCTCAATGGCGATGCCATGAAAGTTTTAGAGGAAGCCGTGGAGCGTTTAGAAAATGACGACTACCAAGGTATGGTTGTATACAACGAAGCAATGAATTTTTCTGCTGGTGCCGATCTGAACACCATGATTGGTTTGGCAGATAAGGAAGATTGGAATGGTATTGATAAATACCTATCGCACTTCCAGAGTGTTTGCCGAAAAATGAAGTATGCCTCCAAGCCGACTGTGAGTGCGGTTGCAGGATTGGCGATTGGTGGTGGATTTGAAGTGGCCTGTCAGACTTCTCGCATGGTGGCTCACATGAATTCAACATTAGGATTAGTGGAAACAGGTGTGGGATTAGTTCCCGGTGGTGGAGGTTGTAAGGAATTGTTATGGCGCTGGACTTCTGATCCTGCTTTTGCGGGTAAATCTGATGAAGCAGCACTAAAGGTCTTTGATATTATCGGCTACGGGTTGATGGCTCACTCACCACTGCAAGCGAAAAAGCATAAATTTTTTATTGAGGGTGATGTGATGGTTCTCAATCGTGATCACCTGCTCGTTGAGGCCTTCAAGCAAATTCATGAATTAAAAGAGGGATACACTCCTCCGGTCAAGCCCACCTTTCAGTTAAGTGGGAAGGAGACCAAGGAGAAGATGCATCAGGTTCTTTTAGATTTGGAGAAAAAAAGCATTATTTTTGGCTACGATGTGGACATTGGCCTGCATTTGGCAACAGTTTTAAGCGGTGGAGATACTGACCCTTCAAAGACATTAAGCGAAAATGATATGTATAAATTAGAGCGACAGTCTTTAATAAATTTAATACAATCCTCAAAGACACGAGATCGTATCCATGCGATGTTGCTGTCGGGGAGGAGACTGAAGAACTAATGAACCATTTTGAACAGGGGATGCATAAAAATGATGCAAACTTTGTTCCTTTAACCCCCCTTAGTTTTCTCGACCGAATTAAAGACGTCTATCCCGATTATGAAGCCCTAATTTATGGCTCCCGCAAATACACTTGGAAGCAAGTCTATGAGCGCTGCACGCAGTTTGCTAGTGCCCTGACAAAAATAGGTGTGGGTGAGGGTGATGTTGTCTCCGTTATGGCAGCCAATACCCCTGAGCTTTTTGAAGTCCATTATTCTGTTCCAATGACGGGAGGTGTTGTGAACACCATTAATACCCGATTAGACGTTCGAACCGTTGCTTACATTCTCAATCATAGTGATTGTAAAGTTTTTATTGTGGATCGTCAGTTTCAACCTGTTGCTGCCGAGGCTCTTCTTCAAGTGGAGCGAGATGTAGTTGTTATTGATATTGATGATCAGCAGGCTGGCCTAGGAGATGTCCCAGCTATCGGCGAGCTCGAGTATGAAAGTTTTTTAAAGACAGGTGATGTGGGATTTGAATGGGTTCGACCCAAAGATGAGTGGCAAGCCATTTCCTTAAACTATACCTCGGGGACCACAGGTAACCCTAAGGGCGTGGTTTACCATCACCGAGGATCGTATTTGATGTCCATGGGAAGTGTGAGTGCTTGGAATATGCCGAACCGATTAACCTATCTGTATACCGTTCCCATGTTTCACTGTAATGGATGGGGCTATCCTTGGACACTCGCGATGCTTCACGCGCGCGTCGTGTTTATCCGCAATATTATCGTCAAAGAAATTTTTGATTTAATCGATCAGTATCAAGTCACTCACTTTGGAGGAGCACCAATTGTGTTAAATATGATCGCTAATGCCCCTCCAGAAGATCAAAAAGCATTGAAAAATAAAGTTTATGTGATGACTGCAGGAGCGCCGCCACCTAGTAGTATTCTGTTAAAAATGGAGTCCTTGGGTTTTGAGGTCATGCACGTCTATGGTTTAACCGAGACTTACGGCCATGTGGTTCACTGCGCTTGGAATGAGGACTGGAATGATTTGCCTGAAGAGCAGCGCTCTGAGAGAAAATCCTACCAGGGCGTTCGATATCCTCATACCGAAGTCGTTGCTGTTCTAGATCCAGCTACACTTCAACCCGTCCCAGCCGATGGCTCCACTATGGGCGAAATTATGATCCGAGGAAATACCGTGATGAAGGGCTACTATAAAAATGAGGATGCCACTAAAGAGGTAATGAAGGATGGCTGGTTTCACTCAGGTGATCTTGCGGTGATCCATCCTAATGGATATATCCAAGTTAAAGACCGCTCCAAGGATATCATCATCAGCGGAGGAGAGAATATTTCTTCAGTGGAAATAGAAAATATCGTCACGAAACATCCTGCTGTTTCACTGGCGGCGGTTGTGGCGCGACCTGATGAAAAGTGGGGGGAGACGCCTTGCGCTTTTATTGAGTTAGTGGAAGGACAGCAAGTCGAAGAGGAGGAATTGAAAAAGTTTTGCCGAGAGCACTTAGCTGGATTTAAAATGCCTAAGACTTTTGTCTTCAAAACACTGCCCAAAACGTCAACGGGTAAAATTCAAAAGTTCGAACTTCGCGAAGCTGTTAAGCGTCTTTAGATTTATTTATATTTTTAAGATCTTTTTCTGCATCGATGATCCTCATGGATTTCAATCTTTTAAAACAATTATAGCAAACCATATTTTGGTTATGCTCAATGAGGTTTTGAACTTTTTGAGGAGACATGTGCAGTTCGGATTGTATATATACACCGTCCATCGGTGAGAGCTCACTCTCGCAGTATTTGCAGGACTCAGCCATTGATTAATATCTTAAGTTTTTCTTTACCTTGTTCCAATATTGAAAAAAGCGTTTAGCGGGCTGAAGGTAATTATCTGTTGATAAAAAGTAGTCGGGTAGAAGTTCTAAGTTATAATTTTGCTTCATTTTTTGAAAAAGTTCTTGATATATTGGGCGAAATGTCGACTTGGATATAATGGAGGAGATAGGGTTTTGCCGATGAATTTCTGCAATAATATCAAGGGTTTTGCCCTGATAGGTCTCGGCTCCCGCTTGTTCGGCTAGTTGATATCGATACATCAGAACCTTCTCACTGATTTCATATCCCTCCTGAATTTCTGGGTCAATGATATAGACCGCCTGTCCCTCCAGATGGTCGGGGATGCGCATAAATTCATCGTAGAGATAGATTAGGTTCATAGATTGGGAAATAACCTCGTGCTGATTTCCTCGTAGCTCCCATCAATCTCTTGGTTTTGTTGAGGGTCAATGGAAAGGGTTTGATGGCAGTATTTGTGGACGTTTTCCAGATTGAAAATATAGGGCTTGCCGGCAAAGGTGCTGGCAATCCACTGCCAAGAAAAATTATTACTAGCAAGATCACCATCGAGTAAATGAGTCATAAAAAATTTAGCACCTGCTTGCCACTTAACTCGGCGGAAGTGAACCACATAAGAGGCTACATACATCCGGGCGTGATTGTGAAGGTAGCCTGTTTGCTTTAACTCCTCAATAAAAGAGTTGATCACTTGTGTTGGTGTTTCTCCTGTTTCAATATCATTTGGTAGACCATCTAAATAGTCACTAGACTTAAAACCTGTTTTGTATTCTTCTACATCTGTCCACAATTGATCGGGGTGATGATAAGCATAGCTTCGCCAAAAATCTCTCCAAACCAGTTCTTGAATAAATTTTTCACTTTCCTGGAAATTATATTTATCTTGAATGATATTTAGTAATTCTCTGTTTTGAATAATCCCGTGTTTAATGTGAGGAGACATTTGGGAAATATGCCCATTGAGGAAGTTGCGAGTTTTTGCGTATCGACTTGGATTGAAATTTTGAAATTTTTGAAGTGCATCCTCGCGAGAGGGCCAAGCGGGCTGGGATGAAGATTGAGGAAATAAATCTTGCTGGCTCTCTATTTTCATTTTTCTTTATACTTTAAGGAAAGATAACTAGACCAGCGCTAGAGATCGAATGTGATTTTCGTCCCTGGGGGGAGTTGAGCAATCTTGGAGATATCCTCACTGGCCATAATAGCAATTTTAGGATAACCACCCGTACAAGGAATATCACGCATTAAGACAATCGGCTGACCATTGCTTGGAACCTGAATACAACCAGGAAGGATGCCTTCTGATAAAATATCATGAGAAATATGGCTTTTTAGGGGTTCTCCCTCTAGGCGCAGACCCATGCGATCGCTTTGGGTTGTAATGGTAAAAGTACTGGAGACAAATGTTTGAAGCACCTCATCAGAGAAGTAATTCATTTGAGGTCCGGGGTAGACTTTGAAATTTGTTTGTTTGGAAACATACACCTCTTCATTGGATTGAAGTTCCCAAGAGCTAACATCTTTGGATACTTCAAACTGATCGCCGATTTGAAGGGGTCGATTGATACTGCCAATTTGCGCTTTGGTGTCTGTAGCAAAACTTTGAAGGCAGGACTCTAATCCCAAACCGTTTTCAAAGGCAATGTAACCGTATACGGAGTCGATGGTGTTATGAATGGTGAGCTCATCTCCCTCAAACAAATTAATACTGGTATAAGGCGCATGTTCAATTTGAGTATTATTATTTTTTTGGACAAAGATATTACACTGACCGCCCACACTGACTTTAATCGCTCCCTGTACTACTTTCAATGAAGGACCCACATAGGCAAATTCTAAAAATTGATTTTGGTGATGAGGAATTACTTTGGCTAAAGCTCGGGGAATACGCTGGTCCATTATTCCACTAGGCGATACCCCAAGATGTTGATAATGAAATCGACCCCAGTCTTGGATGGTAAGATACGTTCCTGTTCGAGTGATCTGAAATCTATTCACTTTGAAAACTCCTTGATGATTTCATCAAATGCTAGATGTTTGGAATGTATTTGTAAAAATTCTTTTTCAGAGATGGACTGAAATTGGACTGTGTCTCCAGGAAGAAATAAAGAGGTTCTGGAGTGCTCCAAGCTGAAAATATCAAACGGGACCTGGCCTATAATATTCCAACCCCCAGGGGAGACTTTGGGGTAGACGCATGTATGCTCTTTAGCTATGCCTATGGATCGAGCAGGAATTTGAATTCGAGGTGTGGCTAATCGTGGAGTAATCAGCGAGGAGTCAATATCTCCTAAATAGGGAAAGCCTGGCATGAAGCCAATGTAGTAGGCGTAGTAAGAAGTACTCGTGTGTTTGGATATAACCTCTTCTTTGCTCAGTCCATGGGTTGCTTGAATAAGCTCACGATCCAAAGCATAGCTATCCTCATAGCATGCAGGAATATTCCAATATATTCGGTCTTTTTGAGTTTTTTTTAGATCTGCTTTGGCGAGATTATGTTCAATAGCGTCTTGAGCTTGATTTCGATCCTTGCCGCTTTGGAAGGCTAGCACAATTTTATTAAAGGAGGGAATAATGTTTAATTGAGGCAGATCAAGATCTTGGAGGAGAGCGTAAACCGCATTGACCTCTTGGGAGATTTGCTGAGAGCTGTCCGAGCCAAAATCAAGAATTAAACCCAAATCACCGTAATGATTTATTCCTTTGAAAAACACATATTTATCTTAATGTAATATTGATGTCTGTGAATAAAATAAATTTCAACTCTGATTTAGCAGAGCGGGACTTATCTTTTTATCAGTCAGTGGATTTACCTTTAATCGCTCAAATCGACTCCGCCAATATCGGATGTCTTTATCATGGGGGAGCAGAAGAGGTCGTTCAAAAAGCTACTCAAGAATGTCATCACCAAGGCGTCTCCATTGGTGCTCATATTTCTTTTTTAGACAAAAATAATTTTGGTAGAACTCCGATGGATTGGAATGAAGAGCTCATTCATAGTCTCATCAATGAACAATTTTCTATTTTATCAAATTTAAAAGACCCTCAAATTTCTATTACTCACCTTAAGCCTCACGGTGCCTTAAATAATATGGCTTGCAAAGATCCCGTATTAGCTCAAGTCATCGTTTCCTATGTAAAACAACACTATCCAGAACTCATAATGTTAGCCCCAGTCCTCAGTGAACTAGCCAAGGCAAGTCAGACTGCGGGACTTGTTACGGCCTTAGAGGTATTTGCTGATCGAACTTATGAGGATGATGGAACTTTAACTCCGAGATCTATTGAGGGCTCTTTAATCACTGATCCATTACAGGCTAGCAATCATGTCAAAAATATGATCGAGGAAAAAGCGATCATCAGTCGATCAGGAAAAAAGCTTCCTACTACTTTTAATTCTATTTGTCTTCATAGCGACACCCCAAATAGTGTTGAAATTTCCAATCAAATTTGCATACTCCTCTGTTCCATGGGAGTACAACAACAAACACTACCTGAATTATTTTAGTCAATATGAACAAGTTTTTTTTCTACGGCACTCTTCGATCTATTCCTATTTTAGAGGCTGTAATTGGCCATAAATCAGACTATTTAGAGTTCATCCCAGCCTTTGCGCCTCGTAGTGAGCTTCGTTTTGTTATTAATGAAACTTTCCCCGTCATCGTCTTTAATGATATTTATGTTGGCGTCCACGGAACTCTCGTGAAGGGTTTAAATGGTGAGGATATTAATCGTATTTTGTTTTTTGAAGATGTGGAATTTACCCCCCAACAAATCGATCTAGAAATAAATGGTGAAATAGAGCAGGCAAGCTATTTCTCCCAGCAAGGCGTCAGACCTTCAGATGAGCCTTGGTCCTTTGATGAGTGGCAACAAAAAGATGAACGCCTTTCTGTCATCACTGCTGAGCTTTGGATGGAACTCTATGATAAGTACTCGGCGGAAGAGGCCGATCGTTACTGGAATGATGTCAAACAAGCAG
This sequence comes from uncultured Alphaproteobacteria bacterium, assembly GCA_902529795.1. GTDB lineage: Bacteria > Pseudomonadota > Alphaproteobacteria > HIMB59 > HIMB59 > HIMB59. The sequence continues at coordinate 53,051 of CABZXY010000003.1, forward strand.
CATTAAAAAAATTTCAATCTGAGAGATGAGATATTTTCTTTCAATATTAATTTTTATTTTTTCTTTAATTTTTTCTTCAGCGTATGCAAGTGAGTCTGCTTGGAGTTTATTAGAAGAGGGTGGGAAGATCATCTTTATCCGCCATGCCTATGCGCCTGGTGGTGGTGATCCTGATAATTTTGTTATCGAAGATTGCTCTACACAAAGAAATTTAAAACAACAAGGAATTGATCAGTCGATTTCCATGGGTCAAGAATTTTCAAAAAGGGATATACCTATTCAACAAGTATACTCCTCTCAGTGGTGTCGGTGTAAAGACACTGCTTCCTATGCCTTTGGCGATTACCAAGAACTCAGTTCGCTTAATTCAACATTTGAAGGGAAGTATCGCCAAAACCATCAACGCCAAATAAAAGAACTCAAAGAATTGATTGCTCGATGGGATGATACTGATGGCAATTTAATACTGGTAACCCATTACGTGATTGTTGGAGGCGCTCTCGGATATTATCCAAGCTCTGGTGAATTAGTCATTACGGATAAAAGCTTAGAGGTATTGAATAGTATTAAAACTAAGTACTAGAAAAAGACTCGCTCAAAAAACCAGTAAATTCCAATTAATCCAATGACTAAGGAAAAAGGGATTTGAATTGCTTTTCGATACCACAGTTGTTTTGAGGGATAAAACATCAAGAGATAGGCCAAAACTACTAATCCAATCTGAGCAATTTCTACACCAATATTAAAGGAGAGTAGACTTAAGATTAATTGTCCGGTCGGAAGACCTATATCTTCCAAGACAAAAGCAAACCCTAAACCATGAATTAATCCAAAAAAGAAAATAACAGCATATCGAATGATATTTGAATTAGATCTGAACTTGTCCTGTCGTTGGAAAATATTTTCAAAAGCAACATAGCCAATGGATAAAGCAATTAAAGGCTCAATAATGGAGGCGGGGATAAAGACCAGCTTTAAGCTCGCCAAAATAAGAGTTAGAGAATGAGCTAGGGTAAACATTGTCACTTGCCATAAAAGGGGTTTTAATTTGACAGCAAAAAAGAATACCCCAAATATAAAGAGAATATGGTCAAGCCCTTTGGGCACGATGTGTTCAATTCCTAAGATAATATATTCTACTATTATTTGTGACACAGTCGCATTGCTTTGGGATGAAAGTTCAGCTGATATTTCACCTGGCTGAAGGTAAGTTGAAAAAATCATATTTTCCTTTTTGATATCTTCAAATTGCCGAACAACAACAGGACCAAGCTCAGTAACAAATTGAATAGTAAATTCGTTTTCATTAAGTGGAATTACGGTTTTGAGGTTGGTATCTCGAGGGTATTCAGGATTGATATCTTGATCAATCATTACATCAACTAAGTTTAGAGATGAAGAACCTGAAAATCCGTTAATAATTATTTGATCTTGAAATAAATTCCAATTTTGTTGAATGTCTTGCTTTAATTCCTCTTCGTTCTTTTCTCGATACTGATCATAAAGTTCTGCCTGAGGGGAGTCATTGGTATCTTGATATTTTGAGGCATCTACACCTGCCAAGACTTGCTCGGCATTGATCTTAAAATCAATTGATGCCTGACCATCAGCAATGATAAGATCAATTATGGCTGGTTTGATTTCATGGGAGTTGATTGTTGATGAGAAAAAGAAAAGTATTGCAAACCACCATCCCCGCATAGGTACTATTTTTATCAAATTTTATGGCTATTTTCTTTGTCTTTTTTTATCTGTCTTTGCTTTAGGTCATTTAAAAGCTCATGAATTTTGGATAGAGCCAACACAATACACCCCAAGTGATAATAAATTAGAGGGTCATCTTCGAGTAGGTCAGAATTTTGATGGTATGGCTTTGATGTATAATGAGAATGACTTTGAGACT
>CABZXY010000004.1 GCA_902529795.1 uncultured Alphaproteobacteria bacterium
AATACAATTGATATGAGTGGAAAGGTTAAATAAATATGGGTCTAATTACATATAAACCTACTACCCCCTCTTTTAGAAAGACCGTTAAAGTTGATAAATCTGTTTTATTCAAAGGTAGACCAGAAAAAAATCTTATAGAAGAATTACAGCCTAATTCTGGTAGAAATAATACTGGAAAAATTACCATTAGACATAGATCTGGTGGCCATAAAAAGAAATACAGAATTATTAATTTTAAAAGAAACACATTTGATAAAATCGGAACAGTTGAAAGAATTGAATATGACCCTAACCGAAGCGCATTCATAGCGCTAGTTGACTATCAAGACTTAAAAGAATACATCATAGCTCCATCTGATATTAAATCAGGTGATAAAGTTATTTCATCTTCAAAGACTGAGATTAGCTCTGGAAATGCTTTGAAAATCAAAAATATTCCAACTGGTACATCGATACATAATATTGAATTAAAGCCTGGTGCTGGGGGTAAATTATGCAGATCCGCTGGTTCTTTTGCTCAGGTTCTCGGCGTTCAAGATAAATATATCATGGTTAAGTTGTCCTCGAGGGAAACACGTCTTGTTCATGGAGAGTGTATGGCTACCGTAGGTGTAGTATCTAATCAAGATAATAAAAATAAAAAAATTGGCAAGGCAGGAATTAAAAGACATTTAGGAATTAGGCCAACGGTTAGAGGTGTTGTAATGAACCCTGTGGATCACCCACATGGTGGTGGTGAGGGTAGAACATCAGGTGGCAGACACCCATCTACTCCTTGGGGTATGAAAACTAAAGGTAAAAAGACCAGAAAAATTAAATTTACATCCAAGATGATAATTTCAAGAAGGGCTAAGAAATAATGGCAAGATCTGTCTGGAAAGGACCTTACTTTGATATAACTCTTTATAAAAAAGTAAAAAAATCTAAAGAAGAAAATTCAAAATCTCCAATTAAAACATGGTCAAGAAGATCTACTATAATTCCAGATTTTGTTGGCTTAACACTCTCTGTATATAACGGTAAATCCTTTATTCCAGTATTCGTCACTGAAGATATGGTTGGCCATAAACTAGGAGAATTTTCTCCTACCCGAGTATTTAAAGGTCACTCTGGTGATAAGAAAGCAGTTCAAGGTAAAAAATAATGTCTAAAGAAGTTAAAGCTATAAATAAAATGATAAGAACTAGCTCTCAGAAGCTAAATTTAATAATTAAAGACATTAGAAAAAAAGACATCAATGCTGCTGTAAACATTTTAAAATTCTCAAATAAAAGAGTAAGTAAAGAAGTTTTAAAGACACTTAACTCAGCCGTAGCAAACGCTGAAAATAATAATAATTTAGATATCGATAAACTAGTTGTTAAAGAAGCCTATGTAGGAAAAAGTCTAAGGATGAAAAGATTTAGACCTATGAGTAAAGGAAGAGCATTCCAAATCATTAAACCTTTTTCAAGACTAACACTTGTTTTAGAGGAGAGGGCATAATGGGACAAAAAGTTAATCCTAATTCATTAAGAGTAGGAATAAACAAATATTGGCAATCAACTTGGTTTGAAAAAAAAGATTACTCTAACTTTCTTAAAGAAGATCATAACATTCGTAGTTATATTGAAAAGAATTACGCGATTGCGGGCATAAGCTCAGTTATAATTGAAAGAGCTGCAGCTAACCTTAAAATTATTATTCACACATCTAAGCCTGGAGTTCTAATTGGTAAAAAAGGGGCAGATATAGAAAAACTAAGAAATAGCCTATCAAAGCTATCTAATAAAAATATATCACTTGATATTAAAGAGATTAAAAAACCTGAAACCGATGCCTCTTTAGTTGCCGACTCTATCGCAAGACAGTTAGAGAAGCGAATTGCCTTCAGAAAAGCAATGAAAAAGTCTGGAATGTCAGCAATAAAATTAGGCGCAAAAGGTATTAAAATCGTTTGTGGTGGTAGATTAGGTGGTACTGAGATTGCCAGATCCGAAAAATTTAGCGAAGGTAGTGTGCCGCTCCATACGCTGAGAGCAGACATTGATTATGCAACTGCTCGTGCCTTAACTACTTATGGAATTATTGGTATCAAAGTTTGGTTGTTTAAAGGTGAGAGTAAAAATACAAAAAAAAATGACAACTCTAATGAAAAGGTGAGTTCATAATGCTTTTACCAAAAAATACAAAATATAGAAAACAGCATAAAGGAAGAATTCATGGAAACGCTAAAGGTAACCACGAACTAACCTTCGGTTATTATGGATTAAAATCCTTAAATGCAGAAAGAGTCACAGCTAGACAAATAGAAGCTTCAAGAAGAGCTATTACAAGATTTTTAAAAAGAGCAGGCCGTCTATGGATAAGAGTATTTCCTGATGTCCCGGTCACAGCTAAACCAGCTGAAGTTAGAATGGGTAAAGGAAAAGGCTCAATAGATAGATGGGTATGTAGAGTAAAGCCTGGAACTATAATGTTTGAAGTTGATGGTGTTGATAAGCACCTTGCAAAAAAAGCATTTGAACTTGCATCTGCAAAATTACCTGTTAAAACCACATTCGTTTCATTGGATCAATTTTAATGGCAGATAAAGATATAAACAGTTTAAAAAAAGAGTTATTCAACCTTAAGATAATGAAGAAAAGTGGTCAACTTACTGATACTTCTCAGTTTAAGAAGGTAAGAAAACAAATCGCATCATTATTAACTAAGGAAAGATTGGAAAAAAATGCCTAAAAGAATTCTAAGCGGTAAAGTTGTCAAAAAATCAAGTGATAAAACAGTATCAGTTCTAGTTACTAGACAGACAACACACCCTATTTACAAAAAAATTATAAGAGTTTCAAAAAAATATTTAGCTCATGACGCAGATAATTCTATTGCGGTAGGTGAGAATGTGAAAATTCAAGAAACAAAACCATTATCAAAAAATAAATCATGGGAAATTATTAAATAATGATACAAGCAGAATCCAATTTACAAGTTGCAGATAATTCAGGCGCAAGATTAATCAGTTGTATTAAAGTTATTGGTGGATCAAAAAGAAGATACGCTAGAATTGGAGATATAATTATTGTTTCTGTCAAGGATGCTATCCCAAGATCAAAAGTTAAAAAAGGTGAAGTTCAAAGAGCTATTATCGTTAGAACAAAGAAACCTTTAATTAGAGAAGATGGAACTTCAATTAAATTTGATACAAATGCAGCAGTATTATTAGATAAACAAAATGAACCTATTGGTACGAGAATTTTTGGACCAGTTACAAGAGAGTTAAGAAAAAAGAATATGATGAAGATTGTAAGCTTAGCTCCAGAGGTGCTTTAATGATAAAAAAATATAAAAAAGGTGATGAAGTTATTGTGAAAGTTGGTAAGGACAAAGGAAAAATTGGAAAAATCGCTAAAGTTTATAATTCCATTGATAAGGTAATTATTTCTGGTGTTAATGTTAGTAAAAAGCATCAAAAGCCATCACAAGACTCAAAGGGCGGAATTGTAAATAAAGAAATGCCCATACATATTTCTAATGTCTTGGCCTATGACTCAAAAGCTAAAAAATCATCAAAAGTTGGATTTAAAGTCGAAGATGGTAAAAAAGTTAGAATTTTAAAGTCTTCTGGAGAAAAATATTAATGAGTGCCTCTGTACAAGAATTATTTAATATTTCAGATCAATTAGCTAAAAATTTAGAAATACCTCATAAATTAGCAGTTCCTAAAATGATAAAAATTATAGTGAATGCAGGTATTGGTAGCATCAAAGAAGACAATAAGGCTATCGAAAAAATGAAGAAAGATTTATCTCTAATAACAGGACAAGCACCTGTAGTTCGTTTATCTAAAAAAGCTATAGCTTCATTTAAAATTAGAAAAGGAATGCCTGTTGGTTTATCTGTCACTCTTAGAAAAAATATGATGATGGAGTTTTATGACAGATTGGTCAATATAGCTATGCCACGAATTAAAGACTTTAGAGGTTACTCGAAGAAATCATTTGATGGTCAGGGTAACATAACTATCGGTATCAAAGATCATATTATTTTTCCTGAGATAAGTGTCGAAAATGTAGAAAATATTTTTGGCTTTGATATCACTATCGCAACTTCAGCAACTAATGATAAGGAAGGGTATGAATTGTTAAAGTTAATGAACTTTCCATTCTTGAATTAAATATGGCAAAACAAAGCGCAATCCAAAAAAATATTAATAGAAAAACACTCATTGATAGATTGAGTGAAAAAAGAGCAAAATTAAAAAAAGTTTTAATGAATAAAGAACTCCCTTTTGAAGAAAGAGTAAAAATTCAAATGAAACTAGAGTCTATGCCCAGAAATTCATCACGAATTAGATTTAGAAATAGATGTTTTTTATCTGGTAGACCGAGAGGAGTTTACTCAAAATTTAATTTATCAAGAATAGCAATCAGAGATATGGCTGGAAAAGGTCAAATCCCTGGTTTAACGAAAGCGAGTTGGTAAAATGAGTGATACTCTTGCAGATATGATTACAAGAATTAGAAATGGCCAAAAAGCCAATAAAGTTTCTATAAAAGCAATATATTCAAAATTAAATGCGAATGTTTGTAATGTTTTAAAAAATGAAGGCTATATTGAAAGTTTTGAAGTAATTGGAGATAACAAAAAAGACTTATCTATTACTCTCAAATATTACAAAGGTAGCCCACTAATTAATAAAATAGAAAAGATCACTAAACAGGGATGCAGAGTTTATAGTTCAGTTGAAGAAATACCAAAAACTATCGGTGGTTTAGGCACAACAATTCTGTCGACATCAAAAGGTGTTTTGTCTGACTCTGACGCAAGAAATCAAAAAGTAGGTGGAGAGGTGCTTATTAGCGTATTTTAATTATGTCACGTTTAGCTAGAAACCCTATCACCATACCATCAGATGTAAAAATATCTGTTAATGACAATGTAATTAATTTTGAAGGTAAGCTAGGCAAGTCAAGCTCCACTTTACCAAACGGAATTGCCGTTGATATGAAAGATAATCTACTTCATTTCTCAGGAGAAAATAAGGCACTTTTAGGCACTGTTTACGCTAATGTAAAAAATGAGATAGTTGGCAACTCCCAAGGTTTTGAAAAAAGACTAGAATTGGTTGGAACAGGCTATAAAGCAAATGTTAGTGGTAAAACATTAGTTTTGTCTCTTGGATATAGCCATGATATTAATTTTAAAATCCCAGAGGGAATTACAGCCAAGGTTGAAAAAAATATTGTTTCTATCTCTGGTACTAGCAAGCAGTTAGTTGGCCAAGTCGCTGCAGAAATTAAATCATTTAGAAAACCCGAGCCTTATAAAGGCAAAGGAGTAAGATATGAAGGTGAAAGAATTTACAGAAAAGAAGGCAAGAAAAAATAATGAATAACGATAAACTTAGATCCTTTAGAAGAAAAACTAGAATTAGAAAAAAACTTAGTGCAGTTAAAAAACATAAGCTTTTAGTTTTTAGGTCTTCCAAACATATTTACGCATCTGTACTGACTGAACAAAATGATAAGACACTATGCTCTTATTCATCAGTAAAAATTAATAAAACAGAAGGTCAAAAAAAACTTGATATTGCAAAATTGGTTGGAGAAAAAATTGCAGAAATGGCAATTGAAAAGGGCGTCAAAGAAGTAAAGTTTGATAAGGGCCCATATAAATATCACGGTAGATTAAAAGTTCTTGCTGATGCGGCAAGAGAGAAGGGCTTGTCATTTTAATGCTTGAAAATAATACAAACAAAGAATTAATCGAAAAATTAATATCAGTTAGACGAGTTTCTAAAGTTGTTAAAGGTGGAAGAAGATTTGGTTTTGCCGCTTTAGTAGTTAGTGGAGATGGTCAGGGAAGAGTTGGATTTGGCTCAGGTAAAGCAAAAGAAGTCCCAGAAGCAATTCGTAAGGCATCTGAAGAGGCAAAAAAAACAATGGTTAGAATTCCTTTAAGAGAAGGCAGAACTATTCATCATGATATTAAAGCTAAGTTTTCATCTAGCACAGTGATTTTAAGATCTGCACCTAAGGGTACGGGTATCATTTCAGGTGGCCCTTCAAGAGCAATTTTTGAAGCTTTGGGTATTTCTGATGTTGTATCAAAGGCAATTGGTACAAAAAACCCTCATAATATTGTTCGTTCTACTATCAAGGCTCTTAGAATGATCAATACACCCAAATCAGTATCTGCAAGAAGAAGCATAGAAATTAATTCAGTGATTAGTAAAAGAGAAAACTAATGATTAATAAATTATCAAAACAAAGAACCACTAATAGAAAAAGAAAAGGTAAAGGAATAGGTTCAGGTCTGGGTAAAACAGCAGGTAGAGGACACAAAGGCCAAAAGTCTAGATCTGGTGTTGCGGTTAGAAACTTTGAGGGCGGTCAAATGCCTATCTATAGAAAAACACCAAAAAGAGGTTTTAATTCTATCAAAAAACTAAGATCTAATAATCTTTCTATCTCACTTGTTAGCTTTAATAAATTTCAAGATGACTCAACTATTGATATGAAAATGCTTGTAGAGTCAGGATTTCTAAAGAAAAAAGATCACAAAAAAAATATTAAAGTAATTGACTCAATTCAGTTTAAGAAAAAATTACAATTCAAAGATTTTAAATTCACTCCTGGTGCTAAGAAAAGAATAGAAGACTTAGGCGGTACTGCTTCTTAATACTTAAGTTATGAACACCAAAGTTCCTAATATCGACTATAACGAAGCAATCAAAAGCTCTGGTTTATTTAGAAAACTTGGCTTCGTGCTTTTCGCAGTAATTGTTTATAGACTAGGCACATATGTACCAGTTCCTGGTATCAATTCAGCTGTCCTAGAACAAATATTTGCTCAACATCAAAATGGTATTCTTGGTATATTTGACATGTTCTCTGGTGGTGCTCTAATGAGAATGTCTGTTTTTACCCTAGGTGTTATGCCTTATATATCAGCTTCTATTATAATGACTTTGATGCAATCTTCTTTTGATAGCTTAAAAGCTCTTAAGGAACAAGGTACTAACGGTAGGAAAAAGATTCAACAATATACAAGATACTTAACTATTCTTTTAGCTCTATTTCAAAGTTATGGTATTTCTAATGGAATTTTAAATCTCTCTGATACAGTTGATCCTACGTTAGGAAGTGTAGGCTTCTTTCAATTGTCAGCAATTATTACCATGACCTCAGGTACTATTTTCCTAATGTGGTTAGGAGAACAAATTACTGAGCATGGATTTGGTAGCGGAATTTCTATAATTATTTTTGCTGGAATTGTAGCAAATTTACCTTTTGCTATATTTAATACATTTGAGTTGGGTAGAACAGGCGCCCTTTCTGCTATTGCAATCATTTCTATTATTTTCTTACTTTTAGCTTTGATAGTTGTAATTGTTTTTATAGAAAGAGGACAAAGAAGATTATTAGTTCAGTATCCTAAGAGACAAGTAGGAAATAAAGTTTTTGGTGGACAGTCTTCTTATTTACCAATAAAGGTCAACATAGCCGGAGTTATTCCTGCAATTTTTGCATCCTCTCTACTTTTATTTCCAAATACTATTTCTAATTTCTCGCCTGAAAGCACAGGATTTTTATCTAGCTTAGGTTTTTATTTATCTCACGGTAAACCTTTATACATGGCATTCTTTTTTGGACTTATTGTATTTTTTGCCTTTTTTTATACAGGTATTGTTTTCAACCCAAAAGAACAAGCAGATAATTTGAGAAATAATGGTGGTTTTGTTCTTGGATATAGGCCTGGTGAGCAGACTGCCCAACATTTAGAGCATGTAATTTACCGACTAACATTTGTTGGCGCGGTATACTTAGGCTTGATTGCATTAATCCCAGAATTTTTAATTGCAAGACTTTCAGTTCCATTTTATTTGGGAGGAACAAGCTTATTGATAGTAGTTGTAGTAGCTATGGATTTCTTTTCTCAAATTCAAACACACTTGTTCACATCTCAATATGAAAAAATATTAAGTAAAAATAAAATATATAAAAGTAAATGGTTATAGTTTTTATTGGTCCTCCAGGTTCTGGTAAGGGAACACAAGCCCAAGTATTAAAAGACTCAGTATTACCAAATTTACATATTTTAACTGTTAGCTCTTTATTAAAAGAAAAATCTTCTGATGGAAGTGTTCTAGGAAATGAAATTAAAGAAAAAATGGATAATGGCGATTTAATAGATGACACTATAGTTATATCAGTATTAAAAGAAAAGTCTGATAGTCTTGGCGATGAGCAAATATTAGTCGATGGTTTCCCAAGAAGTTCTGTACAAGCTGAGTCTTTAAAGGAAATTTTTACAAATAAAGATCTTAATATAATTAATTTTACTGTAACAGATGAAGAACTCTTAACTCGTATAAAAAAAAGATCTCTCGAGGAGTCAAGAGCTGACGATAGCGTATTCGATAAACGTTTGAAAATTTATAAGAAAACTCATAACGAAATTATTAACTCTTTGTCAAAAGATAATGTAGTTATTAATATTGACGCTAATGATCAAATTGACCATATATCTAAAAAAATCATTGAAAAACTTAGTTTAAATTAATGTATTTTATATTGACTTTTAAAAGCTTTTTTACTACTTTCACCCATTCAGGAGATCTCAATTGGCAAGAATAGCAGGCGTAAATTTACCAGTCAATAAACGTGCATTAGTTTCACTAACATATATTCATGGTATTGGACCTAAATTTGCACTAGACATTCTTAAAGCAAACGACTTGGATCATACCAAAAGGATTAAAGATTTTACTGAAGATGAAATTTCTAAAATAAGAAAATCAATAGAGGAAAGCTACACAGTAGAGGGTGATTTAAGACGCGTTGTATCTCAAAATATTAAGCGTTTAAAGGATTTAGGTTGTTATAGAGGACTCAGACATCGACGCCAATTACCTACTAGAGGTCAAAGAACTCATACAAATGCAAGAACAAGAAAAGGTAAGGCTGTAGCAATTGCAGGAAAGAAGAAAGTTACTAAATAAAAATGGCAAAAACTGAAAAAAAATCATCAGATAAGAAAAAATCAAAAAAGAATTTTGGACATAATGGCATTGTTCATATTAAAAGTTCATTCAACAATACAATTGTCACCATCTCAGATGTAAGTGGAAACGCTGTATCTTGGTCATCTAGTGGCTCAATGGGCTTTAGAGGTTCAAAGAAATCTACACCTTATGCTGCTCAAATAGCAACTGATGCTGCTGGAAAGAAAGCATATGATGTTGGTTTGAGAAAACTTGATGTTCTTATGAAGGGTCCCGGTTCAGGAAGAGAGTCAGCTTTAAGAGCATTGCAAAATATAGGTTTCATAATTAATAACATTAAAGATGTTACACCGCTTCCACATAACGGATGCAGACCGAAGAAAAAAAGAAGAGTATAAAATTTTAATAGGAGTATAAATTGATCGAAAATAATTGGATAACCCTAGTTAAGCCAAACAAGGTTGACTATAAAATCAGTGAAAATAAAAAATTTGGCACAGTTGTAATTGAACCACTAGAAAAGGGCTTCGGTACTACTCTCGGTAATGCTTTAAGAAGAGTTTTACTTTCATCTTTACAGGGTACAGCCATTACTTCTATTAAGATAAACGGAGTTTTACATGAGTTCTCTACCATTGAGGGAGTCAGAGAAGATGTAACCGATATTATTATGAACTTAAAAAATGTTACTTTTAACTCAAAAAGTAATCATACCCAGAAGCTCACATTAAATGTCAAAGGTCCAAAAGAAGTATTATCCTCTGATTTTGATGAAAATCCTGAAGTTGAGATAGTTGATAAAGATGCCGTTATAATGAATGTTGACTCAAATAGAGAAGTCAATCTTGAAATATTTTTAGATGTAAATAAAGGTTATATTTCCTCCGAAAAAAATAAAGATAATGAAAACAAAAGTGTTGGGCAAATCATGTTAGACGCAACATTTAGCCCTGTAAAAAGAGTCTCTTTTAGTGTTGATAATTCACGTATTGGACAAGATACAGAGTTTGATAAATTAATTCTAGATATAGAAACTAATGGAACAGTATCTCCTGATGATGCCGCTGCATTGGCCGCTCGAATTTTACAAGATCAATTAAAACCATTCATCAATTTTGAGGAGCCAACAGAAGACGAAAGAAAAAAATTACAATCTTCAAAAGAACCTCAATTTAACAAAAACTTACTTAAGAAAGTAGACGAACTTGAGCTATCAGTTAGATCGGCTAATTGCCTAAAAAATGATAATATTTTTTATATTGGAGATTTGGTCCAAAAAACCGAAGGTGAGATGTTAAGAACTCCAAATTTTGGTAGAAAATCATTAGATGAAATTAAAGAAGTTCTTTTATCGATGGGTTTAAATATGGGAATGGATTTACCAGGTTGGCCTCCAGAGAATATTGAAGAACTCTCAAAAAAATATGAGGACCCATTCAAAGTCTAATGAAACACGGATTAAAACAAAGAAAGTTAAATAGGACTTCATCACATAGGCTAGCTTTGCTTAAAAATCTCTCTATTAGCCTTATTAAGCATGAAACTATTACTACTACTACTGAAAAAGCAAAAGAACTTAGACCTTTTATAGAAAAACTAGTCACTAAAGCTAAGAATGATAATCTAAGCAATAGAAAATATATTTTATCAAAGCTTTTTAATAATAAAGAGGCATGCCAAAAACTTTTCTCTGAAATTTCTACTCATCAAAAAGACAGAAACGGCGGTTACACAAGAATTATTAAAAAAGGTAATCGTTTTGGTGATTTTGCTCACACCAGCATCATCCAGTTTGTAAAATAAAACTGAATGCAATCCTATTTAGCTCTAATTTTAGGAGCTTCTATAGGTGCTAGTATTAGATACATTTTTTATTTATTTAATTTATCAGCTTTCGGGTTACCCTTATCAACTATCATTGTGAATATAATAGGCTCATCGTTAGCCGGATTCTTTTATGGAAAGTTTCAAAATTCAGCATATGTATTTATGTATATCGGTATATTTGGAAGTTTAACAACATTATCAGCTTTCAGTTTGGAATTATTTCAACTATTAGGTAATAAAGATTTTTTAAGAGCTATTATATATTTTCTTTTTAATATTGTCATAACATTGGCATTTTTTTATGCATTTCATGTTATTAGTTTAAAAATTGCAAGTTAAAATAAATCAATCATTTAATCGTTTAGACAAATTTTTATTTCAATATTTTGAGTCAATACCTTTGTCATTAATACAAAGGTTAATACGACAATATAAAATTAAAATTAATAATAAAAAATCTAAAGCTAGTTCTAATTTAGAAAAAGGTGATACGATTTTTATTTATTATAATTTTGAGTTTCATAATAAAAAAAATTTTACAATTAAAATTTCTGAAGAATTTAAAAAGACATTGAGAAAAAAAATAATTTTTGAAAATAATGATTTTATTATTATTAATAAACTCAGAGGCTATTCGGTACAAAGAGGTTCTAAAATAAAAATATCTATAAAAGATTATTATGAAAGCATATTGGGATATCCGCTCTATATAGTCCATAGATTAGACAAAGATACATCTGGTTTAATGATTTTAACCAAGAGTAGATTAGCAGCAAGTGGTATTTCTAAACTTTTTTTATTAAATAAAATTCATAAATATTATTTAGCTAAAACTCATAAAAGTTTTGATAAAAATTCTGGATTACTTGAAAATATTAATAATGAAAAAAAGATATTAAAGCTATTTTATAAAAAAATAAATTCATCTAAAAGTGGTCATTCATATTTAATTAAACTTCTAACTGGTAGAAAACATCAGATCAGGCTTCAATTTTTTCTTAACGACAACCCAATTATTGGTGATAAAAAATTTAGTAAAGATAAAAACAAAAATTTATTTCTTTGTGCTATTTCTATACATTTTTATTATTTGAAAAAATTTTACAAATTTAAATTAAATTTAAATCAAATTGATTAATAAATTCTTTTTTTAAGTCATTTACTAATTTTTTTTTATTATATTTTATATTTAATTCTTTTAAGCTACTTATTTGACCAGCATCTAGTCCACATGGATTAATTTTTCTAAAATCAACCAGTGGTAAACTTAAGTTAATAGATATTCCATGATAAATCACTCCTTTTGAATATCTCAAACCTATAAAAATTATTTTTTTGTCAATTTTATTTTTCTCATCTTTTACCCAAAGTCCTCGATTTGTTTCTTTTTTGGTAAATAATGTAATTCTATTATTTTTAAATACTCTAATAACAACTTCTTCAATTATATTAATATATTCAATAATATTTAATTTTCTTTTTCTGATATTTAAGATTGGATAAATTATTAATTGTCCAGGCCCATGGAATGTAATTTTTCCACCTCTATTTATAAATACCACAGGAATATTGTTAATTTTTTTTTTATTAAAATTTTTGGGCGTAGAACTACCTGCGGTAAATACACTTTGGTGTTCTAAAAACCATATTTCTTCATTTTTAACATCTTCTGAAACTTCTAAAACCTTTGAGTTCATCTTATTTAGAGCTTCCACATAATTTATTCTTCCTTTTAGTTGTTTTATTCTTAACATTGTTTATTAATTACATTTTAATAATGCGGATGTGGCGGAATTGGTAGACGCGCAGCGTTGAGGTCGCTGTGGGATAATATCCTGTGGAAGTTCGAGTCTTCTCGTCCGCACCATATTTAATATTATAAATGGTTAATTTTAATAAGAAAGAATACATTAAATCAATTAAGTCTCTGCATCCCGCAGATCAGGCTGATAGTATAGAAAATCTCAATGTTAAAGATCAAACTTCAGTTTTAAAAACTTCAACCAAAGATTTTCACCCTGATTTTATTGCCTATCTTAGAGAAGAGACAAGAGAAGAAATTTTAAACCTTATACCTAAAAAACAATTAATTAATTTAATTAAGTACTTAGATTTAGATGATGCGGTGGAAATTTTAAGTGAATTTGAAACAAAAGACCTTGTTAATACTCTATCTAATTTAGGACAACTTCAACGTTCTAGAATTGAAGAAAACTTGAAATATCCTGAAGACTCAGCGGGTCGAATAATGAATAGAGATTTTCTTGCCGTCAAATCAACATTAACTGTTGGTAATTTAATTGATCAATTAAGAACCTCTCGAAGAGGCCCAAAAGATTTTTATAATGTATTTATTGTAGATGAAAATAATATCCCTATTGGATATATCCCATCTGGTAGAATTTTAAGATCAAAAAGAAGTAAAAAACTTAAAGATATGACTCTTAAAAATGTTCACTTGATTAAATCAAATGAGTCTGTTGAGGATATTGCTTATACTTTTAGACAATATGGATTGGTATCGGCCCCAGTTGTTTCTGCTGAGAATAAGATTTTAGGTATTATAACTGTTGACGATGTTGTTGAAATAGATCATGAAGAGCTTGAAGATGATATTCAAAAATTAGGTGGATTGTTCGTCAACGACTTTTACAAGGGTGCGCTTACTTCTGCTTCCTCTAGATTTATTTGGCTTGGTCTAAACTTATTAACGGCAATTTTAGCATCTCTTGTTATAGATATATACTCAGATCAGTTACAACAAATGATCGCCATCGCAGTATTAATGCCAATAGTAGCTTCTATGGGAGGCAATGCAGGAACTCAGGCTATGACTATATATGTTCGTGCAATAGCTACTAAAGATATTGATAATTCAAATTATTTTAAATTAATTATTAAAGAATTTTTGATTGGAAGTATAAACGGTTTAGCTTTATCTATGATAATGGGGCTTATAGCTTATTATTGGTTTGATAGTCTAGTGTTAGCCATTGCTATTTCTTTTGCGATACTAATTAATTTAGGTTTTGCTTGCCTAGTTGGTATAATTATACCTCTGTCAATTAATAAGTTAAAGATAGATCCAGCTCTAGCCTCTGGGATAGTATTAACTACTTTTACTGATGTCTTTGGTTTCCTGTCATTTTTATCAATCGCAACTTATATTTTGAATTTATAAGAAATGATTAATTCAGAAATACTTAGAGAATATGATATTAGAGGAATATTTCAAAAATCATTTACTTTAGAGGATGTCAAAAAAATATCCTACAAGTTAGCTACAATTATAAAAGAAACTAACGATCAAAAAATTATTATTGGCCATGATGGTAGAGCGTCTTCTTTAGAAATTAAAAATACATTAATTGAAAATTTTCTTAGTTTTGGAATTGATGTTTATGATATTTCATTAATTCCGACACCTATTAGTTATTTTGCAAATAAATATTTTCAAATTTCAAATCTAATTATGATTACAGGTTCTCATAATCCTAAAGAATATAACGGGCTAAAGATAATTATTGATGGAAAACCTTTCTTTGGAGATCAAATCAAATCATTAAATGAAATAGTAAATTGTAATAAAAACGATATTTTAGGAAATCTTTATTTTAAAAGTCCAATTGATCCATATACAAAAGAAATTTTAAACAGATTTAAAGAAATTAATAAGCTTAAAATAGTCTGGGATCCGGGTAATGGGGCAATATCTCCAATAATTCATAGAATTATTAGAACGATTGGTGGAAATAATATTATTTTAAATAGGTCAATTGATAGTAATTTTCCAAATCATCACCCAGATCCTACAATTAAAAAAAACATTATTCAAATTTCTGATTATGTGAAAAATCATTTATTTGATTTAGGTATTTCTTTTGATGGTGACGGCGATAGGGTAGGTATTATTGATAACAATGGAGAATTGGTTTATTCAGATATAATTTTACTTTTATTAGTATTAGATTTACATGAAGAAAAAAAAGATATTACCGCTGTTGCTGATGTAAAATGCAGCAAAGTTTTATTTGATACTCTTAAAGACAATGGAATTAATATTTTAATGTCTAAAACTGGCCACTCTTTAATTAAAGAAATGATTACAAGTGAAAATGCTGACATAGCAGGGGAAATGAGCGGGCATATATTTTATAAACATCAATATTATGGCTATGATGATGCAATCTATGCATCATTAAAAATCATCAACCTCCTTAATAAAAGTGATAAAAAATTAAGTGATATAATAAAACCTTATATAAAATCAAGTTCATCACCTGAAATTAAACTTCACTGTGATGAAAAGGATAAATTTCAAATATTAGGTAATATAATTGATGAAATCAGAACTACTTATACTAGTGAAGTTGATATAATTGATATTGATGGAGTAAGAGTTGAGAGTAAAGATTTTTGGTTTTTAATAAGGGCTTCTAATACTCAAAACTGCCTTGTTTTCAGATTAGAGCATTTTAATAAAGACAATTTCAAAAAAGAAATAAATAAACTAATAAAATTTTTAGAAAATTATAATTTAGACATATCTGAATTAACTAGCTTTAACAATACAATCTAATTTCTCCTTTTTCATTTCATTGCATAAAAATTTGGCTTCAGATAGAGAGTTTATTTCAAAAAAACTAACAAAAAATCTCCCTCTTTTTTTGATATGATGATAGTGATCTCTTAAAAAAAACATCTTTTTTTTTAAGAAAGATATATGTTTTTTTGAGTCACTTATCTTTTTAAAAGAGGAAGTTTCGACAATATAATCATTTGAGGGGTTACTAGAATTGTAAGTATTTTCATTTTTAGATTTTTTATTTTGATATTTATTCATTAAAAAATGAATCTTATTATTTCTTTCTTTAGCTGAATTTCCTCCAAAATATACACCAAGTAAATAATTTTCATTTATCTTTGAGAGTAATGATATTTGAAAACCAGATTTTCGAATATATCCAGTTTTCAAACCAACATAATAATCATATTTATTTAATAGTGTATTATGGGTTTTATAAGTTTTACCATTGATAGTAACTTTCTTTCTTTTAAATCTATTTAGATATTCCGGATATAGTTTGATTAATTCAGAGCTTAAAATAAAAATATCATTAGCTGATGAAAGATTTGATTTATTAGGTAAGCCATGAGGGTTAGCAAAATTAGTATTTTTTAAGCCTATTTCTTTTGCTATCAAATTCATTTTTTTTACAAATGCTTTTTCAGATCCTGATATCTTTTCAGCAACCGCTATCGCTACATCATTAGCTGATTTTATTATTAAGGCATCTATAGCCTGATCAACTGTTATAGATTTTCCTTGGGAAATATCTAATTTTGAAGGTTGTTGTTGAGTTGCTTTTTTTGAAAATACTATTTTGTCATTTAATTTAAGATTATTTTTATTTAGTTCATCAAAAACTATATAGAGTGTCATTATCTTAGTTAAAGATGCTGGGTAATTCCTCGTATTTTTGTTTACCTCAAAATATATCTCATTGGTTATAGGATTTCCCACTACACTGGCTATTTTAGCTAAACTTAAGTGTGATAAATTGACTATTACAAATGTAAAAATTAGTATTATTTTGATCACTGATTTTTTATAATTAGAAAAATGTCATTAGGTTTTAAAATATATTCTTTTTTTAATGGTAGTCTTGTTCATCAAGATTCGCTAGGTAATAAATTTTATAAAGACAAAAAAAACCCAAATAAAAGATGGATCATTTACGCTGATGGTTTAGGTCCTGAGTCTATACCTACCAATTACCATAATTGGCTACACAATACTTCTGATGTATTAGATAAGAATATTCATGAGCTTGATGAACTTGTTAGCAACATCAAGGGACGTACTCAAAAACATATCACTACCCATAAACCAAATGACACCAAAGGTTATAATAGTTGGCAGCCCAAATAAAAATTGAGTTAGATAGTTTTTCTTCATCATATCATTTAAAAATAGGATTAATATTTCTATGTGTTTTTTTAATTTTTTATTTTTTATTTAATTCTTTCAATCCTCAAACAAATCATTTTAAAGCTCACTTTAATTATGTTGAAGGTCTTGATATTAGATCTGATGTCAAACTAGCAGGTATCACTATCGGAAAAGTAACAAATCTTGAAATAGATAATAATTTAATAGCAGTCACGGGATTTATAGATAAAGATTTAGATATACCCAAAGACTCTATCGCATCTATAAGGTCAGAGGGTTTATTTGGAAAAAAATCTCTTCTTATCAATCCTGGTTTTGATATGCCTTTTGACTCTTCAAACAAAAATATTACATTTACAGATACAACAGACTCTTATTCTATAGATATGTTTTTAAGGTATTTGAAAAATATAAATGAATAAAAAAATAAGTTTTGAATTTATCATTGGGCTAATAATACTTATTATCACTTTAATATTTTTTTTTTATTTTTCTTTAAAGATCGATTACTTTAATGACTCAAAAAAAATAAATTTAAATTCAAATTTTTTTGATATAGGTGATCTTATCGTGGGAGCTGATGTTAAAACTAAGGGTGTTAAAATTGGTGAAGTTACAGAAATTTCTTTAGATAGAAACTCTTACATGGCAATAGTAAAAAGCTCTCTTAATTATGATTTAAAAATTCCATTGGACTCGGAATTTAAAATAGCAAATAATGGTTTTATTGGTTCTCCTTACATAGAAGTAACAATGGGTATTAAAGAACAATATTATCAAAATAATGATTTGACGGAAAATAATGTTGATGCTGTATCTCTTGAAGAGATTATTAATAGTTTTATTTTTAATTAATAACTTTTCCTCTAAAGCTTTTTCTGAAAATAACAGAAATGTATCAATTTTAATTTTAGATAAATCAGCCTCTACAAAATATGAACTTAATTTTTCAAAAGAAATTCAATTTCGTAACCTCTCTTTTGAATTGATAACATGTGAAAATATTAAATTTGATAAATATGTCGATGAAATAGCTTTGATTAAAATTTCTCAAGATGAAAATATTTTTATTGGCTGGTTTTTTTCAATTACTGATGAATTAAATTTATATTCAAATAAAATATATGAAGTTACTTTGAAATCTTGTTCTAATGAAAATTAGAAATATTTTTTTCAAGCCAATTAGTATTATATTGACCGTTAGTAAATATATTTTGTTTTAAAATCCATTTATGTAAATTGATGTTAGTATTTATACCTTCTATAATAATTTCATTTAAGGCTCTTTGCATAATGGATATAGCTTCATCTCTATTTTCGCCTCTTGAAATTAATTTTAAAATAAGACTATCATAATGCGGGTTAACTCGATAATTAGTGTATATAGCCGTATCTACTCTTACTCCTCGACCTCCAGGTAGGTTTATAAATTTAATAGTACCTGGGCTAGGGGAGAAATCTTTTGCATTTTCAGCGTTTATTCGGCATTCAATAGTATGAAATTTTTTATTAAAATCATCAAACTCTATTTTATACCCCGCAGCTACCATAATCTGATTTTTTACTAAATCTAAATCATAAGCCTCTTCAGTTACAGGATGCTCAACTTGTAGTCTTGTATTCATCTCAATAAAATAAATTTGATTATCTTGGTATAAAAATTCAAGTGTACCGACACCCTCATATTGACTGGATAATAGTAAGTTCTGAACATTATTTTCTAAATTTTCTAAATTATTAATATCTACAAAATCTGATGGTATTTCTTCAATAATTTTTTGATTTTTTCTTTGTATAGAGCAGTCTCTTTGCCCAATTATTTTTGCTGTTTGGTGTTTGGGGTCAGAAATCACCTGAAATTCTATATGTTTCGCGTTAGTTAAAAACTTTTCTGCGTACATAGTATCATCTCCAAAATAGTTTCTAGCTTCTGTTTTTAATTGTTGGAAATATTGTTTGATTTCATTTTCATTATTGAAGACTCTCATTCCTTTGCCACCCCCACCATATGCAGCTTTAATTACAACCGGAAACCCAATAGATTTAGCAATTTTTAGAGCATCAGCAGTATCTTTAATATTTTTAGCTTCTGGTTTGCCAAGTATTGGCAATTTGTATTCGTTAGCTAATTTCAGAGCATTACTCTTATTTCCTAGATCTAAGATTGACTTTGAAGATGGTCCAATAAATTTCACATCATGTTTTTGTAAAATATTTGCAAATTTATCATTTTCACTAAGAAAGCCATATCCGGGGTGAACAGCTTCAGCTCCAGTAATATTTATTGCACTCATGATATTAGGAATATTTAAATAACTACTAGAAGGAAGAGCTCCACCAACACAGATACTTTCATCAGCAAGTTTTACATGCATGGCATCACTATCCACATCTGAGTGTATAGCTACAGATTGAATACCTAGTTCTTTACATGCACGGATTATTCTAACAGCTATTTCACCTCTATTAGCAATTAGTATTTTTTTAAACAATTAAGAAATTTCAAATAGTGGTTGGCCAAATTCAACAGCCTCGCCATTTTTTACTAAGATAGATTTAACTACACCATCTTTATCTGATTTAATTTCATTAAAAGTTTTCATTGCTTCAATTAAACAAATAGTATCTCCTTTTTTAATTTTTTGACCACTTTTTACAAAAGAAGGTGAGCTTGGTTTAGGAGTAAGATAAATTATACCTACCATCGGGCTATCAATACTTTGCATACTTGAAGACTTATTAGGTTGAGTATTAGAAACGTTTTGAGGCTGACTAGATACAGGACTTTGAACTACCTGAACAGAGCCTGAGCTATTAGCAATTTCAATGGAAATAGTTTTATTTGAAAATTTCAAAGATCCTAAATTTTCATCTTTAAGTTTTTTAATCAGAAGATTAATCGAATTTTCAGTTTTCTTATCAATCATTTTCTAAATATACCTCATCAATTAAAAAATAAAACTGTTAACATTAATATTTATTTAAATTGTTTAGCTAATTTAAGTCTTTGATTATAGTAATTAGATTTGATTTTCTTCCCATAAATATTTTTTGAATTTTTCTCAATTTGATAATAGTTAAGCTGCCCAACTAATTGACCATCTTTAATCATAAAAGGAGTATCATAGGCTCTTAATTCTAATACAGCAGGAACGCCTTTTAGAAGACCAAAACCAGGGTCAAAAAAACCTGCATAATGTACTCTAAAATTACCAAAGCTATCTTTGAACGGCTCTAGTTCTGCTGCAGTATTTTCGGGAATCACAATAGACTCTTTAGATCTCAGGATATAAAACTCGTCTTTTTCTATAATAAAAGAGTCACTCTTGGGAACTATCTCTTCCCAATATTTTTCTTTTAGATAATGATTAATCTTATTTAAATTTATAGAGGATGTTATTTTTTTGGCGCGATAAGCAGATACTTTACCTTTTTGAATTGAAACAGAAATTTTTAATTTTTTTTGAATATTTTCAGCAGATCCCTCAAAAAATCTTACTTGATTAAGTGATATATTTTTCTTTAATTTGATACTAAAAGACTGCGGTATGATTTCTAAATATAACTTACCAGAGTAGCCATGGTCTATTTCATCATACTCAGTTCCATATTCAGTAATTAATCTTGTAAAAATATCTAGTCTTCCAGTTGTACTTTTAGGATTAGCTTTGCCTTTTATTTTTTTTGGTAAATTCAAACTTTCATTTAATTCACATAAATAAATACAATTTTTTTCAAATAGATATTCCTTATTAAGGTCAATTTGAACTAGTGATAATTCATTAATGATTTTTGAAATTGGCTGTTTATTAGGAATAAAAGAAGCTTTTATTCTATAACATTTAGATGAAAGACTTAGATCTAAAGATGCTGGTTGTATTTGATTTTTATTAAAAGAAGATGATGTTCTAATAGAATTTGCTTTTATTAAATGTTTGATATCTTTATTAATTAGATAGGGCATAAGAGTTGTCTAAATTTGAAATTTTATTTTTATCATAATTATTACAATAATAATCAATTTTTTGAGTTTGGTTTGTTGTTTTAAAAAATTGGCAAAAATAGAAATTTGATAAATTTAAATCATTTCGTTTTGCGTAATATTTTCCATAAATATAATGAAAGTAGTATTCTTTTTGTATTGCTTTATTTTCTTTATTTTTCTCTATTATTTCATAAAGATTAGATAGTTGATTATCTATAATATAATTAAAGTATTCTATCTTTAAAAAACTATTATCGAGTAAAAAATACATTTCTTTAAATAGTTCTTCATTTTTTGATTTGCTAATACCTTTCTTAAATATTTCGTAATTAAAATAAGCTTTAGGTATGGATTTTTCTTCAATTAGAGAAACTATACCTTTTTCTATATTTATAAAAAATTTATTAAAATCATTAATTTCAGAATTTTTACCATATTTTGCTTTTATCCAATTAAATTCTGGTGAGTTAATAACTGACTCATTTCTAGAAAAATTTTTAAGAATATCTATTCTTTCTTTGTTTCTTGGATGAGTTGCAAAGTAAGCATTTTGATTTTCAGGTAAATCATCAATAAAATTGATTAATCCTTTTGTATTTAAATTTTGTTCTTTAATCATACTTATCATGAAATCATCAGCTTGAATTTCAAATTTTATAGAATTATAGGAAAGATCATTTAATAATTGTTGATTTATTACTAAGCTAGATGCAATACCAATACTTGGATCACCTGATATAACTGCTAAACCTATTGACAATAGATTATTCAAAGAATTAGATTTTTTAGTATCTATAACATTAATTTTTTTAGATGTATAATGGTTATGAACTATGTGTCCTAACTCATGGAAATATATTGACTTTAAACTATCCTCATCTTCAATTAATTTAATCAGTTCAGTTGTAAAATATATATTATTTTCTATTACAAAAGCATTAGGTTTGCTATCTAAGACAATATAGCTATTAAAATTCTCATCATTATTACTTAATCTTTGAAAATAATCTTCAGCAATTGGATCTCTAATGATCTCTAGTGAATTAGCATTGAAACATATGAAAAATAGAAAAAAATTAATTAATTTCTTCAGTAGATTTTTTCTTAATTTTTCTTCTATAAGATTTTTCAGATTTTTCTTCAATTGTATTTTTTTCAATATTTTCTCTAGATTTTATATTAATTTTTTCAAGTATTTTCTGATCTATTTCAAAAGTTTTGAATTCTAACTCTTTTTCAACTTGTATAAATTTAATTTTAAAAGACAATTTCAAAGAATTAATTCTCTTATTAATTTCATTTTCATTATCTTCGAAAAACTTGTTATCTATTCTAATATCATATGACTCATTCTCACTTAAAGAATTTAGGTTTTTGATTAAAGATAATAAATTATGTATTACAATTGATTTAGTTTTTCTTAATCCATTTCCATTACAACATTCACATTTATGATAAAAGGTTTCATATATACTTTTACCAATTCTTTGTCTTGAAATCTCCATTAGTCCAAATTGTGATATTTTAGTCATTTGAACCCTTGCTCTGTCTCTGAAAAAGAGTTCTTTAATCTTTCTTTCAACTTTGTTGTTATTTCCAGAAATACTCATATCAATAAAGTCAATTACTATTAGACCAGCTATATTTCTAAGTTGAACTTGTTTGAAAATTTCATCACAAGCTTCTAAATTTGTATTAAGTGCTGTAATTTCTATATTTTTTTCTGAAGTAGATCTTCCTGAGTTAATATCAATACTTGTTAATGCTTCTGTAGGATTTATTACTAGGTATCCTCCTGATTTTAAATAAATATTTTCTTCACTAAGAGAATTAATTGGATTTTTAATTCCATAGCTTTCAAAAAGGGGAAATTTTTCTTTGTATAAGATAATTTTTTTATTTTTATTTACACTAAATTCATCTTCTAATTTCTTATATTCCTTAAGAGTTTTTGCTTCAGAAAAAATAATCTCATCAACAGATCTTTGATTTAAGTCTCTTGCTATTTTTATTAAAGGTGTATCTAATTCAGATATTAAATTTGGCGCCTTTGATTTAAGTGTATCTTCTCTAATTTTTGTCCATAATTTTCTGAGATATGTAAAGTCTGCAATTATATCATCATCTTCAGCAGAAATAGCATTTGTTCTTATTATAATTGACATTCCTTCAGGTAAATTAAATCCATCATGAAGCTTTTTAAGTCTTTTTCTGTCATTGGGGTTTGATATTTTTTTTGAAACACCCCCATTTGAAGTGTTGTTAGGTAATAAAACACTATATCTTCCAGGTAGAGATATAAATGTAGTTATAGCAGCTCCTTTATTTCCTCTTTCTTCTTTTACAATTTGGATCAATAAAACTTGATCTTTTTTTATAACATCTTGAATTTTGTATTTTCTGTAAAAAGATAAAAATTGTTTTTTTGTTTGTTTCTCATCTTCTACATCTATGTTTTGATTATTCAAATTATCAATTACTTTTTCATTGTGAGGTATTTTAAAGTAGCTTGGATGAATTTCATCAAATGGCAAAAATGCTTTTTTTTCAGAACCAAAATCAATAAAAGCAGCTTGTAAAGAAGGTTCTACTCTTGATACTATACCTAAATATATATTATTTTTTTTACTTGATATTAATTCATCAGAATAGTCGAAATAATTGATATCTTTTCCATCTGTGGCGATGATACATAGTTCTGAGTTGATGTTTCCATCAATAAAAATTCGTTTTGACATGTGTGTAAATCCTTTTGATATGATAAATTACAAGTAAAATTTGAGTTACTTGTTATGAAACTTTTTAAATTAATTAAATACATTTTCTTGCTTTTTATTTTAGGCATCTCAATCATGATTATTTTTTTATGGAATATCCAAGAAGATTTGCCAAGTTCAAATATATCTGAATATTTCCCAAATGAAATAACTAAAATTTATGATAATGATTATAATTTATTATATCATGTTGGTGCCAGAGATAGGTTTTATATAGAATACAACGATATTCCTACTGAAATGATTCAAGCAATCTTAGCTGCTGAGGATAAGACATTTTTTCAACACCAGGGATATGATATCAAAGGAATTATAAATGCTTTTTTAGTAAATTTAAAAAATATTTATTCTAAAACTAATAGTAACTATGTTGGAGCCTCTACAATTACCCAACAATTAGTTAAAAATATTTTGCTTAATAATGACCAAACAATTACAAGAAAAGTTAAAGAGTTAATCCTTTCAATTAGAATAGAGAATGAATATTCAAAAGAGTACATTTTAGAATTATATTTAAATGAGATTTATTTTGGCAGAAGATCATATGGAGTAGCTTCAGCTGCAAATAATTATTTTAATAAATCTATTTTTGACTTAGATATCCATGAATACGCTTATTTAGCAGCTTTACCTAAAGGTCCAAATAATTATGATCCATTAAAAAATTATCAAAAAGCTTTTGAACGAAGAAATTATGTTTTAAATCAGATGTATCTAAATCAATATATTAATGAAGAAAAATATGAAATTTACTCAAAGAAAGAAATTATCCTATCTGAAAAGAATAATAAGAAATATAATCTTGATTACAAGACCGATTATATTCTTAAAACGTTATCACAAAATTCCATTAATGCTAATGCATACTATATTCAATCGACTATTGATCAAAGTTTACAATCTATTGCTGAAAAATCTCTATTAGATAATTTATTATTTTTTGAAAGAAAATACAAAAACTGGTCTGGAAGCTTTAAAGATTTAAATAAAATTCAGGAACTAAATTATTCTCCTCACTGGAATATAGCTAAAGTTCAAAAAATTTTTAAAAATAAAGTTGAATTTAAATTATTAAGCAATGGAAATATCATAGAAATTACAAATGATTTAAATTTATTCGGACCTAATAAGGAAAAACCATCTTCTTTTTTAACTCCAGGTGAATATTTGTATTTAACATTTGTTGATGATCAATATTTTTTAGCACAGGATATAGATATAAATGGATCTGTTCTTGTCATGGACCCTTTCAATGGAAATATATTGGCAATGGTAGGAGGAACTAATTATAAAAAAAGTAATTTTAATAGAGTTACTCAAGCGTTCAGACAACCTGGCTCTTCAATAAAACCATTTATTTATGCAAGCGCTTTGGAAAATAAATTATATTCACCTAATACTTTGATTCTAGACTCAACCGTTCTATTGGATCAAGGCCCTAATTTACCTTTATGGGTTCCTAAAAACTATTCTGACAAGTCCCATGGTGAAATGACATTTAGAAGAGCTTTAGAGAATTCAAACAATTTAATAACTTTAAAAATAGGATTAGATTTAGGCCTTAATAAAATTTCAAATTTTTTTGAGAAAATAAATTTATATGAGAATGATGCGGATAAAGATGTCTATTCATCTCTACTAGGTGCTATTGAAAATAATTTATTAAATATTACCAAATCATATTCAATTTTTATTAACGGTGGATATTTAGTTGAACCAAATATAATAAAAAAAGTTGTTTCTAATAAAGGTAATTTAATCCTCAATCAAAACTACTTTTCTTGTAATTTCTGTGATTTTCAAATAACTGATCGTTCCTATAGAAAACCTCGAGTTCAAATTAATCAAGATAATTTAATATCACCACAAACTTCATATCAAATACTAAGTATCCTTAGAGGTGCTATCGAAAGAGGTACGGGTAAATCTTTAAATAGTATAAAATATCCAATTGCTGGAAAAACTGGGACAACTAATGATAGTAAAGACTTGTGGTTTTTTGGACTTACGCCTAAGTTTGTTGTTGGTGTTTACGTAGGTTATGATAGTCCGAAAAAGATTGGTTATAAAGAAACTGGTTCGTCTGTAGCATTACCAATTTTTAAAAGTTTTATGGAGTCTTATCTTCAGGAAGATAATGATAAAGACATTGATTTTTTTATTCCTGATAATATGATTTTAAAAAAAATAGATCCAAATACAGGTATTTTTGACACCAAAAATTCTTCCATAATGGAATATTTTACTAAAGATCAACTTGAAACTATAAATAATCTAAATAAAGTAAACTCTATTGGCGGTATAAACTAATGGACAAATTTGAACTTATTAATTTGATCAATGATATTCAAGATCTTCTTACAGTAACAAGGAGGGGTCTTTGACTATGATAACTCTGTCAAAAGAATTGAAGAAATCGATAAAATATTATCAAATCCAGATCATTGGGACAATATCGCTTTAATCAACAAATCTCAAACAGAGCTCAAATCATTAAATAAAAATATAAATAACTTTGATGATTTGAATAATTTATTTCATGATTATAAGGATTTTACAGATATTTACGAAAATCTAAATTTAGATGATAAAAATGATCTTATTAATAATCTTAAGCAACTTAATAGAAAATTAGAAAAACTCAAAATTCAATCGCTTCTGAATGGAGAAACCGATGATTGTAATTGTTTTATTGAAATTCATGCTGGAGCTGGGGGAACAGAAAGTCAAGACTGGGCCGAAATGTTAATGAGAATGTATGAGAGATTTGCTGAGAAAAATGATTATAGATGTTCTGTAATTGACCATCAAAAAGGAGAAGAGGCAGGTATAAAAAATACTACATTATTAATTTCAGGCTTTAAATCTTATGGATATTTAAAAAAAGAGTCTGGCATTCATCGATTAGTAAGAATATCCCCCTTTGACTCAAATAAACGCCGTCATACTAGCTTCTCAAGTGTATGGGTATATCCTGAAATAGATGAAAATATCGAACTAGAAATTAACCCCAAAGATCTTAGAATAGATACCTACAGGGCCTCAGGTGCGGGTGGCCAACATGTTAATAAAACAGACAGCGCTGTAAGAATAACACATTTGAAATATAACGTCGTAGTTCAAAGCCAAAATGAACGCTCTCAACATCGAAATAGAGATACAGCTATGAAAATGTTGAAATCTAGAATTTATGAAATTGAACTTGATAAGAAAAATGAAGAAAAAAAGAAAGAAGAGAGCAATAAAAAAGAAATTGGATGGGGAAATCAGATAAGATCATATGTATTACATCCATATAAAATGGTAAAAGATCTCCGTACAAATCATCAAACTTCTAATGCTGAGTCAGTTCTTGATGGAAGCATTTTTGATTTTTTAGAAGCAAGTCTTTTAGATGTATAGAAAACTTTTAGTTATAATTTTTTTTATATACTTACCAAAATATATATTTGCTTATGACTATGAATTTGTTTCAGATGATTTATCTATTAACCTTAAATTTAATGAAAGAAAAATTAGTGAAATAAAGTTTGAATTTACTAAAGATGATCTAAAACATTTTGGTATTATCAATTATAATAATGATGAAATAAATATTAATTTAAATACTAATATAATTACATTTGATGAATTAAAAAGACTTTTCCCAAAACCTCAAAAAAATAATAAATTAAACAAGATTATTAATTTTAATTGGGAAATTGCTGAATTGTTAGTCTCTAATGAATATTCACTTTATTCAAATAATTTAAATTTTGTATATGATAAAGGTTTCGAATTACTTACCTTTTATGACTCTAAAAAAGATTTTGAATTTTCAATTCTGCCTAATTTAAATGGAGATAAACAACTTTATCTTTCTGCCAGAAATGCTGGTCAATTTTTTTACGCCCAAAAAATAACAAAAGATATGATAGGTGGTGCATTAATTGGTAAAGGAAATTTTAGAAAGTTTGATGATTATGATTTAACAATTAAAGTTAAGGACTTTAGAGTAAATAAAGAGTCTAAATTCTATAATCTTATTTTTACTTCACGCATACTTGACATTTTCTCAATTTTACAAAACAAACAAGATGAGTTCAATTATTTAGAGGTTCCTATACAAAAAAAAGGAAAAGTATTTGATTTTGATCATGCTATCATGCTTGGTGGAACAGTAGCTTTTTCTTTTAAGGGAGAGGCCAATCCAAGTGAAAAAACTGCTAATGTTAATGGGACTTATGGACCTCTTTACCTATTTGAAAAAAATTTTCAGAATGTTCCATTTTTAAAGGAATTATTTGGAAAAAATATAGAAGAAAGTCTTATTGCCGCTGATTTTAAAGTATTAAAAAATGGTAATAAAACAGATTTTATATTTAATCCCCTATCAGTTTTGACTCCTGGAAAAACAAGAAACTTTTTTGATATTTGGGAATAATCATTTTTGAATTTTTATATAATCTCCGACTGAAAGACTACCAGAGGTTAATATTTCTGCTCTTACTCCACTTTTATTTAATAACATTTTAACGAGGCCTGGTATTTTAAGTCTATCTTGTAAATATTTGCAAGGTTGACAAATTTCACAAATTCTTAAAGTCACTTCATTAATTATAATTTTTTTATTAATTAATTTATTTAGATTTATCCCAGAGATAATAATGTTTCTTCTAAAATTTTTGGCATCTATATTCTGTTTAGTTTGATTATTAAAGTTATTAATTTCTTCTAGATTTATCAGAGTTACCTGTTCTTTTTTTTCTTTAAAATTGCCATAATACCTATCATTAACTATTCCTTTTCCTTTTTCTAGAATTGCCTGATTTACGTAAAATGTATTTTTTTCACTTATATTTGTAATGTTGATTGCTTCAATTTTTCCCATTTTTCAATATATTTGCATTTTTATTTCATTATAATTTTATCATGGACGATAACACTAATTTATACAACCAAAGAAATATCTTAATACGTAATTTTCTTATTTTTTCTCGTCTAGCCCCTTTAGTTACCAGTCTAATTGGTTCTATATTAATTAATAAAATTTTTATAAAGTCCACAAACTTGATTAATTTAGATTTCATTTTAATCTTTTTATCCCTTTATTTAGTTTTGTACGTCTTTATTTCTCATACAAAGACTCTTTGTGAGCAATTAGCAATCGTTAATCAAAAAATAGATAATCATAACGACTCATAAACCTATATATATTTAATTTAAATTTTTCTTCTTTTATAGAGCGTTATAGTTTATAAAAGAACAAAATATGAACAAAAATGATGGAGACATTGAGGGCAGTTTAAACCACATTCCTTATCTGTTATCTAGAATTTCCGCTGGTTTTCCTTCTCCAGCGGATGACTACATAGAAAATAATTTAAGCCTTTCAGAATTGTTGATTAGAAACCATTTATCAACTTTTTTGATGAAAACCAGCGGCGACTCCATGATGGATGTGGGAATTAATGATGGAGATATTTTAGTAGTTGACCGTAGTATTGAGCCCAAAAACAGAGATATTGTTATTGCTATATTTGAAGGTAATTTAACAGTAAAGCGCTTACTTTTTAAAACGAATGGCCTAGTAGTGCTAAAATCAGAAAATACAGCATATCAAGATATCAAAATACCAGAGTCAGCAGATTTAGAGATATGGGGAGTAGTAACTAGTGTTATCCATCAATTTATTAAGTAAATGAATGTAGTTGCATTAGTAGATTGTAACTCCTTTTATGCTTCTTGTGAAACTATTTTTAAACCTTACCTAAAAAACCAACCTGTAGTGGTTCTTTCAAATAACGATGGTTGTGTCATTGCAAGGAGCTCTCTGGCAAAAAAAGTTGGAATTAAGATGGGAGTTCCTTTTTTTGAAGTTAAAAAAATAGTAAAACAAAACAACGTAAAGGTTTTCTCTTCAAATTATACTTTATATGCAAATATTTCTTCTAGAGTAATGGGGGTACTAAAAAATTATTGTGATCAATTAGAAATTTATTCAGTAGATGAGGCTTTTTTAATTTTAAATAGATACTCCGAAAGGAGTTTTTTTCAAAGAGCTATGCATATTAAAAAAACTGTTAAAAAATGGATTGGAGTCCCGGTTAGTATAGGTATAGCAAATAATAAAACATTATCCAAAATAGCTAACCACTTAGCTAAAAAAGATGAACTAGGAAAGCAAGTAGTAGAATTATTAGATCGAAGACAAATAGAAATAGCATTAAAAGTATTAGAGGTAGGAGATATTTGGGGAATTGGAAGTAGAATTTCAAAATTTCTTCAATCTAATTCAATACAAACAGCTTATGACTTATATTTTTCAGATCCACGATGGGTGCGACAACATCTAGGGGTGGTAGGGGAGAGAACCTATCGTGAACTGCATGGAGAGATGTGTTTTCCTATCATAGAGAACCCCGAGGCAAAAAAACAATGCCGTGTATCTAGATCATTTGAAAGTTATGTCGAAAATTTTAAAGAACTAGAGCAAAGAATTATTTCTTACGCAACACGTGCTTCTGAAAAAATAAGATCAGATCAATTACAGGCAAAAAGAATAACAGTTTTTATCCGTTCGAATAAATTTAATAAAAAAAATCAACCTTATTATGGAGATAAAACTTATAGCTTTATTTCACCAACTAATGATTTATTTGAAATAGTTCGATGGGCAGTTAAAGCATTAAACCACATTTATAAGCCAGGAATAAAATACAAGAAAGCAGGGGTGTTGCTATCTGATTTAAGCAGTGAGGGTATCTATAATCGAGATTTATTCTTTCAGAGATCAGAAAAAGATCTTTTAAAAAAAATGAAGGTAAATAGGGTTTTTGATCGATTAAATAGTAGGTACGGTAGCGGGACTATTTGCATAGCAAAAGAGAACTATGAGAAATTCTATCTTACAAGAAGAAAGAATTTAAGTCCCGCTTACACCTCAAGTTTTTACGAATTGCCTACAGTTAATTAACTGCAGGGATAGCCGATAGGGACTCTTCAAAGGCTTTAGCATCAAAAGAGTCTTCAGCTAACTCGCCGGAGAAATAATCCATATACGCCTGCATATCAAAGTGACCATGACCACAAAGATTAAACAGAATGGATTTTGATTTTCCTTCCGCTTTACATTTTAAGGCTTCATCAACAGCACCTTTAATAGCATGTGTTGCTTCAGGTGCAGGCATAATACCTTCTGTTCTTGCAAACTGAATACCAGCTTCTAAACATTCCCTTTGACCATAAGCACGTGGCTCAACATGACCATGATGAACTAGGTGACTTAACATTGGTGCCATACCATGATATCTCAAGCCACCAACATGTGTAGGTGAAGGCATGAAATCAGATCCTAAAGTATGCATCTTCATTAAAGGAGTAGATTTCAAAGTGTCACCAAAATCATAAGAGTAGGTACCTTTAGTAAGTGAAGGACAAGATGAAGGTTCTACAGCAATAGCATGAACATCTTGTTCTCCTCTAAACTTCTTCCCAAGAAATGGATTACAAAGACCAGAGAAATTACTTCCACCACCAGTACAACCTACAACAATATCTGGATAATCATCTGCCATTTCCATTTGAAGTAGGGCTTCTTGACCAATAATAGATTGATGCATCAATACATGATTTAAAACACTACCAAGGGCGTATTTTGTATCATCATTTGTAGCAGCAACTTCAACCGCCTCAGAAATAGCAATACCTAGTGAACCAGAATTGTTAGGATCTTTTTCTAGAATAGCTTTTCCAGAATTAGTTAAATCAGAAGGACTGGCAACTACGCTACCACCATAACCCTCTATTATCGCTTTTCTGTAAGGTTTTTGGTAAAAACTTACTTTTACCATAAAGACTTGAATTTCTATTCCAAATACTGCACCAGCATAAGACAAAGCAGTACCCCATTGACCAGCACCAGTTTCAGTAGCAATTTTTTTTACGCCAGCTTCTTTATTAAAAAAAGCTTGAGCTAATGCTGTGTTTGGTTTGTGGCTACCAGAAGGACTAGCTCCTTCATATTTATAATAAATTCTAGCAGGAGTATCTAAGGCTTTTTCTAAAGCCCTAGCTCTTACTAATGGTGTACATCTCCAACGGCTATAAGCCTCCTGTACAGGTTTAGGAATATCTATATGCCTTTCTTGAGAGACTTCTTGCATAATCAGTTCCATAGGAAATAGGGGGGCTAAATCATCGGGGCCAATTGGTTGTTTAGTTCCAGGATGTAAAGGTGGGCTCATGGGCTCCTTTAAATCCGCTACCAGGTTGTACCATTGTTTCGGCACATCACTGTCTTTTAAAAAAAATTTACTATCCTCACTCATAATGAATGAATCTTAATATATTTTAATTTATTTATGTAGTTTTTTTTAATCCGTATAATAACGACTGGAGGCAGCTTCTTTGTTAAATAGCGGTATTAATTGAGCAGCCAACACACCAATTAAAATAAGAAGACAACCAAATATTTGAGTTATTGTTAAAAATTGATAAAGAATTATCCAAGCAGCTAGTGCTCCAAATACACCCTCTAAGGAAAAAGTTATAGCTGCTGTTGAGGGTCTAACATATCTCTGACCTATTACTTGTAAAGTGTACGCGATACCTACAGACATAATTCCTACATACAATAATTCAAAGGACTCCTTATAAATTCCACTTAAAGTAGGATTTTCAAAAATGAACATAAACGGAAAACTGTAGATAAAACAAAGTAAAAATTGCGCAGAAGCTAAACTAAATGGTGCATCGACAATTTCAAAATATTCATCGATTAAAATACAGTGAAGAGCAAAAAATAAAGCACAAACCACAACTAGAAAATCTGCAAATTGGGCTTCAAAGGAGTTTTCAATAGTTAAATAATATGATCCAACCAAGCATATACTTACTGATAACCAAATACTCCAATGAATCCTTTTTTTAAGAATAAATCGAGAGATGATAGGTACAAAAGGAACATAGAGAATAGTTAAAAAAGCAGCATTGCCTATTTTTGTATACTGAAGCGCATACTGTTGTAAGTAAGAACCTAGTAATAAACATAATCCTGTTGCTAAAACTATTATTAAAAGTTTCTTTTTCTCTTTGACTTTTTCTAATTTAGAAATTTCTTTGAATGCAAAAGGAAGAACTAAAAGACCTCCTATGATAAATCGAATATTAGTAAAAGTTAATGGACCCACATATTCCATGCCAGTGGTCTGTGCAACAAAAGCAGTACCCCAAATCAAAGCTGCACAAACTAAACATAAAGTAGATAAGAACTGTTTGGAAAACATGAAGAAAAATGGCTCCGCAGGTAGGATTCGAACCTACGACCTGTCGGTTAACAGCCGAATGCTCTACCGCTGAGCTACTGCGGAACGTTGGAACAAACTACAATAATTTTTTGATTTTTCAATTGGCATTTTACTATTTATTACTCTTCAAAAGCTTAATTTTCATTATAATTTCTTAAAATGAGCAATCCGATATCGCCATGTATTTCCGTATGCAAAACCGATCCTGAGACTGGCTATTGTTATGGTTGTGGTAGAACCAATGAAGAGAAAGTAATTTGGAAAAATGAAAATACTTCAATTGAATGGAAAAATGAAAATCTAGAAATAATTAAAGCTCGCCTTTCTGGCTGGCAACTTGAATCTTTTAATAAATCTTATGAATTTAAAATAAAAAATGGAATATCTTTGATTAAAAACAAATTAATAAACAAATGAAAAAAATTAAAGGTTCTTGCCTCTGTAAAAATATAGTTTTTGAAATTTTTAATGAATGCCGATACTCAGTTCTTTGTCATTGCTCAATGTGCCAAAAGTCTAATGCAGAATTTAGTAATTACACCAAAGTAAAAAAAGAAAATTTTAAATTTACAAAGAAAAAAAATTTAAAATGGTTTAATTCTAGCAAAAATTTTAAGAGAGGATTTTGCTCTAATTGTGGTAGCTCATTATTCTTTCAATCGAGATTATCAAACTATGAAATTGCTATCTCTTCCGGTTCTTTGGATAGTAAAGTCCCAGTCAAAGGACATATATTCTATAAAGATAAAAAATCAAATTTGACCTTTTCCAAGTTACATAAGAAATATTCTCAATCAGCTCAAGGTTTTTTTGATAAATTTATTTATAAAATTAAATGAACATATCTTTATTTTTAAAAATAATTGGAATTATTATTTTCATATATCTGATTATAGTTTTTTACGTCTATTCTAAACAAAGATTTCTTTTATATGTCCCTAATATTGATAATTATGATGATGAAACTCTATCAATTAATGCGAATGAAGTTTTCATCGAAAATAGTGATGGAAATAAACTCCGTTCAGTTTTTTATGAAGCCCCAAAGACTACAAAAAATACATTATTAATGTTTCACGGCAATGCTGGGCCTATTGAAAATAGATTTTATAAGTTAAACAAATTATCAAAATATAATCAAAATATTCTTCTTATATCTTGGCGTTCTTATAGTGGTAACGAAGGCAGTCCTACCGAGGTGGGTCTCTATGATGATGCGAAAAGTGCCTTAAAATGGCTCGAAGATAAAGGGTATGAAAGTAAGGATATAATTGTTTATGGAGAGTCTCTTGGAACTGCTGTTTCAATTGAAATAACTCAATACAAAGCTTTTAAAGGAATAATTTTGGAGGCTCCTTTTACCTCAATGGTGGATGCTGCAAAATTCCATTATCCATATTTACCTGTTTCATGGATGCTTAAAGATCGATATATGAGCAAAGATAAGATTAAGAATATAAATACTCCTTTATTCATTATGCATGCAAAAGGAGACTCGATAGTTCCTTTTTGGATGGGCGAGAAGATGTATGAATTAGCTAATGAACCTAAAATGAATTATTTTATTGATGAGAATGAGCATCTTGTAACTTATGATGATGAATTAATGAAAAAGATGGATAATTTCTATAAATTAATTGGTGGAAATGAGTAATTATCAAAATCTTCCAGAATTATTTTTTTCAAAAGCAATAGAAAATTTAAATAATCAGCATTTATTAAAAATTAATAATAGCACCAATGAAATAGATAGTTGGACATGGTCAAATACATATAGCTCAGTAAACAAAATATTTCAGTTTATAAACTCTCAAAACTTGAATAAAGAAGAGAGAATTTTATTAGTATCTGAAAACAGACCTGAGTGGATGGCAGCAGATATTGCTATTATGTCCAATCAGTTAATTGCCGTTCCAAACTATATAACTTATACCTCAAGAGATTTTGAGCATATTCTTAATGACTCTAAACCCAAGGGCTTAATTGTTTCTAATAAAGATCTTCTTGAAACTGTTTTAATTGCGTCTAAAAAAGTAAACTTCGAATTACAATTGATTATTTGTTTTGACAAATTTGAAAATGCAAGTATCCCTAATTTAACCTTTTATGATGATTTAATAGAAGATCCTTCTGTAAAACCAGATAAATACCATTCAATTCAAAGAAAAGACCCAGCTAGTATTATTTATACTTCGGGCACCCAAGGTCTTCCCAAAGGTGTAATTTTAAGTCATGGCGGAATTCTAAGCAATTGTGAGGGCGCTTATGAATTATTACAAACTCTAAAAAGTCCAGATCTAACTTTTTTAACTTGGTTACCCTTGTCCCATTCATATGAACATGTAGTTCAATTTGTTACATTAATGATGGAAGCAAAAGTATTTTACAATAAAAGCATTGAAACTCTTCTCCCTACAATTAAAGTTGCTAAACCTCATATTATGACTGCTGTTCCTCGTTTTTATAATAATCTTTTTGCCAAAATGCAGATTAATTTAAAAAATCAATCCCAGTTTAAACAAAATTTATTTAATAGTGCTATTTCATTAGGAACCAAAAAACTTCACCAACAAAAGCTATCTTTAAAAGAAAAGATTTTAGACTTATTGTTAGATAAATTGGTTAGAAAAAAAGTTAAAAATAACTTTGGTGGAAGACTAGAAGCTTTTGTATCGGGAGGAGGGCCTCTAGACAGCAGAGTGGGTGAGGCTCTTAATGCCCTTGGACTAAAGACGTTGCAAGGTTACGGTTTAACGGAAACATCTCCTGTCGTAAGTTGTAATCCTTTACACAAAGTAAAAGTTGAAACGGTTGGGCCTATCTTTCCAGGAGTCGAGGTCAAGTTAGCCGAAGATAGCGAAATACTTGTAAAAGGTGAGAACTTAATGCTTGGGTATTGGAATAATCAAGAAGCTACAAATAAAACTATAATTAATGGATGGTTACATACAGGTGATATTGGGGAGTTTGATAAAGAAGGGTATTTAAAAATAACTGACCGAAAAAAAGATATTATTGTTTCTTTAGGTGGTGATAACATTGCACCTTCAAAACTTGAAAATTTACTAACATTATCTTCTGATATCGAACAAGCCTGCGTTTTTGGAGAACAAAAAAATTATATTGCAGCGTTGATTATCCTGAGTTCAGACAGTAAAGCCACAAAAGAACAAATAGATCTCTATATAGAAAAGATGAATGCTGATCTAACACAACCTGAGAAAATTAAACGATATCATATTATCGATGAACCTTTTACGATTGAGAATAATTTGATGACACCCACAATGAAAGTTAGAAGACACGAAGTTGAGAAAAAATATTCTGAGGTCATTAACGGAATGTTTTAATGCAGTTATTTGCTGCAATAGATTTTGAAACAGCCTCCAGTGAAAGAAACTCCGCTTGCGCTATCGGATATGTAATCTTTAATCATTCAAAAATTATTAAAAAAAAATCTTATCTTATAAAACCCCCTAAACCCGAAGTACAATTTACTGAAATTCATGGTTTAACATGGGATATGCTAAAAAAAGAAAAAACATTTGATAAGGTTTGGCGCTTAATTAAGGATGAATTACTTAGAGTTGATTATTTCTTTGCTCATAACGCACCTTTTGACAGGTCCGTTCTTCATTCTTGCTGTTATCATTATAATATCGATATTCCCTCACAAGAGTTTAAAGACACTGTTATTCTTGCACGAAAGTATTGGGATTTCGAAAATAATAAACTCAATACAGTCTGTAAAAATTTACGAATACCTCTAAATCATCATGATGCCCTCTCGGATGCTAAAGGATGCGCTTTGATTGCTATCGAGGCGTTTAAAAAAGGTTTTTCTATTTAAATTTATTAGCAAATAAAGCCAGAGAGGAAAATAAAGCTATTAAAATTAAGCTTAAATAAATCAACATATCAATAGAGTTTGTTTGATCTATGATTATTCCGTAAAGAAAAGGTGAGGAGGCAGAAGCTAAAACACCAAAGAATGTCAAAAGAGCCTTAATCGAGCCAAGATTATTTACTCCATATATTTCAGCCCACAGTGAATTAGAGATATTTTCTGTAAACCCGTTAGATAAACCTAGTCCAGCCATATAGAGATATAAAATATAAACATGATCAGAAAACAACATCACCACTAAAATACTAGCCATTGGAATGAGGTGAAAAGGGACTAGTTTTCTCCCAGTAAATTTATCAACTAACATTCCGGATATGATTGATCCTCCAATACCACAAGAAGCATAAAAAATAAAACTTTGAGCCAAATTCATCATGGACCATGATTTCATCTCAGCGATAAAAACTTGATGAAAAAGAAAACCAGTAACAGTAAATGACATTAGTAAAGTTAAAGGAAGGTAGAGATAAAATTTAAAATCTCTCAAAACATCTCTTCTTCTCCAAGAAACATCTTGATAGCTAACATGTTGTTCAAAACCATCTTCTTTTTGGAAATTGTTTCTTCTCAAAAGGAAATAAAAACTTCCGCCTAGGATGATGAATATAAATAGAAAAGAACTAAACCAAGTCAGTCTCCAGCCAATAGTGATTAACAAAACAACAACTATAGTTGGATAAATCATTTCACCAATTGAAAAACCAAATCCAGAGATAGCCAATGCTTTGCCACGATTGATACTAAAGTACCTTGCCATTGTTGTTCGAGATGTATGGCCCATTAAACCTTGACCAAATAATCTCAAGAAATAAATTGTCAAAAAAAGAAAAAAAATATTAAATACAATACTTGCCATTAAACAGGTCATCCCTAAGCCTAAAACAATCACAAGCGTGTATTTCTTTAAAGATACCGTATCAATGAGTTTACCAGCCCAAATAATGGTAATAGCACTTAAAACGGTAGCGATTGAATATAAACTCCCAAATTCTGTATTTGTTAATTTAAAAGTTTGTCTGAAATCATTGCTAAAAAGAGAAATAAAAAATGTCTGTCCAAAACCTGATGAAAAGGCAATCAAAAACCCAAAAAAAAGTAAGTGAATATTTCTATAAATAAAATTGATCAAAATTAGAGGGATATTATGATTTAATTCGATTTTAGCAATGAGTTTAAAGGAGAGTTTGAATTTATGAGTACTATCAAAAAAACCACTAAAGAAGATGATCAAGTAGTTAAAGAAACATACCAAGATATTAGAGATACAAGAAATACTGATTACATAGGTAATTTTTGGAAGTATTTAGCTTTTGATCCATCTCTACTAAAAGAAGTTTGGTCAGATGTAAAGAATCTCATGACCAAAGAGACATTAATTGACAAAAAATCTAAAGAAATGATTTATATGGCTGTATCCATTACTAACAATTGTAGTTATTGCACACACTCTCATACTGCGTCCGCTAAAAAATTAGGTATGACTGATGAAGAACATACTGAATTTTTAAAAATTGTTGCTTTAGCAGCTAAAACTAATCAATTAGTGAATGGACTGCAGGTTCCCGTCGATGAAATATTTGATGCTGATAAATAAATGATTGATTTTTTAATTTGGTTTTGGAATGCGGGTGAATTATTGATGATTATTGGTATATCGATCATTATTATTGGTTTAATATTTTATAGAAAGAAAGAATAGAGAGACATCAAGTAAATGTTGGCATTTATACTTTTTCTGTCTCTAAAAGGCACTTTATTTATTTATGTTAAAAGAAATTCTCACAATATTGAATAAATTTAAATTATGAGACTTTTATTAATATTTTCTTTTTTAATTTTTATTTCACTAAAAACATATGCTATTCAAATCGTAGGCAGTGAGAAACTCTGCCAAGATCTTATCATTCTTATGGGGAATAATGATGATGATTTAGAGGCGTTATATAGTGATCTTATAAGTGGCCAATTAGTTGAAGAAGATCGGTTCAAAAAAATGAAAGAAATTGAAAACTATGTTTTAAAGATTTCTACTCTTTATCATAATTTATGCACTCCTCATCAATAATATTTGATAAAAAATTTTGTTAATTTAATATTTAAAAATGGATGTCGAATTAGTAATAAATTCTTTTTGGTTTTTAACAATAATCACGGCTGCCCTATATATTGCTAAAAAAAGATATATTGGAAAAAAAGAATATAATTTATTGGATCGTTCTTTTAAAATTTGTTTTATATTTTCAATAGTAATGATTATTTTTGGGTTTATTAGCTTAATAATTAAATAAATAGTTTTGTTGGAGGCCCACCCCGGAATCGAACCGAGCTACAAGGATTTGCAGTCCTCTGCATAACCAATCTGCCAGCGGGCCAGAGTTAGAATTATTACTATATAAGCTCTAAAATATCTATAATAATCATACTCGAAATTTTAATAGATGAGTAATTTAAAGAAAAAAGTCGTACCAGTTGAAGAACCAAAAAAGTTCTTAAAAAAACATCCTGAAATTAAGTCTTTTGATATTGTTATGCATGACTGTAATGCAATTGGAAGAGGAAAGATAATCAGAAGACATGAACTTTTAAAACTTTATGAGTCTGGTAGACAATTTCCTCTGTCATTACTTGGAATGGATATCACTGGAGAAGATGTTCCAGATACAGGTTTAATTTTAGAACAAGGAGATGGAGATATCAAAGCTTGGCCTATATCTTCTTCTCTTAAGCTTATCCACAATAGTAAACCCCCTAGAGGGGAACTTTTTATGACTATGTCAGATATTGAGGGGAATAAGCTTAATATAGATCCAAGAAATGCTCTTGAGACCAAAGTCAAATCATTTGAAAAAGATGGAATTAAATTATGTGGTGCTTTTGAATTAGAGTTTTTTCTAGTATCCAATAATTTAGATCAATATGGAAAACTTCAGCCCGCAAAATCTATCATAGGAAAAAAAAGATCTCATAGAAAAACAGATGTTTACTCAGTTGATAACCTTCATGGAATGCTTCCGCTATTAAATGATATTTATGAGGCAACTAGCCTAGCAGGCATAGATGCTGAGACAATTATTTCTGAATATGCCCCTGGTCAATATGAATTAACTCTCCAGCATCAAAATGATTTATTGAAAGCAGCAGATGATATAATTCGATTAAAAAGAATAATTCGATCTCAAGCACGAAACCATGGATTGACCGCATGCTTCATGGCCAAACCTATGGAGAATGTATCTGGTTCTGGAATGCATTTTCATATTTCAATGTATGATAAAAAAGGAGCAAATTTATTTGCTGAAAAATCAAAAAATACAATCAATCAAAATCTTCTTTACGCTCTTGGTGGATTGACCAAAACCATGGGGGAGAGCATGCTAGTATTTGCTCCTCATGCAAATAGTTGGAGAAGACTCGTTTTGGGATCTTATGCTCCTGTAACTCCAAATTGGGGATTAGATAATAGATCGGTAGCTTTTCGTATTCCCTCAAGTAATTCTAAAAATAGAAGAATAGAGCACCGAGTATCGGGCGTTGATGCAAATCCATACCTAGTAGCTCTTACCGTTATCTCAGCAATGAGATATGGAATGAAAAATAAAGTAAAAGCGCCTCCACAAACTAAAGGCAATGCTTATGAGCAAAAATTTAATTCGAAAATTAAAATGCCTCACGATTGGAGTTCAGCTATTCTATCCGCAAAAAAATCCAAATTTTTAAAAGAAACCTTAGGACCAGATCTTCATAAGGCTTTTATAGCGATTAAAAATATGGAATATCAAAAAGTAGCAAGTACAGTTTCAGAATTAGATATCGATTTATATTTAAATGCTATTTAATCTTCTCTTGAAATTTTTCAAATTCAATTGAGTCCATTTTAATTTCGTGTTTGCTCTCGGGGTAACCGCCATTATTCATATCTTCTACAAACATTCGAAAACCTTTTTCGCGGAGAGCTTGTAACTTTTCTTCTTCTGTTTTTAAATCAACATATTTTTTTGCGTGTCTGGGATAGTGGCCAATATTGGTTCCTAAAATATCATTACAAAATAAATATTGAGTATCACATACATTACCACAACCCATTCCCATAGTGATCATTTTTGTATTCTTAGTGATAAAATCTGCTAATTCTAAAGGCACCACCTCAACTTCAACACAAGCCGCCCCAGCATTTTCTAAATCTTTAACATTTTGATAAACTTTTAATGCTTCATCAGCTGTTTTACCTACTGCACGGTAATTAGTCCAAGTAGCTCTATTAGGGACTAGTCCTACATGAGCTGTTATAGGAATACCTTCTTTGGCCATTGCCTCAATCCAGTCAATAGAATGAGAGCAATAAACAGCATCGCCGCCCATTTCCAAAATTTCAAACCCTTTTTTAATCGCCTCTTGTTTGGAACTAACCGTTCCGTGTTTTAATCCAACGGATAAAAAAGCACCAGATGCTACTTCTCTTACTATTGGAAAATAATGATCAGGTTCACAAGAGATAATTTCAATTCCTGCTTTGAATGCCGCCTCAGCTTCTTTATCAGTATCGATATGAGTTTGAGCCCACTTTCTTTTTCCTTTTTGACTCCATAAATCGTATACAGTTATTTTTTTAGACAAAATCTCTATTGAGGCACAGCCACTTTAAGCTCGTAACTCGGATCCTTGGCCTGTTTGAGAATTGTAGGTATAATTTCAGAATAAGCTCCCCATAAACCTTTTTTTGCAGGAGGCATTTGATCTTTAATCAATTCATGTAACCTGGGTAAATTATGAGAGGGGACAGTTGGGAACATGTGATGTTCAATATGATATTCCATTTGCCAATATAAAAAGCTGAAAATCGGATTTAAATGCATAGTTCGAGTACTGTAACGATGATCCTTGATGTTATCTTTTAAGCCTGTGTGTTGGGTTAGACCAAAAAGTCTTTTTAGAGTAATTCCGTAATAATTAGGTAAAACAAAATAAAGAACAGGCAACCATGATTGAAATACTATGGAAACAAGTATGACAAATAACCAAATTCCAACATGCAGTCTTGAAGAGTTAATACATTTTTGGTGTTCTTTTTCTGGAATAACTTGCTTCATAACTTCGGTTTTAACACCTAAGGCATGAAGTATAGTTTCATACTGAGTAGTTTTTTTAAAATTTATAAAATCATAAAATGGAATAAATAAACTAAAGAAGTAAAAAACATCAGCAGGTTTTCTAATAGCTATTTCAAAATCAAGAGGATCATCAAAGAAAGTGTAACCGTGGTGGCGAAAATGAGACCATCTCCAACGTACAGGTTCAAAGCCATTCATATAGCTTCCTATCTGATAAAAAAAGTTATTCCAAAAATTCGATTTAAAAGCTGTTTTATGTCCTGTTTCATGCCATATTGGATCAGCACAATTCCATATGTTTCCATAAATAAAAAAGAATAAAATAGTCCACCAAGTCCCCCAAGACGCATAAGCTAAATATCCAAAAAAAACCAAAGAGCCAAAAAAAATAAACATATGTTTAAATCCTTGGTAGTCAGACTTTTGAAGTAATTTCACAAATTCTTGCTTGTCAACATTACAATGATGCCATTTATCAAGATTTACCTGCATAAATTTAAGTTAGCATAATTTTAAAAAAATTAAAT
Organism: uncultured Alphaproteobacteria bacterium; assembly: GCA_902529795.1. GTDB lineage: Bacteria > Pseudomonadota > Alphaproteobacteria > HIMB59 > HIMB59 > HIMB59. Next base: position 42,355 of record CABZXY010000004.1, read on the forward strand.
ATTACGCGAATGTCCAAATTGCACCACCCAGCGCCAACAAAAATCCAAGTCTTCCTGCAGAAGCGCAGTATTTCATTGTATTTTGATTTGGTGGTGTTTGTTTTTGGGCAGATTTTTTTAAGTGAATATTGATTATTAAGCTCGCAATCAAAATAAAAGTTGCACCTAAAAGCTTAACATGAAAAGACCAACCCAAATTAAAACCTCCATAAATAACTAAAGTTTGAATTACTCCAGTTACCCACATGATGAGTATGGCTAAAAGTGAGAGAAAAGCCAAAACCCTAAATCCTTTAGCTAAATGAGGTTCGGGAGTCTTTCCTTCTTTTTTGTAAATGGATTGAATAACAGCAACGCCTATAACTCCTCCACCAGCCAAAAGCAAAGAAAATAAATGTAAAAATTTACTGATAAAAATTAACATAATTAAGATTAACACAAATTCGATAAAATAGGATAAATTTATAAAAATTCTAAATGACATCAAATTCACTAAAGAAACCAGAAAGATCTCTTCCTTTTCATTGGTATTATAACCCCAAGGTTTTTCAAAAAGAAATTGATAAAATTTTTAATGATGAGTGGATTTATGTTTGCCATGTTAATTCAATTGAAAAAAATCATTATAGAACACTTAATATTAATAATAAAAATATTGTTTTAGTTAAAAGTAAGTCTGAAAATATTTCTGTATTTTATAACACCTGCCTACATCGTGGATCTCAAATTTTTGAGGACCAAGAAGGAAAAATGAAATCTCCTGTTATTATATGTCCATATCATCAGTGGTCCTACGATGCCATTAGTGGATCCTTAATAAATACAACATCTATTAAATTAAATAACTTTGATAAAAAAAATTATAACCTTCAAAAAGTTAATTTTCATATCTGGAAGGGTTTAGTTTTCATTAATCTTAAATCGAACAAGAAATTTAAGATTCAATCTATATTCCAATACTACGATAAAACAGTTGAAAAAATTGATTTAGAAAATTATGCAGTTGGTCATATTTGGAAAAAGAAAGTTCAATGTAATTGGAAAATTTATTGGGAGAATTATAGTGAGTGTTTACATTGTCCAAACATTCACCCAGAATTATCTGAATTAGTTCCTCTCTATCAAAGAAGACTTGTAGATATACAAGATCATCCGGAATGGGAAATTCTAAAAAAAACTGAATCACATACAAAATATCATGGTGGATTAAAAAATGGTGCACAAACTTGGTCTTCAGATGGCACTTCACAAGGCCATACAATTGAGGAGGTCCAATCTGAGTTGGAGTCAAGAGGGCAGGTGTATATTTCAACATGGCCTACAATGTTTCTAGGGATATATGGGGACCATATTCGAATAGTAAGGCTTATTCCCATTAATTCTGAAGAGGTAGAGTTAACCGCAGAGTGGTTATTTCCAGAGTCAACTCTAGCTGATCGTGATTATAAAATGAGTAACGTGGTGGATTTTGGAATATTAGTTATGAACCAAGATGCGCGGATATCTGAGGTTAATCAACGAGGTGTTTACAATTTAGGAGAGTCTTCCGGGGTTCTAATGCCTGAAGAGTACATAATTAAAAATTTTCATAAATATATTAAAAATAAAATTAAAATTTAAAAGAATGGCTTACCAAAGTTATGGACAATGGTAAGTCCATTCTTTGTATACACATCTTGGCTGGTGCCAAGATATCCTCTTATAGAAAGAGGAAATTTTTGTAAAGTTACGTTATGTTAACTTAACAACTTTGGTGGCGTCATCTTTGTAACCTCCGACCTTATACCTATCCTTATAGGTAATTTAAGGATACCAAAAAAAAGTAAAAAGAAAACTATTAAAAAAAAATATTGTGGAAAATTAACTTGGGCAATTTTCTATTTCCCAAAATTTATTTACTTTAGGCATTATTAAGGGAAGTTTTGCAATGACCAAGGGCCCAAATTTTTCAATATCTCCTGTAGCTAAAACATACTTACCTTGATTATCGATATTGAAAACTCTAATTAAATACTCTCCTGCTTTATAAACATTCGTGCTTTTAAATTCAGCCCCATACTCTGGACCTATCCAATAAAACTTTTTACCATATGGCTCATACCACTCCCACCATTCATGATTATTGCCATCTAATTCAAATAAAGTTTCTTGCATTCCATTAGAGACATTTATTACATCAACAGAAAATTTATCAAAAGAATCACAGCCATTAATTTTTGGTGTGGTAATACCAACATAAAAGTTAAAGTCTATTTCTGACTTAATTGTATAGTAATGTGCATCACCCTCTAAAGTTCCATATATAGCTTTTGATATTTCTGGTTTTTCAATTAAATAAGCGTTATCAGGAGAGTTGGTGTTTTCTTCATTCAAAGCAGGTTGGTGAGAAGATGCATTGAATATTGGGAGAGCAATTAATAAGAATAGATATAAATATTTCATACTATTTTTACTTTTATTCAACTCTGATGGATTGACGTATCTGAGGCGATAAGGGTCTTTGAAAAGTCAATATTTTTGCTATAAATCAAAATCTAATCATGAATTTTGAACAAGCTAGATCTAATATGGTTTTAAATCAATTAAGAGCAAATCGTATTAGAGATATCGATTTAATTGAAAAAATTGAAGACTTTCCTCGAGAAGATTTATACCCAAAAGAACTAAAGCACTTATCTTATTCTGATCAAATCATTACATTAGATCAAGGAAGATTTATCTTACCTCCACTAACATCAAGTCATTTAGTTCAATGTCTTGACTTAAAAAGCGATGATAAAGTATTGGAAGTTGGTTCTGGAATAGGAACTATCACTTCAATTATTAATCAGTACACAACCTCTATTGATTGTATCGAAAGCTCACCAACAATGATTGATATCTTTAAAAGAAGTTTAAGTGAAAACTTATTTCAAGCTAATCTTTTAAAAACCTCAATTGAAAGTTTTTTTTCAAACAAGAATCCGAATATCAACAAATATAATAAAATTGTTATTAATGGCTCTCTTGATGTTGAGCCCTCTCAAATTATTAAAAAAGCATCAGAAAATGCAATTATAGTTTGTGTTATAGATAATTTGGAAATTAAGCATAAAATTGTAAAATATGTAAAAGTTAATAATAATTGCAATCGTTTTATTGTCGAAGAAGCTTTATCTCATTACCTCTATAAGTTTATTACTAAAGAACCTTTTGTTTTTTAATTTTCATGGATGATCTCCAAGATAAAAAAAAATATGAAAGTGAAATTTATCAAAATTGGATAGATCAAGGTTGTTTTAAACCTTCTTATAACTTTGATAAAAATTTTTCTATCTGTATCCCCCCTCCGAATGTTACAGGTTCTTTACACATGGGCCACGCTCTTAATAATACCATCCAAGATATTTTAGTTCGTTACCATCGCATGAATGGTTTTAATACTTTATGGCAACCGGGTACTGATCACGCTGGTATTGCTACACAAATGGTTGTTGAAAGAAATTTAGAAAAAGAAAATATTTTTCGAAAAGACCTTTCTCGTGAAGAATTCATTGAAAAGATTTGGGAATGGAAAGAATACTCAGGTTCTACCATCATCAATCAGTTAAAAAGACTTGGTAGTTCTTGTGATTGGTCAAGAGAACGTTTTACAATGGATGAAGGTCTTTCAGCAGCCGTTAGAAAAGTTTTTGTCTCTCTTTATAAAGAAGGATTAATTTATAAAGGACAATCTTTAGTAAACTGGGACACCAAATTTAAAACTGCTATTTCAGATTTAGAAGTTGTACCCACTGACGTAAGCACACAAATTTACTATATTAAATATCCTGCATCTAATGGCAGTTCTATTACTGTAGCTACTGTGAGACCCGAAACGATATTTGGTGACACCGCTATAGCAGTCAACCCAAGTGATGAACGTTATCAATCAATGAAAGATGTTACTTTCACAATTCCTTTAACGAATAGATCTATTCCATTAATTTTTGATGATTATTCTGATCCGGAGATGGGCAGTGGTGCTGTTAAGATTACTCCCGCTCATGATTTTAATGATTTTGAAGTAGGCAAAAGACATAATTTAGAACTTTTAAATATTTTAAATGATGATGGTTCATTGAATGAAAATTGTCCTGCTGAGTATCAAGGAATGGATCGTTTTGATGCAAGAAAACAGGTTGTTAAATCTCTAAAGGAAAATGGTTTTATTGAAAAAATTGAAGATTACAAAACAACAATCCCTTATGGCGATCGATCAAATACAATTGTTGAGCCATACTTAACTCACCAATGGTTTTGTAATGCGGAAGAACTAGCCAAACAAGCTATGAAAGTAGTGAATAATGGAGAGACTAAATTTTTTCCTCAGAATTGGGAAAAAACATATTTTCAGTGGATGGAAAATATCAGACCTTGGTGTATTTCTCGTCAAATTTGGTGGGGACATCAAATTCCTGTTTGGTATGGCCCAGATGGAAAAGAATTTTGTGCTGAAACAGAAGAAGAAGCAAGAGATCAAGCTATTGATTATTACAAAGCCGATAAAATTATATTAAAGCGCGATCAAGATGTGTTAGATACGTGGTTCTCATCTGCTTTATGGCCTTTTTCAACATTGGGATGGCCAGAAAAAGAAAAAACACTTGAAAACTTCTACCCAAATTCAGTTCTTGTAACAGGCTTTGATATCATTTTCTTTTGGGTTGCTCGAATGATGATGATGGGCAACAAGTTTATGTCACAAACTCCATTTCATACTGTCTATGTTCATGCCCTTGTAAGAGATGAAAAAGGACAAAAAATGTCAAAATCAAAAGGGAATGTCATCGATCCGCTTGAGATAATTGATAAATACGGCGCTGATACTCTTCGTTTTACCCTAACTTCACTCAATACTCCTGGCCGAGATATTCGATTAAGTGAGCAGAGAATTGCTGGTTATCGTAATTTTGTCACTAAAATTACAAATGCATATAAATTTGCTGAATTTAAGAAGGTTTATCCTTTAAATGATGATCCTAATCAATTGGTTCCAAAACATATTTTTAATCAATGGATTATCAATGAATTTCAAAATCTTTATAAAAACGTTCAACTTAATTATCAAAACTACTATTTTCATGAAGTTGCAAATCAACTTTATCATTTCACATGGCATAGTTTTTGTGATTGGTACATCGAACTTTCAAAAAATTTATTAGACTCAGATGAATATCGAAAGGAAACAACTTATACGTTTCATTTAATTTTTAATTCTCTTCTTCAGTTATTGCATCCAATTATACCATTTATTACTGAGAAATTATGGTCATATAACAACCAAAACATTTTGATGACAAATCAATGGAACTATCAAGATATTAAAATTGATAATCAATCCATTGAATCGGCCAATAACTTTATTGAGTTCATTGAAGAATATAGATCTATTGAGAAGCTCTTTGATATAAAAAAAGAACATGAGGTATTGATTTATTCTTCTAGTGAAAACTTACAAAAATTATTTTTGGGAAACCAAGAAGTTTTTGAATTTTTAACCCGAAAAAAATTATCCTTAAAGTCTTTATCAAATGGTGTTTTTTTACCTTTTAAAAACTTTGATTATGAAATTGAAACTGATCAAATCAATAAAGATAAGATTATAAAAAAATTAAGTGAAAATTCTGAAAATTTGAAAAAAGAAAAAATAGGTATTGATAAAAATTTGAATAATCAAAATTTCGTTGACCGTGCTCCTAAGGATTTAATTGAACAAAATAAAAATAGGCAAAATGCTATTAGTCTGGAATTATCAAAAATTGATAGTATATTAAGTAATCTAAATGGTTGATAAAAAGAATTTACCTAGCCGTCATGTCTCTGTAGGTCCTAATAGCGCTCCTCATCGTGCATTTTATTACGCGATGGGCATGACAGAAAAAGATATCAGTCAGCCTTTTGTTGGCGTTGCTACTACTTGGAATGAGGCGGCGCCATGTAATATTTCACTATCAAGACAGGCACAGGCTGCAAAAAAAGGTGTCAAAGATGCTAATGGAACACCTAGAGAATTTACTACTATTACTGTTACTGATGGTATTGCTATGGGTCATGAAGGAATGAAATCATCTCTGACTAGCCGAGAAATAATTGCAGACTCTGTCGAATTAGCTGTTCGAGGTCATTGTTATGATGCTTTGGTAGGACTCGCAGGTTGTGATAAATCTCTGCCTGGAATGATGATGGCAATGGTCCGTCTCAATGTTCCTTCCGTCTTTATGTACGGTGGATCAATATTACCAGGTGTCCATAAAGGTAAAGATGTAACCATCGTTGATGTTTTTGAAGCAGTTGGAAAGCATTCTAGTGGCAATATGACAGATGAAGAGCTTCACGAATTAGAATGTGTTGCTTGTCCTTCTGCTGGTTCCTGTGGCGGCCAATTTACTGCTAACACCATGGCTTGTGTCTCAGAGACGATTGGACTAGCACTTCCAGGATCAGCGATGACGCCTGCTCCATTTGAAAGTAGAGATCAATACGCTTACGAAAGTGGCAAAGTTGTAATGGATTTAATTGAAAAAAATCTAAGACCTAGAGATATAGTTACTAAACAATCTTTAATAAATGCCGCAATTGTGGTTTCTGCATCAGGTGGTTCAACGAACGCTGGTCTTCATTTACCTGCTATTGCTCATGAAGCAGGAATCGATTTTAACTTAGAAGATGTTACAAAAATTTTCCAATCCACACCATATATAGGTAACCTTGCTCCTGGTGGTAAGTATGTTGCTAAAGATCTTTATGAAGTAGGGGGAGTTCCTGTTTTGATTAAAACTTTGATTGATGGAGGACTCATAGATGGCTCATGTATAACTGTGACAGGTAAAACACTTGCAGAAAATTTAAAAGACGTTGAGCTTCCAAAAAATCAAGATGTTATCTATCCTATCTCTAATCCCATTAGCAAGACAGGTGGTGTTGTTGGCTTAAAAGGTTCACTAGCTCCAGAAGGTGCAATTGTTAAGATAGCTGGTCTTAAAAAATTACAGTTTAAAGGTAATGCGATTTGTTTTGACCGAGAAGAAGAAGCTTTATCAGCCGTGCTTGAAGGAAAAATTAAACCAGGTAACGTTTTAGTCATTCGTTATGAAGGTCCAAAAGGTGGCCCTGGGATGCGGGAAATGCTTTCCACAACAAGTGCTATCTATGGACAAGGTATGGGTGAAGAGGTTGCCTTAATTACAGATGGTCGATTTTCAGGAGGTACTCGGGGATTTTGTATCGGTCATGTTGGCCCTGAAGCTTATGATTGTGGTCCGATAGCTTTAATTGAGGATGGTGATGAAATTCAAATTGATGCAGAAAAAAATACTCTTGATTTGAATGTTTCACCAGAAACTCTTGAACAACGAAAAGCAAAATGGAAACCTAGGGAGCCTCATTTTCAATCGGGAACACTTTGGAAATATGCTCAAACAGTTGGTCCAGCATATTTAGGTGCCGTTACACACCCCGGTGGCAAAAAAGAGAAAAGAACTTATTCAGATATTTAACTGCATCATTATAGGACAATGATCAGAGGGTCTTTCCATTTCACGATACTCTTTTAATACTTTTACTTTCATAACCTTGCTTTTTAAAAAGGGGGAAGTTAAAAAGAAATCAATTCTTATACCTTCCTCTTTTCCAAATTTATAAGTTTTATAATCAAAAAATGTATAACTTTGATTTTTGGGTTGATTTTTAAATACATCTAATAAATCTAGATTTAAATATTTATAAAATTCTTTACGTGATTCTGGTTGAGCCAATGCATCTTTTTTATATTTCTTGATATCATGAGCATCATCGTCTTCAGGGATAACATTAAAGTCTCCAGTAATAATAATTTCATATTTCTTTTTTAAATTTTTGACCTCATTGTACAGTTCATCCATCCATTGCTTTTTAAAATCAAATTTTTCTGAGTCGATGGGATTTCCATTAGGAAAATAATTATTAAGTAGGACGATATTCTTATCCTGAAAAATAACTGTATTATTTCGAGCTTGGTGGTCATTCAATTTTGAAAGTTTTAATTCTTTAAAATTATTTTGATTTTTAATAGAAATACTTACCCCATTATAACTTTTTTGTGTTTGAGAAATTGTTTGATAATCATAGCTGGTAAAAAAATTATCAATGTATTCCCCGTCATTTATTTTTAGCTCTTGCACACAAAGAATGTCAGGATTTTCTTTTTCAATCAGTTTTTGAACCAAAGGTTCTCTTGCTCTCAGAGAGTTTACATTCCAAGAAATAAGCTTCAATTTAGATACTAAAGGAACTCCCGCATCCACAAGAATTTTTGGCATTGGGGTTGGAAATACTAAAACTAGAACCTATTAATTCATCTTTATAGTCTAGCTCAGCTTGATCAATGTATTCGATTGAATTTTTGTCTACAAGTATTTTAAGGTCCTTAAAGTTAAAAATTATATCTTTTTCTGAATTAAGCTGATTATCACTTTTAAAGATATATTGAAAACCAGAACATCCTCCTCCTTTAACTTTAATTCTAAAGTATTTCATTCCTTGACTGGCAAGTACTTCTTGAATTTTACTTATAGCTTTATCTGTTATATTAATATTTCCCATATGTTTCATAATTTATCAGCTTTAAATGAAAATTCAAAAGGAAGACTTTTTCCAATAGATGAAGATCATCGTCTTCCTTATGAGAGAGATAGGGATCGAATTTATCATTCTACTGCCTTTCGAAAATTAAAGGATAAAACTCAAGTCTTTATGTTTGAAAAAGGTGATTATTATAGAAATCGTCTAACACACACCCTAGAAGTTTCTCAAATAGCTCGCTCTGTAAGTCGGCGATTTTCTTTAAACGAAGACTTAGCTGAATGTATAGCTTTATGCCATGATTTAGGTCATAGTCCTTTTGGACATGTAGGTGAGGATATAATCAGTCAGGAAATTGATCAAAATTTTAATCATAATTTCCAATCTTATCGCCAAGTCACACTTTTAGAAAAAAAATATATAAGCTATGAAGGTTTAAATCTGACTTGGGAGACTTTAGACGGTTTAATAAAACATAATGGAAAAATAGTTGAAACCTCATTTCATTATGATTTATCAAATAACTTTTCATTCAATTTGAATAAAAATCCTTCACTTGAGGCACAAATTGCCTCTCTATCTGATGACATAGCCTACATAGCTCATGATTTTGATGACGGACTTAGAGCAGAAATATTAGATATAAAAAAGATAGCTAATTTAAGTAGCTTATTCGATTTTATTGATTTTGAATATATGCAAACTCTGGATAAAAAAGTTGCAAGGAACTATTTTACAAGAAGCACTATTAATTTCTTCGTTAAAGAATTGATAGCTCAAACAGAACAGAACTTAAAAAACAAGAGTCTTAAATTTTATCAAGATGTAATTAACCAGGAGAATTTTTTAGTTTCTTTTAGCCCTAAAACACTAAGTAAAATTAATTTAATCAAAAAATATCTATATGAAAATTTTTATACATCTAACTTTGTATATCAAAGTAGAACTAAAGCAGAGCAAATCCTGTTATTTATCATAAAATTTCTTGAAAAAGATCAAACTCCACTGCCTAACACTTGGAGGTCTAAAATTCAGGATGAAGATAGTAAAAAACAAATTATAGTTGATTATATCTGTGGTATGACTGACCAGTACGCAATAAATTTTTATAACCATTATGCTTAATCAAATTAAAAGCTCTTTAAAAGTTTGTCTTAACAGTATTGACCCTAGTATTGATATTTCTGCTGATGAGATAGAAGTTTCACTTCTTTTTGATGAAAAAGGTGACTTTACAACTAATATCGCCTTAAAATTTTCTAAAATTTATAAACAAAAACCATCAGATTTAGCAAAATTAATTATTAATAGTTTTCCTTCTCAAGATTTTGAAAAAATAGAAATAGCGGGACCTGGATTTATTAATTTCTTTTTAAAAGATCAGTTCTTTTTCAGACTTCTAAATTTTCAAAATAATCGTTTCCAGGATCAATCATCTGTAAACATAGAATTTGTTTCTGCTAATCCAACTGGCCCTCTTCATTTAGCTCATGGTAGGGGCGCCATTGTAGGTGACGTTCTTTCAAACCTTTACCAATTTTACGGTCATATTGTGACAAGAGAGTATTATGTCAATAATACAGGAAATCAAATTAATGAATTTTTATCTTCAATCCTTTTTCATATCTCTTCAAAGCATAATTTAAATTTACCTTATCAACAATTTTATAAAGGTGATTATATCCAAGAATTAGCAGAAAAATGTTTTGAGAATTTCAAAAATATATTCGACTCACCCAAGTTATCTAAAGATGAAGAATTGCAAATTGTTAACTTTGCTATTGAAAATTTAGTTAACCAATCTTTAAAAACACTAAAGCACTCTGGAATCAATTTTGATCAAATTACTTATGAAACCTCAATAGTTGAAAAAAAACTTCTCCCTGAGATCATTAAAGAACTAGAAAAAAAAGGTCTTGTTTACCATGGACAACTCCATGACCCTAAAGATTTCCAAGGTACGAAAAAAGATAATGAGATAACTATTTTTAAATCAACTAACTTTGGTGATGACGAAGACCGAGCTATTACTAAAAATGATGGCACACCTACTTATTTTGCAAATGATATTGCTTATCATGTAGATAAATACCAAAGACAATATTCAAAATTAATAAATATTTGGGGTGCAGACCATTTAGGTTATTTAAAAAGACTATCTTCTGCATTAGTTTCTCTTTATCCAGAAGTAAATTTTTCTGTTGTTTTTTGCCAAATTGTTAACTTAAAGAGAAATAATGAAATTCAAAAGATGTCAAAAAGAGAAGGCACTATCTTTGAGTTAGATGAACTAGTTAAAGAAATTGGCATAGAAAATTATCGCTATTTTATGTGCTATCGAAAAAATGATACCCACATGGATTTAGACATTGATTTGATTAAAAAAGAAAACAAAGAAAATCCTATTTATTATATTCAATATTCGTTTGCACGATCACAATCTGTGTTAGAAAAAACAAATAATGTGATTTCGAGTAATATTGAACTTTCATTTGAATTAAAAAATTTAATAAAAAAGATACATGAGTGGGATTTAGTTGTGTTTAATTCTTATAAAAGAAATGAAGTGCATTTAATTGCTCATTACTTAGAGTCTGCAGCTTCAATGTTTCATTCATTATGGTCATCAGCTAAATCAAATCCTAATTCAAAATTTTTAGATGATAACAATAATCTATCTGAAGATGCTCAATCATTGTTAAAAAAATATCAATTAGTAATTTCTGAAGGTTTAGGTATTTTAGGGATCAAACCTAAATTAAAAATGTGAGTAAAAAATTAATTTTTATTCTATTAATACTTTTTTTGATTTTTATTTTATCATACGCTTTGTTTGATAATTATTTGAAGTATCTATTTTTTGATCATTTTATAACTATAGAACCA